>JAXEXP010000159.1:0-23444 GCA_034113365.1 Candidatus Spyradocola sp.
CGGTCCGGATGATCGCAAACATCGCCCGGCCCCCTTACTTGAACTCGTCGTAGATCATCTTGCCCACGCGGCCCAGCAGCTGCTGCGCATAGGCGTTGGACGGCGCATCGGACACGAACACGCCCAAGTAGAAGTGCACGCCGTTCAGCAGGAAAATGCCGCTGTCGTGGTCGAGGTTGTCCAGGCTGCCGGTCTTGTGCGCCACCTGGATGTTGTCCGGTATGTAGCGCAGGAAGTCCGCCTTGTGGCGCTGGCCGAACAGCACGTTCATCGCCCACGCGCACAGCTCAGGATTGAGGATGCTGTGGTGATAGAGCGCGAGGAACATGTTGCACTGGTCCTTGGCGCTGGTGTAGTTGTTCAGGCCGCGCTCCACCGCGTCAAAGTCCAGCATCAGCCGCTCGACGCGCGTGGCGGTCAGGCCCAGCCACTGGCAGTATTCGTTGATGCGGTCCATGCCCAGCAGGCGGATCAGCGCGTTGGTGGCGGTGTTGTCCGACTCGATGATCATCCACTGGATCAGCTCGCCCACCGACATGCTCTGCGCGCCGTACTCGAACACCGTGGTGTCGGGCAGGATCTCTTTTTCGGGGATGAACAGCTGCTGCTCCAGCGTCAGCGTGCCCTGCTCGACGCGCTCCAGCGCGTGCAGCATGATGGCCACCTTGATGGTGGAGGCCGAAACCACGGGCTTTTCCATGTCCAGGTTGATCATCGCCTCGCCCGTGTCCGCGTTGACCATCAGTGCCGTGACCTGCGCCTGCGCGCTCTCCAGTTCGTCCAGTACCTGCTGCTGCCAATCCATATTAGTTCTCCTCCATTATCCGTATGGTCTGTTTGTCTGCGTCCAGTTCACACATGCGTCCCAGCGGCAGCGAGAGCGTAGGCTCCTCGTGACCGCAGGTGACGCCCGAAAGCACCGGGATGCCCAGCTTTCCCAGCAGTTCGTCAAAGACCTGCCGGAGCGTCAGGCTTTCTGCGGGCTTTTCCGCCGCACAGTCGGTGAAATAGCCAAGGATCACGCCACGACATCCGTCCAGCGCACCCGACTGCACAAGGTGATTGAGCATGCCGTCGATGCGGTAGGGCTGCTCGCCCACATCCTCCAGGAACAGTATTGCGTCCCGCGCGTCCAGCGCATAGGGCGTGCCCAGCGCCGAGGACACCAGCGAGAGATTGCCGCCCACCAGCCTTCCCGCGGCCCGCCCCGGAGCGACCGTGCGCCGCGCCCTTCCCGCGCAGTTGGGCAGCTCGCCCCACGTCCCGCCGAACAGCGCCGTGCGCACCCAGCGCGCGGTGTAGTCGTCCAGCCCGTGGTACCACTCCGTAGAGGGCATGGGCGCGTGATAGGTGACGAACCACTGGTTCATCATCGCGTGCAGATAGGTCACGTCGCTGTACCCCAGGAACACCTTGGGGTTGCGGCGCACGGCCTCCCAGTCGATCAGCTTGTGCAGCCGCTGCGCGCCGTAGCCGCCCCGCGCGCAGAGCACGCCGCGCACCGTCGGGTCGGCAAAGGCGTTGCCCACGTCCGCCGCGCGCAGCTCGTCTCCGCCCGCAAGGTAGCCGTGCCGGCTGCGCACGCTGGGGTACACCGCGGGCACCAGCCCCATGTTCTCCACCGCGCGCACCGCCTTTTCCAGCCGCCCCTCGGGCAGCGGGCCGGACGGCGCGATCAGCGCCACGCGATCGCCCGGTTTCAGCGATTCGGGTACGATCAGTTTGTTCATGTTTTTCCTCGCTCTGTGTTTATTTAAGCTCCATGAGCGCAAAGCCCCAGGGCTCCAGCGCCAAGTTCACGTTTCCTTCGTTCAGCTCAGCCTCGACGCCGCGCGCCAGCAGCGCCTCCGCTGTCGACGCCTCCGCAGCCACCGTAGAGCAGGCCTTTTCGTCGGAAAGATTCACCGCCACAAGGCAGCGCTGCCCCGCTTTCTCGCGGAAATAGCCCAGCACCTGCGCGTTTCCCGTCTTAGCAAACGCCAGCGCGCCGTCCATGCCCAGCGCAGGGATGCTGTGCCGCAGCTGCGCCAGCAGCCGCAGCAGCGCCATGCGGTCGACGCCGTCCGCGGTCAGCGCGTTCTGCCAGTCGATCACCAGGTTCGCGCCGTGGAAGCGGTTGCCCCAGAGGGAGTGCCGGTTGGTGTCGCAGACCTCCGTGCCGCAATAGAGGAAGGGCACGTTGGGCAGCGTGTAGTTGATCACCAGCCCCGCATCCATCGCGCGCTTGCCGATGCGCTGCTCCATGCGGTTGTCGTAGTCGTCGCTGACGGTGTCGTGGTTTTCCAGCAGCGCGATGGAGCGCCAGGTGCCCTGCAGGTGTTCCTTGCTGTACTTGATCTGCGTTTCCGCGATCACCTCTGCCGGCTGCTTGCCCTCGACGCAGGCCAGGAACGCCTCGCGCAGGTACCAGCCGTAGTTGAGGTCGAACACGTCCAGGTAGGCGGCGTCCACGCCCTCGTTGATCATCACCAGGCCAGGCTTGAGCGCGTCGATGCGCGCGCAGGCCTCCGCCCAGAAGTCTAATGGCACGGCGTCGCCCACGTCGCAGCGGTAGCCGTCCACGCCGCATTCGCGCACGAAGAACTCCATGTTGCGCATCAGGTATTCGCGCAGCGCAGGCAGCTCAAAGTTCAGCTGCGGGAAGCGCCATCTGCCCAGCGCGGGGGTGCCGTCCGGGTTGCGCACGATGAAATCGGGATGTTCCTGCAAAAACACGGCGTTGGGACCGCAGTGGAAGTACACCAGATCCAGCAGTACGCGCAGACCCACGCCATGCGCCGTTTCCACAAAGCGCTGCAGGTCCTCCACCGTGCCGTATTCCGGGTCGATGCTGTCGTAATCGCTGATGCGGTAGGGGTTGCAGGGGTTGTTCATCCCCGAGGCGCGCTGGCGATCCGACCAGCCGGCGCGATCCTCATCCCGATCCGCCGTCGAGCAGGCGCACAGATACACGATGTCCACCCCGATGCTGCGGATGTGCGGCAGCAGCTTTTCCGCCGCGCGCAGCGTGCCCTCGGGCGTGAAGGCACGCAGGTTGATCTGGTAGATCACGCTGTTTTTCAGTACCTCCGCCATGTTGCGCACCGACATGGAATCCACCCTCTTTCGCCGGAAAACTCTGTTTTGATTTTACAACGCGCCCCGGGCGCTGTCAACAAAAAAGCCGCGCCGCACAAAGCAGGCAGCGCAGCTTTTGTTTTGTCTCAGCTTCAGTCCTTGATCCGGGCGCGGTATTCGGCCAGCTCCTTCTGGTTGCCCAGCACGAAGTGGCCCTCCTCGATCTCCTCCCAGACGGGCTTGTCCTCCGAGTAGTCGTGCATGCGGGGATCGTAGATCTCCAGCTGCTTGTTGCGCTCGCGGATGGGATCGGGCTGGGGGATGGCGGACAGCAGCGCGCGCGTGTAGGGATGCAGCGGGTGGGCGAACAGCTTCTCGCAGTCGGCCAGCTCCACCAGCAGGCCCTTGTGGATGACGGCCACGCGGTCGCAGATGAAGCGCATCACGGACAGGTCGTGCGAGATGAACAGGTAGGTCAGCCCGCGCTCCTTCTGCAGCTGCGCCAGCAGGTTCAGCACCTGCGCGCGGATGGACACATCCAGCGCGGAGATGGGCTCGTCGGCGATGATGAACTCCGGCTCCATGATGAGCGCGCGGGCGATGCCGATGCGCTGGCGCTGGCCGCCGGAGAACTCATGCGGGAAGCGGCTGGCGAACTCGGGCAGCAGGCCCACGTCGGCAAGCGCCTTCTGCACGCGCTCCTTGCGCTCGGCGGCGGAGATGCCGCCCAGGTTGTACAGGCCCTCGGAGATGATGTAGTCCACCTTGGCGCGCTCGTTGAGCGAGGCCATGGGGTCCTGGAAGATCATCTGCAGCTTGCGGGTGACCTCTCTATCCAGCTCCTTGGAGATCTTGCCGTTGATCTGCTGGCCGCGGTAGACGATCCTGCCGCCCGCGGTGGGGTGGATGCGGATGATGGCGCGGCCGATGGTGGTCTTGCCCGAGCCGGACTCGCCCACCAGACCGAAGGTCTCGCCCTTGTAGATGTCAAAGGAGACGCCGCCGACCGCGGTAAACAGGTTGCGCCGGTTGCCGAAGGTGACCTTCAGGTCCTCAACGTGCAGCAGCACCTCCCGATTCTCGTTATTCATTTGCGGCACCTCCCTCGCTGTTGAGCTGCTGAATGATGCGCGGAGGCTCTACCTTGGGCGCGCGCGGGTCGAGCAGCCAGGTCTTGGCCTTGTGGGTTGGCGTCACCTCAAAGTACGGCGGCCGCTCCACAAAGTCGATCTTGAGCGCCTGCGGGTTGCGCGCGGCAAAGGCGTCGCCGTGGATCTCGGTAAAGAGGTTGGGCGGCGTACCCTTGATGGAGAACAGATCCTCGCCCTTGACGCCCAGCTGCGGCAGCGACGACAGCAGCGCCCAGGTGTAGGGGTGCTTGGGATCGTAATAGATCTCCTCCGCCATGCCGATCTCCACGATGTCGCCGGCGTACATCACCGCCACGCGGTCGGCGATGTTTGCCACGACGCCCAGGTCGTGGGTGATGAAGATGACGGTGAGGTTGTACTTGGCCTTGAGCTCCTTGATGAGGTAGAGCACCTGCGCCTGAATGGTGACGTCCAGCGCGGTGGTGGGCTCGTCGCAGATCAGGATCTTGGGCTTGCAGGCGATGGCGATGGCGATGACCACGCGCTGGCGCATGCCGCCGGAGAACTCGTGCGGATACTGCTTATAGCGGCGCTCGGGGTCGTCGATGCGCACGTCGCGCATGATCTGCAGCACGGCTTCCTTCAGCGCCTTGCCGTGCAGGCCCTGGTGCAGGCGGATGGCCTCGGCGATCTGCGCGCCGATGGTTTTCAGGGGATTTAAGCTGGTCATGGGGTCCTGCAGGATCATGCAGACCTCTTTGCCGCGGATCTTGAGCCAGTCCTTTTCCTTCTTGAACTTGGTCAGGTCGGCGTACTGCCCGTTTTCGTCCTCGCCGTACAGCTCGGGGCGCGCCGCGTCCTTTTTAAGCCCGTAGTAACGGATGGAACCGCCGTCGATGAAGCCGTTGTTGTCCAGCAGGCCGATCAGGTTCTTGTTGAGCACGGACTTGCCGCAGCCCGACTCGCCGACGATGGCGAGGCTCTCGCCCTTGTACACGTCCAGCGACAGGCCGCGGATGGCGTGCAGCACCCTGCCGCGGAGGTTGAAGCGCACGCTCAGATCCTGAATGGAAAGTATCTTTTCCTTTTCGCTCATTTGACGTGCACCTCCTTAGCGATGGTTCTTTGGATCTGCCGCATCGGAGAAGGCATTGCCCACGATGTAGAAGGAAATGGTGACGATGGACAGCACGATGGTGGGATAGATCAGCTGATAGCGCAGGTTGGGGCTCATCATCAGCGTGCGGCCCTCGTTGATCAGGTTGCCCAGCGAGGGAATGGTGGCGGGCAGGCCCAGGCCGATGTAGGTGATGAACACCTCGCTGCCGATGGCCGCGGGGATGGACAGCGCCATGCGCAGCATGACCACGGAGACCAGGTAGGGCAGCAGGTTGCGCAGTATGATGCGGTACACCGGCGTGCCCAGGCAGCGGGACGCGAGGTTGTACTCTCTGTCGCGGATGATGATGATCTGGTTGCGGATGAATCGCGCCATGCCGATCCACCCGGTCAGCGACATGGCCAGGATGATGGTGCCGACGCCGGGCTTGAGCATGTAGGAGACCAGGATCAGCACGATGGTGGACGGGATGTTGTCCAGTATGTTGTACAATTCAGTAAAGATGATGTCCAGCTGGCGCACATAGCCCCACAGCACGCCCACGGTGATGCCCACGACGGCCTCAATGCCCGCGACCGCAAGGCCGATCAGCAGCGAGGTGCGCGTGCCCTGCCAAATGCGGCTCCACAGGTCCTGACCGATGGAGTTGGTGCCCAGCCAGTGCTCGGCGCTGGGCGGGTTGTTGCGCAGCGGGATGCCGGTGACGGGGTCGTTGTTGACCGCAAAGGCGTCATACTGCCCGGGAAGGTAGGGCTGGATGAACGTAAACAGCAGGATGGCCAGCACGGTGAACACCAGGATCACCGCCAGCTTGTTTTTGCAGAATGCGCGGAAGGTGCTGCCCCAATAGGAATAATCGGAGTAGCCCGTGCGCTCCACCTCCTGCTCGTTGAACTCGGCAAAGGAGAAGGCTTCCTTGTCGCCCAGCGCGGTCTTGAGGTTTTCGGAGCATTCCTTTTCCAGCTGCTCCAGTTTCGGATGCTTGAGCAGGCCCATTAGCGATTTCCTCCTTTCGAACCGAAGCTGATGCGCGGATCGAGCAGCACCATCAGCAGATCGCCGAACACCAGGCCGACGACGCCCACGCAGGCAAACACCAGCACGATGCCCTGCACCATGTTGTTATCCTGCTTTTTGACCACGTCTACTAGCAGGCCGCCCATGCCGGGGATGGCGTAGAGCGACTCGATGTAGATGGAGCCGACCACGGTGTTGAGGAAGGAGGTGGGAATGTACTGCGCCAGCGGCACGAACGCGTTGCGGAACACATGCTGGAACATGATGCGGTTCTTGGAAACGCCCTTGATCTTGGCCAGCTGCACGTAATCCTTGGTGCTCTCGTCCACCATGTAGCGGCGCAGCCACATCGCATAGTAGGCGATGTTGCCCAGCGAGAGTGAAAACACCGGCAGGATCCACGCCTTGGGGTCGTTGATGTCAAAAATCAGGCTGATGCCTAAAAATTCGGTGCCGTAGAGCTGGATGAACAGATAATATACCGCCGCGGGCACCGCTTCAATGAAAACGATGAACGCCGTGCCCAGGTGGTCGACCAGCCCGCCCTTGTACTTTGCCATCAGCGTGCCCATGGGAATGCCCAACAGCAGCGCCACGATCAGCGCGAGCGAACCCAGCTTTACGGACACCGGCAGCTTGGGCGCGAGGATCTCCGTCACCGGCACGTTGTTTCGGTAAATGCGCGACGTGCCCAGGTCTCCCTTCGTAAAGAGGTCCTTGAAGAAATTCAGCACCTGGACCGGCATGGGCTTGTCCATGCCCATCAGCTCCAGACCGTTCTGGATCTGTTCCTTTGTCATTTTATCAAAGTTGGGGAAATAGCCTTCGATGGGCATTTGGCGCATCAGTACAAATACGATGGTCAGAATGATGATTAGTGTGATGAACGAACGCCCCAAACGCTTGGCCAGATACTTGAGCATTTTGTCAACCCCTTTTTGTACTTTAGGGGATGCGCCTTCCCACGACGCGCACCGCCGTTCTATAATTGTAGCGCGCCCACGGCGCATTGTAAATAAGAATTGTGCAGGAACCCCCAAGAAAATTCCCGGGGGTTCCTTGCACAGAAATCATGGAAGCACGGCGGCTTCTTTACTTCTCGATTTCGGCGATCCAGGCTTCGTAAGCGGCGGTGTACTCCTCCATGGTGATGAAGTGATCGTACACCTTCTGGCCCTTGAAGCGGGTGCTGGAGATGCCCGAGGGGCTGTACTGACCCTCGAAGATGTTCAGCTTGGTCGCCTGGAAGGTGGAGGGAGAGATGTAGTAGGGCACGACCAGCGCATGCTCGATCAGCAGATCCTCCGCCTCAGCAAAGAGCTGATGGCGCTTGACCATGTCGGTGGCCTCGGCCTTGGCTTCCTCAACCTTGGTGTAGTACTCGGTCAGAACCGCCGTGGTCTCGGGGAACAGGCCGGTCTTGTTGGGATCGTAGTAGTAGGCGTCCATGCGGTTGTAGGAGTTGCCGATGCACACGCCGGTGTCGGGATCCAGGTTGTCAGAGCCGTCGAAGGGATCGGTCCAGGTCTGAGGATCGATGTAGTCCGCGCCCCAGTTGCAGCGCATGAAGCTGTACTTGCCAGCACGACGGGTCTCGGACAGGAAGTTCTCGGAAGGACCGGCCCACAGCACGACCTCGACGTAGTCGCTGCCCAGCACGCCCTCGATCTGCTGCTTGACGAGCACGTACTCATTCTCCCAGTCAGAGTCGCCGGACTTGTAGGTCATCACCATCTGGATGGGGAAGGTCACGCCCTGCGCGGTCAGCTCCTCGATGGCGGCAGCCTTGTACTCCAGCGCCTTGGCCTCATCGTAGAAGTACTGATCGTTGTCCTGGAAGGCGGGCTGCGCCGCAAAGTCGGTGCTGCCGTCGTTGCAGAAGGTGGCGGGGGTGATGGTGTTCTGCATCACGGACGCGGGATCATCCGGCTCGTAGGCGCGGATGGAGTACTCGCGGTTGAACGCGCTCATGATGGAGTGACGGAAGTTCTCGTTGTTGACGGCCTTGAGCCAGTCGTCGGGACGGTAGGACTCGTCATAGGTGGGGTTGAAGTTGAAGCAGTAGAAGTAAGACCACATCACGTCCAGGCGCTCCTTGGACAGATACTCGGCATGATTGGCCTTCCAGTCGTCCACGATGTCGGTGGAGATCTCCGCAAAGTCCACCTCGCCGCGCAACACCATCTGGGGAGCCAGCGTGGCGGCCTCGGCGTTGTAGATGCGCTCGATGCGGTCGATGTAGATCTTGTCGGCATCCCAGTTGTTGACGTTCTTGATGTAGGTGTGCTTGACCTGGGGCTCGAACTCGCTCAGGATGTAGGCGCCGCAGTAGTACAGCTTGTCGTTGGAGGTACCGAAATCGGTGCCCAGCTCGTCAAGCAGCGGGCCGTAGGCGGGGAACCAGGGGGTGTAGGTCAGGCCCGTCAGGAAGTAGGGCGTGGGCTGCTCGAGGGTGTAGACGAGGGTGTAGTCGTCCAGAGCCTTGACGCCGACCTCGGCAAAGTCCGTGATCTCCTTGTTGTAGAAGGCCTCGGCGTTCTTGATGCAGGCGGTCTGGCTGTAGGTCAGGGACTCGTTCTCGGCGGTCATGACGTACTCCAGCGCGTCCACAAAGTCGTTGGCGGTCAGCTCCGCGACCTCGTTGCCCTGGTAGTCATACCACTTGACGCCCTGGCGCAGGTGGAAGGTCCAGGTCAGGCCGTCCTCGGAGGGCTCCCAGGTCTCGGCAAGGCCGGGGATGATGTTGCCGTAGCTGTCGTTCTCGACCAGGGAGTCGATGACGTTGGCCGCCACGGTCTGATCCCACTGCTGAGAGGCGATCAGGTAGTTCAGCGTGGACACCTCGGAGCCGTACAGGGCCTTATAGACCATGGGCTCGCCGGAATCCGCCGCGGGCTCCTGATTATCCGCAGCGCTGGGGGCGTCCGCGGCAGGAGTGGTCTCGCTGGGCGTAGCCGTGCTGGAGCAGGCAGCCATGGTCAGAACCATCGCGATGCACAGCACCAGAGCAAGAAACTTCTTCATTTTCGGTTCCTCCTCACAAGATTTTTCCGATGTCTTGCAAAACTATATGCAAAGGGGCCGGGGATTGTCATCCTCCGCCCGCCTCGGAAGCGTTGTTGGGATGCCGCTTCATCTGCAGCCGCGCCCACAGTTTTCTGCATGGCCGCCGCAAATATGAATTACATTGCATACGATACCACATTTCCAAAGGTTTTGCAACTGAAAAATTGTTAACTATGCAGATTTACGCCATTTCATGTTTTTGTCCGCAGAATGGATATTTCGGTTTCATTCGGAAAGATCAAATCCGGACTTGGCGCGTTTTTCGTCGCTTTTCGCAAAAATGAATGACTCCGCTCGCAGGATTTTTCTTCTGCACGAATTGCCTCCGCCCGTTTTTATTGTTAAGAAACCAAATCATTCAGCCGCCAAAATTTGCAGTCGCGCCCGCCCAAAAATGCAAGGATTGCACCCAAATCTTCTTTGGATTGCAATCCTGTCTGTATAATCGGTGTGTATTTATGCTTCTAGAACAGCTCCGGCGAGTCGCTGAAGGTGTAGATGGACGCGCAGTGGTTGCGGCGCGCCCAGGAGCGGTCGCCCCAGTCGTAGTGCCACCACTCGCACTCGTAGTTGGTAAAGCCGGCCTCCCGCATCACATGGTAGAGCACGCGGCGGTTGCGGCGCACCGTCTCGTCCATGCCTTCCCGCTCAAACCAGTCCGTGTGGGCGATGGGCGCGAACTCGTCAAACACCGTGCCCATCTCCATCGGCACGCCGCCGCGGCACAGCGTCAGGTCCACCGCGCCGCCCGACTGGTGCGACGAGGGGCGCAGCGGATTCGTCAGCGGCAGCGCCACGAACTCGTCGGTGATGCTTTCCAGCTCCTCCGGCGTGGCGTCGGGGTGCTCGGCCTGCATTTTCGCGTAATAATCGTCGTAGAGCGCCTGCTGCACGCGCTGGGGACGCAGGGAGTCGTAGATCAGGAAGGAATACTCCTCCGGCAGAAGCTCCAGCGCCGCGCACAGCCGGTCGTACACGCCCGCGCGCACGTAGCAGTGCGTCAGCGCGCCGGCAATGCCCGCCTTGCGGTAGCTCGCATCAAAGTCTATGCGGGGATTGAGGCCCGTGATGTCCAGCACAGCCTCGCCGCACTCCTGCGCGTCGCCCGGCTCGTAGCCGTCGTCCGGCACGGGCGCGGGGATGGGCATGCCTTCGTACCGCTCGATCCGCTCATCCATATCGCTCACTCCTCTTTTCTGAAGCACCGGAGCACCACGTTGTCCATCAGCGCAACGATGTAGGGCTTACCGCGCCCGGTCTTGTTCTCGATCATGATCTCCTCGGTGCTGATGGGCGTGACGGTCTTATCCGCCTGCACCACCTCCAGCGTGTACGGCTCGGTGACGGGCAGCGCGCACACCAGTGCAGACCCATTCGCGCCGTTTTTGTTGAACGCAAAGCACTTGACGCCCTTGCCGCCGCGCTTTTGCACCTCAAAGTCCACCAGCAGGCAGCGCTTGGCGTAGCCGCGGTCGGAGAGCAGTACCATCTCCCCCGCCTCGGGCACGAACGAGGCGAAGGCCAGCTCGTCGTCCAGCTCCACGCCCATGCCCTTGACGCCCGAGGTCGCGCGGCCGTTGACCGGGATCTCCGCGGCGTCCATGCGCAGCGACATCGCCTTGCGCGTGATGAGCAGCAGGTTGTCTTCCGCCTCAAAGGGCAGCACGTCCAGCAGCTCGTCGCCCTTTTTGAGCGAGATGCCCGCGACCTTGCCCTTCCGCGCGCCGTATTCCGCGCTCAGCGTGCGCTTGACCATGCCGCGCTTTGTAAAGAACACCAGGCTCTCTCCCGCGCCTTCCTTGGTCATCATGCACACCACCTGCTCGTTCTGCTCCAGACCCGCGAGCAGTCCCGTGGGCGCAAGGCCGCGGTCCTTCCACTTGGCCTCGGGAATCTGGTCGGCGGTGATGGTAAAGCAGGTGCCCAGGTTGGTAAACAGCATCAGCCGCTCGTCGGTCTTGAGCTGGAACACGTCCTGCGGGACGTCCTCCACCTCCTCGCGCTTTGCGAACACCTTGGGCTGCATGCGCTTGAGATAACCCGCGCGGGTGCGCACCACGACGCAGGGCTCTGCGTAGCTGACGTTCTCCTCCTCTTCCCTGATGACCGGCTGCGCCTCGATCAGCTGGGTGCGGCGCGGGTCGGCGTAGCGCTCGCGGATCTCGGTGATCTCGTCGCGGATGACCTTGATGAGCTTCTTTTCGTTCTTGAGGATGCCCTCCAGCTTCGCGATGTGCTTGAGCAGCTCGGCGTATTCCTTTTTCAGCGCAAGGATCTCCAGACCCGTCAGGCGCTGCAGGCGCATGTCCAGGATCGCCTGCGCCTGGATCTCGCTCAAGCCGAACTTTTCCATCAGCCCCTCACGCGCCTCCTTGGGGTTCTTCGACGCGCGGATGAGCGCGATGACCGCGTCCAGCTGATCCACCGCGATCATCAAGCCGGCCAGTATGTGCTCGCGGGCCTTGGCCTGGTTGAGCTCGTACTGCGTGCGGCGCGTGACCACGCGCTTCTGATGGGCGATGTAGCGGGCGAGCATCTCGCGCAGGCTGAGCTGGCGGGGCTTGCCGTCCGCAATGGCCACCATGTTGACGCCGAAGGACACCTGCAGATCACTGACGCGGTAGAGGTGGTTCAGCACCTTGTCCGCGTCCACGTCGCGCTTGAGCTCGATGACGGCGCGCATGCCCGTGCGGTCGGACTCGTCGCGGATGTCGGAAATGCCCGCGAGGATCCCCTTTTTCTCCTCGGACAGGCGCAGTATCTTTTCCAGCATCGCTGCTTTGTTGACCTGATAGGGCAGCTCCGTGATCACGATGTTCTTCTTGCCGCCCGACGCCTCCTCCACGTGCACCTTCGCGCGCAGCAGCAGCCGCCCGCGGCCCGTCTCATACGCCTTGCGGATCTCGTCGGTGTTGAGCAGCAGGCCGCCGGTGGGAAAGTCCGGCCCGGGGATGATTCTCATCAGCTCGTCCAGCGTGATGTCGGGATCGTCCATCATCGCCACCACCGCGTCGATGGCCTCGCCCAGGTTGTGTGTGGGAATGTTGGTGGCAAGCCCCACCGCGATGCCCGACGCGCCGTTGACCAGCAGGTTGGGGAACCTGCCGGGCAGGAGGTCGGGTTCTTTGAGCGTGTCGTCAAAGTTCAGCGAAAAGGGCACCGTGTCCTTGTCCAGATCGCGCAGCAGCTCCATCGCAAGGGGCGCCATGCGCGCCTCGGTGTAGCGCATCGCGGCGGCGCTGTCGCCGTCCACGGAGCCAAAGTTGCCGTGGCCGTCCACCAGCAGCGCCCGCATGTTGAAGTCCTGCGCCATGCGCACCATCGCGTCGTACACCGACGTGTCGCCGTGGGGGTGATACTTACCCAGGCAGTCGCCCACGATGCGCGCGCACTTGCGGTGCGGCTTGTCGGGGGTGTTGGAAAGCTCCAGCATGGTGTAGAGGATGCGGCGCTGCACGGGCTTTAAGCCGTCCTCCACGCGGGGCAGCGCGCGCTCGAGGATCACGTGCTCGGCGTAGGGGATCATGCTCTCGTGCATGATCTCCTCCATCGGCTTTTGCAGTATGATCTCGTTGCGCTCCAGCGTGCTGTCATCCTTCTTTTTGCGCGCCATGTCAGCCGTTCACCCACCCTTCAAACTTGTCCTCTTTGTTGAAATCCGCGTGGTCGGAGATGTAGAGCCTGCGCGGCTCCACCTTGTCGCCCATCAGGATCGTGACCATGCGCTCGGCCTGCGCCGCGTCCTCCAGCGTCACCTGCACCAGCGTGCGGTGCGCGGGGTTCATCGTGGTGTCCCACAGCTGCTCGGGGTTCATCTCGCCAAGGCCCTTGTAGCGCTGGATGGAGTAGCCCTTGCCCATGCGCTTGACGGCCGCGGGCAGCGCCTTGTCGTCGTAGACGTACTCGCTCATCTGCCCCTTTTTGACCAGGTAAAGCGGCGGCGTGCCGATGTAGACGTGGCCGTCCAGGATCAGCTCCTTCATGTAGCGGAAGAAGAAGGTCAGCAGGATGGCGCGGATGTGCGCGCCGTCCTGGTCGGCATCGGCCAATATGATGATGCGGTTGTACTTGAGCGCCGAGAGCTTGAAGTCCTCGCCGATGCCCGTGCCCAACGCAGTGATCAGCGAGCGGAACTCCTCGTTCATCAGCACCTGATCCAGCCGCTTCTTCTCGGCGTTGAGGGGCTTGCCGCGCAAGGGCAGGATGGCCTGAAACCTGCGGTCGCGCCCCTGCTTGGCCGAGCCGCCTGCGGAGTCGCCCTCCACGATGAACAGCTCGTTCTCCTCCGCCTTGCGCCCCGTGCAGGAGGCCAGCTTGCCCACCAGCGGCGCCGCCTCCAGCGAGGACTTCTGCCGTGCGATGTCCTTGGCCTTTCGCGCCGCCTCGCGCACCGAAGCCGCCGCGCACGCCTTTTCCATCAGCTTTGCCGCCGTCTCCTGGTGGTTCAGGTGCTCCAGGTAGAGGTTCAGCTGGTCGTACACCAGACCCTCGATCAGCGGGCGCACCTCGCTGTTGCCCAGTCTGCCCTTGGTCTGGCCCTCGAACTGCGGGTTCTTGACGAACGTGGTCAGCACCACGGTCATGCCCTCGCGGTAGTCGTCGCCGGTGAGGTTTGCGTCCTTTTCCTTTAATATGCCTACGCGGCGGGCGTATTCGTTCATCGCGCGGGTGTAGGCGGCCTTAAAGCCCGTCTCATGCGTGCCGCCCTCGCCCGTGGGGATGGAGTTGACGTAGGAGAACATGCTCTCGGTGTAGCTGTCCGTCAGCTGGAACGCGCAGCGGAAGTAGAAGTCGTCCTTGCCGCCCTCCAGATAGATCACGTCCTCGTGCAGCACGTCCTTGTCCTGATTGAGGTACTTCACATAGTCGATGATGCCGCCCTCGTAGCAGAAGGACACCTCCCGCTCGGCCTGCGGCAGGCGCTCGTCGATCAAAATGATGTTGACGCCCTTGTTCAGGTACGCCAGCTCGCGCACCCGGCGCAGCACGGTGTCGCGGTTGAACACCGTGTCCTCAAACACGCGCGCGTCGGGCTTGAAGGTGGTCTTGCTGCCCTTTTTGCGGGTGTTGCCCATTTTTTGCAGCGGGCCCATGGGCTTGCCGGAGATGATCTTCTTCTCCTTTTCATCCCACACCGACGCAAACTCCTGCCGGTAAACGGTGTAGTTGGAGTAAACCTCGCACACCAGCCACTCCGACAGCGCGTTGACCACCGACGCGCCCACGCCGTGCAGGCCGCCCGAATACGCATAATTCTTGCCCGAGAACTTGCCGCCCGCGTGCAGCTGCGTGTAGACCACCTCCACGCCAGAGATGCCCAGCTGCGGGTGGATGTCCACGGGAATGCCGCGGCCGTTGTCCTCCACGGAGGCGGAGCCGTCCTTGTGCAGCGTGATGCGCACGGTGTCGGCATAGCCGTTTGCGGCCTCGTCGATGGAGTTGTCCACGATCTCCCACAGCAGATGGTGCAGGCCGCGCGTGCCGGTTGTGCCGATGTACATGCCCGGGCGCATGCGCACGGCGTCCAGGCCCTTTAAGACCTGCAGATCCCCCGCGTTATAGCTGTTGCTCATTTCATTTCCTCCGTCCAAACTCGCTGCGCGCAAAAAACAGGCGCGCTCCGTGAAAAATTCTCATCCGGCGCAGATTCATTCTGCGTCCCGAAACTAAATTTTACAACAGAACACGCCTGCTTGTCAAATATTACAAAAACAATGGCTGTGCGTTACTTGAGCTGCGAAAGCTCGACGAAGCTGTCCTTGAGCGCGAGGTAGAGCTTGTCGTACAGCGCGTAGACCTTGTTGTAGACCTCGACGTTCTCGGGGATGGGCAGGGTGACGGTCTCCTCGTGCAGGACCTTGGACGCCTCCACCAGATCCGGCCAGATGCCGACGCCCACGCCCGCGACCAGCGCCGCGCCGTACGCGCCGCCCTCGCCCGAGCCGGACACCGTGACCACCGGCAGGTTGAACACGTCCGCCGCGATCTGCCGCCACAGCGGACTCATCGCGCCGCCGCCCGAGATGATGACCTTCTCGGGCTTGATGCCCTCGTCCATCGCGTAGATGCGCTCGGACACGTCGCGCAGCGAGAAGGTGACGCCCTCCATCACCGCACGGGTCATCGCGCCCTTGCCGTGCTCCAGACCCAGGCCGTAGAACACGCCGCGCGCGTCGGAGTCGTTGTGCGGGCAGCGCTCGCCGGACAGGTAGGGCAGGAAGATCAGTCCGCCGCAGCCGGGCGCGACCTTCTCGGCCGCCTCGCCCATGATGTCGTAGACGTTGCGGCCCGTACGCGCCGCCTCGGCCATCTCGTCCTTGCACAGCGTGTCGCGGTACCAGCGGTAGGAGCCGCCGGCGGCCAGCGTCACGCCCATCGCGTGCCAGAGGTGCTTTGCGTTGTTGCAGAACACCTGCAGGTCGCCGCCCCTGTTCTCCTTGTAGCCGTCCAGACCCATCGCCACCACGCCCGACGTGCCGATGACCACGCCCAGCACGCCCTGACGCACAAGGCCGGTGCCCGTGGTCTGGATCACCGCGTCGCCGCCGCCCGCCGTCACGGGCAGCCCCGCGCGCAGGCCGGTGAGCGCCGCCACCTCCTCAGTGACCGTGCCGGCGACCTCGTAGGACTCCACGCACCTGGGGAACAGGCTGTGCGGCAGGTCGAGCTTGTCCATCAGCTCATAGGACCAGGTGCGTTCCCTGACGTTAAACAGGCCGGTGCCGGACGCGTCGGAGACCTCGGTCGCGATCTCGCCGGTGAGCATGAAGCGGATGTAGTCCTTGGGGTTGAACACCACGCGGGTCTTTGCGTAGTTCTCCGGCTCGTTTTCGCGCATCCAGAGGATCTTGCCGCCGGTGTAGCCGGTGAGCATGCGGTTGTTGGTGAGCTTCAGCAGCCCGTCCAGACCGCCCGCCGCCTCGGTGATCTCCTCGCACTGCTTGCCGGTGCGCTGGTCGTTCCACAGGATCGCGGGGCGCACGACCTGGTTGTGCTCGTCCAGCGCCACCATGCCGTGCATCTGGCCGGACAGGCCGATGGCCAGGATGTCCTCAGCGGGCACCTGCGCCTTTTCCAGCACGGCCTTGACGGAGCCCACCGCGGCGTTCCACCAGTCGGCGGGGTTCTGCTGCGTCCAGCCGGGCTTGGGGGTCTCCAGCGGGTATTCGATGGTCTTGGAGGCGGCGACATAGCCCTGATCGTCCACCAGTATGGTCTTGGTGCCCGAGGTGCCGATGTCGATGCCCAGCACGTATTTCTTCATGCGTTTCTCTCCTTATTCCTCGATTTGCGGGCTGACGAGCAGACCCATTTTGCGCAGGCGGTACTCGTAGCTCCACCTTACGCCCGTCGAGCGCCAGCTGTCCGGCCCGAACCACGTGGTGGAGTCGTCGCAGTTGTGTACGCAGCCAAAGCCGTTGACGCGGCTGCCGTACACCGTAATGCCGATCTCATGTTTGCCCGGCTTCATCTGATAGGTGAACTCATACGGCGCATACGCCAGATGCCCCACGCGCTTGCCGTCCAGCTCCATGCCCAGCACCGCGCCGCGGTACTGCGGCACGCGCACGCGCAGCGTGTCGGCTTTAGTCTCCACGGGCAGCTTGTAGGTCACGTTGCCGCAGTAGAACGGCAGCCCCTGGCTCGTCCAGTCGCCAAAGCCCAGCTTGCGCACAGGCTGGGTGATGGTCTTTTCCGCGCCCTGCACGCGCACGCCGAAGTCGCCCAGCAGGTAGCACCACTCCACGTCTGCGCGCTGGCGGAACGGGATGGCAAGCTCGATCACGCTGTCGCCCGCGGGCAGGTCGGGAAGCGGCACCGTCTTGATGCACTCGTCCACGAACCAGCCGTCGATTTTGCTCTGGACAGAACCGCCGTTGACGGTGATGCCCACGCGCTCGGCGTCCTCCAGCGCCAGCTTAGGCGCCTGGACCGCGATCTCGCTGTGCACGGTGAAGCGCAGGCGCAGGGTGTGCTCAAAGGGCAGGTCGGGCACCACCCAGGGCTGCGCCACGGCGTCCTGACGCGGCGGATAGCCCAGGTGCGCGCGGAACGCGTTGTCGGCGCGCAGCAGCTCCTCCTCCTCGTGCCAGTCGCCGTCGTCGAACGCGTACTCCGCCGTGTCCAGCAGCAGCACGTTCGGCTCGGACAGCTCGATGTCAACAGGCTTTTTGATGGTGTAATAGTCGAAGTCCTCCGCGCTCGCTTTCGCGGGCACGCTCTGCGCCTGCCCCGGCTCCAGCCGCAGCAGCAGGCTGTCGTGCGCATAGAACGCGTAGGGGATCACGGTCTCGCCGTTGTCGTACTGCGCGGCAATGGGCCGCATGTCGCCCGTGGCGGTGTCCAGCAGCGTGGGCGTCCACAGGCCGCGGATGCGCACCACGATGTGCTCCTCGGGGCAGACGTCGGGGTTTGCGGGCTTGACGCCGTGGCACAGGAACAGATAGCGCGTGTCGCCCTCCTGCCGCAGCTGATGCAGCAGGTTCTCCGTGCGGAAGCCCTTTTCGGTGCGCACGTCCAGCGCGCGCTCGCCCGTAAGAGCCGTCAGGATCTCGCCCTTGCCAAAGCCGATCACCTGCGCGCGCTGCGCCAGCGCCTTTACACGGTCGCTGGGCACGGCGTCCACCAGCGTCGGGATGCGCCCGGCAAAGATCAGCTTGCCGCCCGCGTCCGCAAAGGCCTCCAGGCGCTCGACGGTGGTGGCGCGCAGCGTCTCGCAGTCGGGCACCAGCACCGCGTCGTAGGCCATGCAGCCCACCTGCAGCGGCGCGCCCGCCTTCTTGCACTGCGAAGGCAGCAGCGATTCGCAGATGTAGTCATAGTCGATCAAACCATAGAGCAGCCACTTGGCGAGGTTCTGGAAGCGCTCGTCCATCTCCTCGCGCACCAGCGCCGTCTGCTCGGCGGGGCCCCAGTGCAGCCAGTAGCTCTCCACCGGGTGGATAACGCCCACGCGCACGCAGGGCTTGCCGCGGGTCAGCACGGCGTTTACGCGCGCGAAGTGATCCTCCACCATCGGGTATTGCTCATACCACGGGCTCTGGTAGCCGATGGACGCGGGGTAGTCGCGCTTGGCCTCGCCCGCCATCGACACCCACGTCAGGTGCGGCACACGCACTGTCACGCCCAGCGCCGCCTGCCAGTCGCCGCCCAGCTTGTGGCCGCGGAAGTCAAAGTCCCAGTTGGTCACGCCGTACAGCTCGCTCAGCACGCCCGGGCGGCCGTACTGGTGCGACGCGGACTGCGCCTGCTTGGCGGTGGTGTACTCGCGCCAATCGCACAGCATGTCGATGCCGGGCAGGCCGAAGGAGCGGTAGGAGCGCATCGCGTCGCCCAGCACAGAGGTCTGCGACATCAGCGTCGGCTCCTCCAGCACGTGGCCGGTGAGCATGATGCCGTTGTCGCGGCACCAGTTGCCGCAGGTGTCCGCAAACGCGGTCGCGAACCGCTCGGCAAGATGGTCGTGGTAGTGGTAGCGCGTCACGGACACCCGCCCGCCGGGCAGCTCCCAGTACAGCTCGGGCAGGCTGTCCAGCAGATCGCTGCCGTACGCCGCGCGGTAGGTCTCGGGCAGATCGTCCGTCCAGGGCAGCGTCACGGCGCGCTTCTCCTTTGCAAAGCCCAGCGTGGACTTGTGCGGAAAGTGCGGCTCGTCGGTGAATATGGACGGCACGGTCCTGCCGAACTCGTCGCCCACGACCTCCTTATATCGCTCGTGCGTGATCTCCACGAACCGGTCGATCGCCTTCTTGTCCAGACAGTTGACGTAGGTCTGGTTGTTGAACCACGGATCCTCTTTTGCCAGCTCCAGATAGGCCGTCCACACCGTCTCGCCGGGCGCGGCCTCGTCCTTCTTGCCCAGACGGCGATAGGCGTCCAGCTCGCCCGCAGCGTTCAGCGACACGCCATAGCGCGCGATCAGCCTGCCGTCCTCGGAAAGCTGCACGTTTTCGTCCGGCGTGAACAGCAGATACCGCTCGCGGTACTGCTTGTCCTTGGTCACAAATCCGCCCGCCGGGCCCGACGCGTAGCGATCCTCGTCGTAGAGGTACGCCAGCATCTTCTCCTTCTTCGCCTTGTCGGTGCAGGCGCGGATGAGCTGCATGAACTCGTCGGACAGGTAGGGCGTGGCCATGCCCGTGCGCACGTGCATGTGGAAGCCGCCCATGCCCATGCGCTTCAGCTGCTCGATCTCCCGCAGCAGCTGATCCTCGTCAAGCTCGCAGTTCCACGCCCAGAAGGGCGCTGCGCGGTATTCGCACGGCGGGTTCAGGAACGTGATGGGGTCCAGCTGCGGCTTGCTGTTTTCGGGATAAAACATAGCGCTTTCCTCCCTGATTCTGCGATTTTTTAGAACACGCAGTACTGCGCCATGTAGTCCTCCATCAAGCGCAGCACGTCGGCGTGCTCGGGCCGGGTCTTGAGGTACTCGTGGATGTCGCGCGCGTCCACGATGGAGTGCACCTGGATGCCATACTCCTCCATGACCTCCATCACCGCGGTCTTGCCGGGGGTCTGGCCCACCTCGCAGCGATTGACGGAGATGAACATGTGCGGCGCGGTGACCTTGGCGGC
This sequence comes from Candidatus Spyradocola sp., assembly GCA_034113365.1. GTDB lineage: Bacteria > Bacillota > Clostridia > Christensenellales > UBA1750 > Spyradocola. The sequence continues at coordinate 19,927 of JAXEXP010000159.1, forward strand.
GTTCATCAGGATGGGCATGGTCTCGCGCACGGCGGTGCCGGCGGTGATGACGTCCTCGATGATGATGACGCGGTCGCCGTCCTGCGGCTTGTAGCCCACCAGGCTGCCGCCCTCGCCATGGTCCTTGGCCTCCTTGCGGTTGAAGAAAAAGGGCTTGTCGATGCCGTATTGGCGCGCCAGCGACGCAGACGTGGTGGTCACCAGCGGGATGCCCTTGTAGGCGGGGCCGAACATCGCGTCGAACTCGTCGCCGCAGGTCTCCTTGACGCAGGCGGCGTAGAAGTCGCCCAGCTTAGCGATCTGCGCGCCGGTGCGGTACAGGCCGGTGTTGACGAAGTAGGGCGTTCTGCGGCCGGACTTGGTGACAAAGTCGCCAAAGCGCAGCACGTCGCAGGACATCATGAACTCGATAAACTCTTTCTTGGCCTGGGTCAGCATGTTGTTACCTCTCCTTTATATAAACAGAATTGGTTCCCATGGGTACAGTATACCATGTTCGGGCGCGCTTCGCCATCGTTCAGCTCCACTTTTTGCAGATTTCCTCAAACTCCGCCCGCGTCATGGAATAGGCGACCTCGTCGGCCACGGTGCCGTCGTAGAGGGTGCTCGCCATGCGGCGCGTGCCTTCCTTTATAAAGCCCAGCGCCTCGATGGTGCGGCGCGAGCGGCCGTTGAAGGGGAAGTGGAACACCGAGATCAGCTCCAGCCCCGCCTCCGCAAAGCCGTAGCGCAGGATGGCGCGGCAGGCCTCCTGCATCAGCCCCTGCCCCCAGCAGCGCTCGGCCAGCACATACCCCAGCATGCGCACGGGCAGCCCCTTTTCGCGCGAGCGATCCTCGTGCAGGCCGATGGAGCCCACCACATGCCCGTCGCGCTTGAGCTGCATCGCCCAGCAATCCTCCCCCGGAATGAACATCTCCCGTATGATCTTCTGCGATTCCTCCAGGCTCTCGTGGGGCTTCCAGCCCGCCGCAGGCCCCACCGCGGGGGACTGCGCGTAGTCGTACAGGTCCTGCGCGTCCTCCAGCGTCCACGGGCGCAGGATCAGCCGTTCCGTTTCCAGAAGCTTGATTTCCATGTTTCTTCCCCCTTTTGGATGCTTTGCAACAGTATAGCAGAAATCACTTTCCATTGCAAAGAAATCAAAGAACAATAGGGTGTTGCAATCCCATTTATTTTACGGTAGAATGGAACTGTATTGAATAAAGAAGGAATGGGAGTGGTTTCCAACTATGTCAAAGGGATTGACAAAGCTGTTTGATGCGAAGGACATGACGGTGGGCAAGCCGATGAGCAACATCGTCCAGTTCTCCATCCCGCTGCTGATCGGCAATCTGGCCCAGCAGCTGTACGCCACGGTGGACAGCATCGTGGTGGGCCACTACGTGGGCGACGGCGCGCTGGCGGCGGTCGGCGCGAGCGGCCCCATCATCAACATGCTGATCGTGCTGTTCGTGGGCATTGCCACGGGCGCGGGCATCATGGTGTCGCAGTATTTCGGCGCAAAGCAGCAGGAGCAGCTGTCCAAGACGATGGGCAACTGCGTGACGCTGACCTTCCTTGCGGGCACACTGATGACGATCGTGGGCGTGCTGCTCACCCGCCCGGTGATGGCGCTGCTCAACACGCCGGACGACATCTACGAGATGGCCTGCACCTACATGATGATCTGCTTTGTGGGCATGATCGGCGGCGGGTACTACAACATCATCTCCGGCGTGCTGCGCGGCCTTGGCGACTCGGTGTTCCCGCTGATTATCCTGCTGATCTGCTGCGTGCTCAACACCGTGCTGGACGTGCTGTTCGTGGCGGTGTTCCGCTGGGGCATCGCGGGCGTCGCGTGGGCGACCATCATCTCGCAGACCATTTCGGGCGCGCTGTGCCTGCTGCGTCTGCTGCGCATGCGCAACGTGGTGCACATCACCTGGAAAACCCTCAAGCTGGACAAATTCTACGCGCTGCAGCTGGCGCGGCTCGGCCTGCCCTCGGGCATCACGCAGGCCATCTTCTCGCTGTCCATGATCGTGGTGCAGAGCCTGACCAACTCCATGGGCACCAACGTCATCGCCTGCAACACCGTCGTCATGCGCGTGGACGGCTTTGCGATGATGCCCAACTTCACCTTCGGCACCGCGATGACCACCTTCGCCGGGCAGAACATGGGCGCAGGCCTCATCGACCGCGTCCACCGCGGCACCCGCGACGGCATGAAGCTGGCCGTGGGCTGCGCGGTGATCCTGACCGCCTGCATCCTCCTCTTTGGCGAAAACCTGATGCACATGTTCACCCAGACCGCGGAGGTCGTGGCCCTTGGCATGCAGATGATGCGCACCATCGCGGTGGGCTACATCGCCATGGCCATCACGCAGGTGCTCTCCGGCGTGATGCGTGGCGCGGGCGACACCATGACCCCCATGTGGATCTCGCTGATCACCACCGTCGCGCTGCGCGTCCCCATCGCCTACATCTGGGCGTACTTCACGCGCACGCCCGCCTACCCCACTGGCTCGCCCGAGGCGCTGTTCTTCTCGCTGCTCATCTCCTGGGTGATGGGCGCAATCATCAACATCATCGCCTTCCGCAACGGCAAATGGCGCACCAAGTCCATCACCGGCGTCAAGGCCGCTTAACGCCTTAAAGGCACCTCCATCGTCCGGCTGCCCCGCGCGGCCGGACGATTTTTATGCCTCAATACCGCACGCAGCATTTGACATCCTCCGCGCAATGTCCTACAATAGAAATATATAAGGTACCTTATCATTGATCGGAGGGAACAGAAATGTTTGAAGCAAAGGGCAGAACCGCTGTGGTCAGCGGCGTGGCGAACCTGACCGCAGAGACGCTGCTGCGGCAGGGCTACAACGTGGCGCTGTGCTGCCACTCGCAGGAGGCTGCCGACGCCATGGCCGCTAAGATGCCTGCGCAGTACGCCGACCGCTTCCTGCCGATGTACTGCATGGTGGGCGAGGAAGCGCCCACGCGCGCGCTCATCGACGAGGTGCTGCGGCGCTTCGGCAGCCTGGACGTGCTGGTCACGGGCATCGGCATGCACGAAAAGGCCTGCGTGGCCGACACCTCTGCCGAGGATTTCCAGCGCATACTGGACAGCCATGTGCGCAACGTCTACTCGCTGATCCGGCTGTGCCTGCCCACGCTGCTGAAGGGCGCCGCGCCGCGCATCATCAACTTCACCTGCGTGGACGTGCGCTGCGGGCGGTTTGAATACGGCGTGTCCACCGCCGCAGGCAAGGCCGCGCTGGAATCCATGACCCGTTCTGTCGCGCTGGAGTACGCCCACACCGGCCTTACCGCAAACTGCGTCGCGGTGGGCGCGCTCCAGAAGGACTACGACCCGTCGCAGCTGGAGGCGGTGAGCCGCCGCATCCCGCTGGGCCGCGCAGCCGCAGCGGACGACCTCGCCGCCGCCGTCTGCTTCCTGGCAAGCCCCGAGGCGAGCTACATCACGGGCGCCGTGCTCAACGTAAGCGGCGGCGCGCACCTGTTCTGAAGGAGGAGAA
>JAXEXP010000160.1:0-3661 GCA_034113365.1 Candidatus Spyradocola sp.
GGCAAACGTGTTCCAGGAATTCCATCCCATGGGGGCGGTTCTTGCAATCATGTTTCGCGCTTCCTTTCCGCGCGGGGCTCTCCCCCGCTTATCTGTATTTCGCAGCTTCATTGTACCACACATGCGGCAAAACGCCATAGCCATTTGTTGCGGCGCGGATGCACTTTTGATGGATTTTCCTTGCAAAATCGGTCGGATGACGGTATAGTATTAGCATAGAAAAGCGTTGGTCATTCTGGCGCGGTTTATGAGGAATAAGGAGTGGTTGACCCATGGAGCATACACATGTACTTCCGGCGGGCTACAAGCCCAGCCTGGATCTTTATCACACGCAGCTGGCCATCAAGCAGGCCAAGGACGACTTTGAGGGCGAGCTGTCCGCGCTGCTCAACCTGCAGCGCGTGTCCGCGCCGCTGTTCGTGGACAAGGCGACGGGCCTGAACGACGACCTCAACGGCGTGGAGCGGCCCGTGGAGTTCGACCTGCTCGAGCAGCCCGGCATCGCGGTACAGGTGGTGCAGTCGCTGGCCAAGTGGAAGCGCTACGCGCTGGGCCGCTACGGCTACCCCGTGGGCAAGGGCCTGTACACCGACATGAACGCCATCCGCCGGGACGAGATGACCGACAACTTCCACTCCATCTATGTGGATCAGTGGGACTGGGAAAAGGTGATCCGCCGGGAGGACCGCAATCTGGATTTCCTCAAGGAGACCGTGCGGCGCATCCACCACGCGCTGTTCATCACGTCGGAAAAGCTGCGCAACGCGTTCCCGGAGATCGACGTCAAGCTCCCCGAGGAGGTTTGCTTCATCACCACGCGCGAGCTGGAGGCGCTCTACCCCGACCTTGCGCCCGCCGCGCGCGAGGAGGCGTTTGTGCGCGAGCACGGCGCGGCGTTCTTCATGCAGATCGGCTGGCCGCTGGAGTCGGGCATGCCGCACGACGGCAGAGCCCCCGACTACGACGACTGGAGCCTCAACGGCGACCTGGTCTATTACCACAAGGTGCTGGACACGCGGCTGGAGATCTCCTCGATGGGCATCCGCGTGGACGCGCAGTCCATGATGGCGCAGCTGTCCGCCGCGGGCAAGATGGAGCGCGCGTCGCTGCCCTTCCACAGCGCGCTGATCGACGAGCGACTGCCGCTGACTATCGGCGGCGGCATCGGGCAGAGCCGCCTGTGCATGCTGCTGCTGGGCAAGGCGCACATCGGCGAGGTGCAGTGCGCGATCTGGCCGGCGCAGGTGAGCGAACAGTTCGCGGTGGCGGGCGTGCCGCTGCTTTAATAAGGAAGGGTTGGCATAATGCACTTTATCAAAATGCACGGCATCGGCAACGACTACATCTACGTCGACCGGTTCCTCTACGACGCGCCGAGGGACGTGGACGCGACAGCGGTCAAGGTCAGCGACCGGCACACGGGCATCGGCTCGGACGGGCTGATCCTGATCGAGCCAAGCGAGGTCGCCGACTGCCGCATGAACATGCGCAACGCGGACGGCTCAGTGAGCAAAATGTGCGGCAACGCGATGCGCTGCATCGGCAAGTACATGCTGGAGCGCCATCCCGAGCGCTGCCACGGCGACGTGGTGCGCATCGAGACGCTGGGCGGCATCAAGGCTGTGCAGGCGGTGGAGCGGGATGAAAACGGCGCGGTGACGCTGCTGCGCGTGGACATGGAGGCGCCGGGCTTCTCGGCGGGCAGCATACCGGTGCTGGCGGAGAACCCGCAGGACGTGCCGCTGCACATCGGGGACAAGCCCGCGCGCGGGGTGTGCGTATCGATGGGCAACCCGCATGTGGTGTTTCTGATGGATGAGGATCCGATGGGGCTGGAGCCGTTTGATAAGATCGGCAGGCCCATCGAGTTTGACGCAGCGTTCCCCGAGCGGACAAACGTTGAATTCGTGCAGCCCCTCCCCGACGGGAGTCTTTCGATGCGCGTCTGGGAGCGCGGCAGCGGCGAGACGATGGCCTGCGGCACGGGCGCGTGCGCGTCGGCGGTGGCGGCGATGCTGAAGGGCGCTGTCGCCGCGCGCGAGGTGACGGTGCACCTGCGCGGCGGGGATCTGCGGATCGAGTGGAACGAGGCGGACGGCCGCGTGTACATGACTGGCCCGGCCGCATACATCGCAGAGGGCGAATGGATGGAGGATTGAGCGCATGATCGTAACGAGACAGGCCACGATGGCCGACTGCGAATTTGTCGCATCGCTGTTTGACAACGAGGAGTATCAGCTCTGGTTTGCGGAAAACGACACGCCCGTGGACCTGTGGCGCGAGCGCTTTGTGACCTACGGCAACGAGGGCAAGCACAATCTGATCATCATGGACACGCTGCGCCGCAAGAGCAGCGGCATCGGCTGGCTGCTGTACGAGCTGGACGGCGACGTGTGCAAGCTGGACATCATCGTGATGCGGCATGATCTTATCGGCACGGGGCTGGGGTACTACGCGTTCGGCGTGTTCCTCAAGATGCTGCCCGACAACGTCAAAAAATTGGTGCTGGACGTGCAGCAGCGCAACGAGCACGCGGTGAAATTCTACAAGCGGTACGGGTTTGCGATCGTGTCTGAGGAGATGCAGCCCGTGGGCGACGGCGAGCAGCCCTACTACAAAATGGAATACCTGCTGCGCCCCGACCGCGAGGCGCTGGCCAAGCAGTACCTGCAGTGCTGGCTCACGCGCGAGGCGGGCATGCTGGAGAAGCTGTTTGCGGCGGACGCAGTGGTCGTGGAGGCCACCGGCGGCGAGTATCGCGGTATTGCGCAGATCCAGCGCTGGTTTGCGGACTGGCAGAAGAATGGCAAGGTGCTGGAGTGGACTGCCAAGCGCGCGGTGTCGCAGGGCGAGTACGTGGCGCTGGAGTGGTCCTTCCGCTGGGAATGGGAAGGTCAGGCGCAGGCGTGCGACGGCATGACGCTGTTCCGCTTTGACGCGCAGGACAAGATCGCCGAGGTGCGCGAGTTCGCGGCCAAAGCCGAGCACACGCTGGTCTACGGCGAATAAGATGAAGGAAAATCACAATGTATATTGAAACCGAACGGCTCGTGATCCGCGATCTGGAGCCGAAGGACAAGTATGCGCTGTTCCGCATCATCTATCAGCCGGGCATGCTGCGCTACATGCCGGACTGGGCGGAGCACAACGCAGTTCCCGAGGATTTTGACGGCTGGATCGAGTGGCATCAGTCGCAGAAGGATTCCACGGACGTGTTCACCGCGAAGCGGTACGCCGTCGTGCGCAAGGGCGAGGACGAGCTGATCGGCAGCGTGGGCATGGGGCTGAACGACGACATCAATCAGGTGGAGCTGGCGTATTTCATGGACGAGAACTGCGCCGGGCACGGCTACGCGGCGGAGGCTGCGGCGGCGCTTGCGAAGTGGTGCTTTGCGGTGTCCTCCCTCCCCTACCTCGTGCTGACCATCGACGAGGCCAACGCGCCCTCGCGGCGGACGGCGGAAAAGGCGGGGTTCGTGCTCAAGGAAATCCGCGAGAGCATCGGTGAAAAGTTTCCGAACATGGTCAGCCAGCGGTATTGCTATTATCGTTTGGATCGATAGGTATGGAAAAACTCCCGGGGGTTTGTGGCTCCGGGAGTTTTGTTTGGTGCGTCTGGGGGTGTGCAGGGCTGGACGGACACCTCATCAGTCGCCTGCGG
>JAXEXP010000161.1:0-6395 GCA_034113365.1 Candidatus Spyradocola sp.
ATGTTTGTAGGACAACATGACTCACTCTCCTGTGTTTGTTGGTTTCGTCGCTTACATTCTACACGAGTTGAGCCATGTTGTCTCCCCTTTTTTGGGGTGTTGCACTTCATATGATAATCTGTCAGCTTCCCCTCAAGGGGAAGCCAAAGGATGTGCTCCTCTATTGTCTGCGCGAGTATTTTCATTGCTTGGGAAATCAGTCGCAGAGGGCCTTTTCCAGGTTGACGATGAAATCCTGCACGTTGGTCACGATGCCGCGGGCGGAGAGGCTGCCGCGGTCGGAGAGCTTGTTGACGGTGAATTCCGCGATGTCCACGCAGTAGAAGTAGACCTGCCGCACGGTGCCGTCGGGCAGCACGCGGAAGGAGGGCGTCATGTTGCCCGTGGCGATGGTGTGCAGCGTGGTCGCCATGCAGATGACGGTGGTGGCGTCGCGCACCTGCGCGCGCATCGCGTCCTGCGCGTCGTAGACGTTGCCGATGACGATGGGCAGCGGGCCGTCGTCGCGGATGGAGCCGGCCAGCACTACGGGCACGCCCTTTTCATAGCAGGCGTGGATGATGCCGTTATCGATGCGCTCGTTGCGCAGGAAGGCCTCGATGGAGCCATGGTATTTAACGCGGTTGATGGTGTCCAGGTGGTTGTAGTGGCCCATGGGCATGCTCTCCTGCGTGTAGATGTCCTGCCCAAGCGCGGTGCGCAGGTAGGCGGCCTCCAGGTCGTGGGTGGCCAGCGCGTTGCCCGCAAGCAGCGCGTGCACATAGCCGCGCTGCACAAGGCTGGCAAACGCATTGCGCGCGTCGCTGTCAAAGGTGAAGGCGGGGCCCAGCACCCAGACCACCTTGCCGTGCTCGCGCTCGTGGCGCAGCAGCTCGTACAGCTCGTCGTAGTCGCGCGAAAACGCCGTCTCGCGCGAGCGGCCCTGACGGAAGGCGAACAGGTCGCCCTTGGCGGAGCGCTCGCCAAAGCCGTCCGGGTGGACGTAGATGCCCTGGCTGCCGTCCTCGGTGCGGCCCACGGCGATCAGGTCGCCCTTTTTCAGCAGGCGGAACTCGCGCACCTGCATGCGGCCGTCCTCCCAGACCGCCACGCAGTCCATTCGGCTCTCGGCGGCCAGGCGCCAGACGCCGTCCACCTTGAAGTATTCCGGGAAAATGCTCATCGCGTGGTAGCCCTCGGGCGCGACGGCGTCCCGGGGGGCGGGCAGCAGCGCGCAGTCGGGCGCGGCATCCAGCCCAAGCGCCGCAAAGTCCGGCGCGGTGTATTTTCTCAGCTGAAACATAGTCTCTCTCCTCCCCTGTCAGGCCAGACGGGCGAACACGTCTGCCGCGGCCTGTACGGCCTGCTGCGCGGTCATGGCGGCAAAGCGGGTGCGCCACGGCTCGAACGGCTCGATCATGTACAGCGCGTCGCAATCTCGCTCCAGGAAGCGGTGGAGGATGGCGCGGCTGTCAATGACGCCCGTCTCCATGGGCAGGCGGCGCTGCATGTCGCGCTGCTCGGCCACGGGCACACCCGCCACCGCGTCGTTGAGGTGCAGCGCCACCAGACGGTCGGCGTGCTGCGCCATGTAGATCACCTCGTCGGGGTTGCCGCCGTTGGAGGTGTACCAGTGGAAGGTGTCAAACGCCACGCCCGCCTGACCGCCCGCCGCGTCCGCGATGGCCAGCACGCCGGCGAGCGTGTGCACGAACTCGTGCGGCTGCCAGGTGCGCAGCTCGTGCGGGCCCAGGAACTCCAGCCCGTAGCGCACGCCGTGGTCGGCGAGGATAGAGCTGACGGCGCGCACGCGGCGCACATGCCAGTCAAAGTTCTCGTCAAACGGCCGCGGGCTGGTGGGCCAGACGTGGTTGTAGGCGTGGGTGACGCCCAGCGCTTCTGCGATCTTCGCCTGCCGCGCCAGCGTGCGCAGCGCCGCGTCAAAGGCGTCGTCGTCCAGCTCCCAGTGATAGAAATCCGCCGGCATGGGCATCAGGCCCCAGGTGAGGCCGTTGTCCGCAAGCCGGGCCGCAGCCTCCTGCGCGGCGCGCTCGTCCTCCAGCACCGCGCGCGTGGCGCTCAGCGCCTGGATTCCGTGCTGCGCGCACAGCGGCGCCAGCTCCGCAATGGCATGCGGCAGGTTCAGCATGGACGCATCCAGTGTCCGGATCATATTCCTCTCCCCCTGTTCTCAGGCTGTATATATACATAGATTATACCAAATCCCGCGCCGCCTGAAAACCCCTGCACGAAAAAAGAGCGTCCCGTTTTGCTCCGGGGCGCTCTGCTTGTTGGGAGGATCAGTCCTCCAGCGGGATGTTCAGCGCGCGGCACAGCGCGCGCATATAGCCGATGGTGTAGGCGACGCCGGTGGTCCAGGGCTGCGCGACGGGCATGGTGGGCACGTGGTCGGGGATGATCATGCCGTCAAAGCCGTTGTCGCGGTAGACGGTCAGCGCGCGCATCATGTCCACGTCGCCCGTGTCGATGAACTCCTCGTAGTAGCGGGGCAGCTTGCCGCGCACGTTGCGGAAGTGGACGTAGGCGATCTTGTTCATCCTGGTGAAGTGGTCGATGGCGTCGTAGACGTAGTCGTCGCCAAAGGGCATCTCGGTGAAGGTGCCCTGACAGAACTCCACCATGTTGTGATCCGACGGGTGGCGGCGGAAGTTCTCGTCGTAGCGGTCCACGCTCACCATCAGGCGGTTGACATGGCGCATCACGGGCACCGGCGGGTCGTCGGGGTGGATGGCCATCTTGACGCCCGCCTCCTCGGCCACGGGCAGTATGCGGTCCATGAACCAGTCGTAGCGCGCCCACATCTCCTCCAGCGACACGTCGCCCATGTCGCCCTCGGCATTCTCCACCTGCTGGCCCCAGACAAAGCCGTTGGGCAGGGGCTTGTCGAAGTTCTCGTCCGCGTCCTTGTCGTAGACGGGCGAGATCGCGCCGCCGCGGGCGTAGGGCAGCATCCTGCGGCCCGCTACCGCCGCCAGCGAGAAGTTGTAGCCCATGATGGGGATGCCCGCCTTGCCCATGTTGCGGATGGTGCGCATTACGTTCTCCATCTGCTCCTCGCGGCGGGGGCCGGCGGTGAGGATGTGGTGCCAGTGCGCGGGCTGGAAGTTCTCGATGGCCTCCAGCTTGAGCCCGTGGCGCTCCACCTGCCCGACCAGCGCCTTGAGGTCCTCCTCCGACCAGTAGCCGTCCTTGGAGGAGGGCAGCATGTTCTCATCGGGGATGTGGATCATGATGTGGCTGACGCCGATCTGCTTGGCAAAGTCCAGCGCGTCGTCGCTGTACGTGCTCGGATAAAACCCAAGACCCATCTTCATTGCTTCTGTTCCTCCGGTCTGTATTGATTTGTCTTGCCGACGCCCCCATTATAGCATCCGCCGCGCCCCTTTCAAATAACAAACCCGGCATTTTCTCCAAAAAAAGCAAAGGGGCGGACGTTCGTGCGTCCGCCCCGGATGCGCTTGGGGGCTTTACGCCTTGCGCACCTTCGCGCCCTGGGGGGTGTCCTCCAGGATGTAGCCCATGGAGGTGATCAGATCGCGGATGCGGTCGGCCTCCTTCCAGTTCTTGGCCTTGCGGGCCTCCTGGCGCTGCTGGACGAGGGCCTCGACGTCGTCGGCGGCCTCGTTCTTCTTGTGGTAGAGCAGGCCCAGCACGCCGGTCAGCTCGTTGAGGCCGTCCAGCGCGGCCTTGACGGCGGCGGTCGCCGCGCCCGAGACGGCGATGATGTTGCCCTCCTTGACCAGGTCAAAGATGGCGCCCAGCGCGCCGGCGGTGTTCATGTCGTCGTCCATGCAGGCGATGAAGCGCTCGCGGATGGCGGGGATGCCGTCGACGAACTTCTTTTCGGCGTCGTTGAGCTCGCGCTCGACGGTGCCGTTCTTCTCCAGCAGGAACTCGTAGTTGGCCTGCGCGTTGTACAGGCGCTCCAGCGCCGACTTGCTCTGCTCGATCAGCTCCTGCGAGAAGTTGAGCGGGCTGCGGTAGTGCGCGGCCAGCATGAAGTAGCGCACGGCCTCAAGGTCGTACTGCTCGCCGATCTCGCGGACGGTGAAGAAGTTGCCCGCAGACTTGGACATCTTCTCGTTGTTGATGTTGATGAAGCCGTTGTGCATCCAGTACTTGGCAAAGGGCTTGCCGGTCGCGCCCTCGGACTGGGCGACCTCGTTCTCGTGGTGCGGGAACACCAGGTCCTGGCCGCCGCAGTGGATGTCGATGGTCTCGCCCAGGTACTTCATGCTCATGGCCGAGCACTCGATGTGCCAGCCGGGGCGGCCCTCGCCGAAGGGGGACTCCCAGTAGGGCTCGCCGGGCTTTCTGGCCTTCCACAGCGCGAAGTCCATCGGATGCTTCTTGTTCTCGTCCACCTGGATGCGCGCGCCGGCCTCCAGATCCTCCAGGTTCTGGCCGGAGAGCTTGCCGTAGCCGCGGAAGGCCTCGGTGTCGAAGTAGACGCCGTCGCCGCCCTGATAGGCCAGGCCCTTGTCCATCAGCTTCTGCACCAGCGCGATGATCTCGGGGATGTGCTCGGTGGCCTTGGGGTGGACGGTGGCCTTGCGCACGCCCAGCGCCTCGACGTCCTTGAAGTACTCGGCGATAAAGCGCTCGCCCAGCTCCTTGACGGTGGTGCCCTCCTCGTTGGCGCGGTTGATCATCTTGTCGTCGATGTCGGTGAAGTTCTGCACGAACGTCACGTCGTAGCCGCGCCACTCCAGGTACCGGCGCAGCACGTCGAACATGATGAGCGGGCGCGCGTTGCCGATGTGAATGTAGTTGTAGACCGTCGGGCCGCAGGCGTAGATGCCCACCTTGCCCTCGTGCAGGGGAACCAGTTCTTCTTTTCTTCTCGACTGCGTGTTATAGATCCACATAGGTTTTCTCCTTCTCCCGGGCATTCCGGGGGCAATCCTGCGTATTGTTCTGTCCGCACGCCTCGCACAGCTCGCCGCGCGCCTTGCGCTCCAGACAGATCTCCAACTGATCGATGCGCTGCTGCAGCGCCTCCAGGCGCTCCTTGACGGGGTCGGGCAGGTGGATCTGATCCAGATCCGGGCCAACGCAGCGCACGCTGCCCTTGCGCACCACGCGCCCGGGGTTGCCCACCACCGTACAATCCGGCGGCACCTCCTTGAGCACGATGGCGCCCGCGCCCACCTTGCTGCCGCGCCCCACGGTAAAGGGCCCCAGCACCTTCGCGCCCGCGCCGACGACCACGTCGTCCTCGAGGGTGGGGTGGCGCTTGCCGGTGTCCTTGCCCGTGCCGCCCAGCGTCACGCCCTGATAGAGCGTCACATTGTCGCCGATGACCGTCGTCTCGCCGATGACCACGCCGTTGCCGTGGTCGATGAACAGCCCGTCGCCGATGACCGCGCCGGGGTGGATCTCGATGCCCGTCCGGCGCACGGTGCGCTGGCTGACCATGCGCGCCAGCAGCTTTAGGTTGTGCGTCCACAGCCAGTGCGCCAGCCTGTGCCGCCGCACGGCCTTGTAGCCGGGGTAGCACAGCACCACCTCCCAGGCGCTGCGCGCGGCGGGGTCGCGCTTGAGCACCGCGTCGATGTCCATCCGCCGCCGCGAAAAATAGGAAACCTTGGCCATAGTTCCTCCCATCCACACGCGCGCCGCAACAAAGAAAGCGCCCCTTTACGATGCTTCATCCGTAAAGAGGCGCTGTTTGGGCGCGGTTCCACTCTTCTTTTCACGGGACGGCAAATACATTGCCCTCCGATGACTTTTCCGCCTTAACGCGGCGCGCACGTCCCGCCTACCGAATCCATTCGGCGGAAGGGCTCCCGAGCGCACTTCGCGCGCCGTACTGCCAAGCGGGCTTTCAGCCGGCGACCCGCTCTCTCTTTGGCATCCCATGCAGCGCTACTCTGCTCGTTCCTCGCCAATGCTATTTTATGCGCAAACGCGGCTTTTGTCAACCCCAAACGCACATTATAGCACAAAGGTGCTCACCGAGTGCGGCGCGAGCTCTGCGGTAAAGCCGCCCTTTACATCGCAGCGCAGCGTGTAGGGCGTGTGCAGGCCGTTGTGCACCGCCAGCACGACGCTGCCGTCGGGGTTTTCAAAGGCCATGGCGTTGGCGGCGAAGCGGCCCTTGACGCCCAGAACGCGCGCGCCGGGCTTGACGAAGCCTGCCACATGGCGCATCAGGTAGTACTCCGGGTTGAAGGTGTAGCTGTGCTTTTCGGGATCGACGCAGACCATGGAGTTCTGCCGCCAGCCCCAGGTGGAGATGCCGCCGGTTTCCAGCACCATGTTCCAGTAGACGTAGGCCTCCACGCCGTGCTTGAAGTAGTGGCGCATCATGTCGAAGATGTACTCCATGTAGCCCCAGCTGTTTTCGCCGTCTCCGCACTCGTTTTCCGTCTGCATCAGGCGCAGCTCGGGGA
>JAXEXP010000162.1:0-14283 GCA_034113365.1 Candidatus Spyradocola sp.
GGAACAGCTCCTTGGACACGGTGGCGACGGTGCGGCCGCCGCTGCGGATGGTGTAGTCCCACTCCAGGAAGCTGCCCTCCACGTCCCAGCCCCTGCAGTCGATGGTAAAGCGGGGCTTAAAGAACGTGAACTCCTTCTCGATGCAGCCGATGTAGTTATCGCCCACGTACATCTCAAACTTGGGCAGGAAGGTCAGCACGCGCTCCTTGACGGTGGCGATGTGGCGGCCCGCGGCGTCGAGTATGTGCAGGCAGTGTCCCCACGCGAGCTTGCCCTCCACGGTGTAGGCGACGGCGCCGTCCTCGGCGTAGATGTCGTAGCTGTCGAACCAGGAAAAGAAGCGCTGCTTGAAGTACAGGCGCATGGTCTGCTCCTTTATTTTGTCGTTTTTGATTTAGATGATGTGCTTTGCGATGTCGAACTGCTTGACTTCCTTCATCAGGTGGCTGCGGACGTACTGCCCGTCGATCTCGATGCGCTCGGGGCCGTTCTCGCCGCCGGAGAAGGCCACCTCGTCCAGCAGCTCCTCCATCAGCGTGTGCAGGCGGCGCGCGCCGATGTTCTCGCGGCTGTCGTTCATTTCCGCGGCAATGTGCGCCATCTCGTTCAGCGCGTCCTCGGTGAAGGTCAGCTCCACGTCGTCCACGCCCATCAGCGCCTGAACCTGCTTGATCAGCGCGTTCTCGGGCTGGGTTAGGATGGAGCGGAAGTCGGCCTCGGTGAGGGGCTTTAGATTCACCTGCACGGGGAAGCGCCCCTGCAGCTCGGGGATGAGGTCGGTGACCTTGGAGACGTGGAACGCGCCGGCCGCGATGAAGAGCATGTGGTCGGTCTTGACGGGGCCGTACTTGGTGTTGACGGTGCAGCCCTCCACGATGGGCAGTATGTCGCGCTGCACGCCCTCGCGGGAGACGTCGGGGCCGCCGGACTGCGAGCGCCCGGCCACCTTGTCGATCTCGTCGATGAACAGTATGCCGTCCTCCTCGGCCTTGTAGATGGCTTCGCTTGTGGCCTTGTCCATGTCGATGAGCTTGCCCGTCTCCTCGGCCTTTAGGATCTTGCGCGCCTCGATGACGGACACCTTGCGGATCTTTTTCTTTCGGGGCAGCAGGCCGCCCATCATGTCGTTGAGCGACACCTCCATGCCGGGCAGCGTCTCGGAGGAGGCATTGTCCTCCACCTCAATCTCGATCATCTCACCCTCGAGCGAGCCGCACAGCAGCTCCATGCGCAGGCGCTCGCGCTGCTTCTTTTTGCTTTCGCGCACCTCGGGCGTGTCCTCCTCCTTGCGCACGGGGCCGAGCAGCGCCTCGATGGGGTTGACGTTGGCCTTCTTTTCGCCCTTTTCCCTGGCGACGAGCGCGTCGAGTATGCGCTCCTGCGCGTTCTGCTCGGCGGTCAGCTCCACGTCCTTGCCCATGCGCTCCTTGACCTGCCGCAGCGACGTCTCCACCAGGTCGCGCACCATGGAGTCCACGTCGCGGCCCACATAGCCCACCTCGGTGAACTTGGTGGCCTCCACCTTGACCAGCGGCGCGTCCACGAGCTTGGCCAGGCGGCGGGCAATCTCGGTCTTGCCCACGCCCGTGGGGCCCACCATCAGGATGTTCTTGGGCGTGATCTCCTCGCGCACCTCGGGCTCGAGGCGGCTTCTGCGGTAGCGGTTGCGCAGCGCGATTGCCACGGCGCGCTTGGCCTCGTCCTGCCCGATGATGTATTTATCCAGTTCGGCAACGATCTGCCGGGGGGTCAGCTGATTCATACTACACTTCCTCCACGATGATGTGGTCGTTGGTATACACGCAGATGTCGGCGGCGATCTCCATCGCGGCGCGCACGATGTCCTTGGCCTCCATGTCGGTGTGGCGCACCAGCGCGCGCGCGGCGGCCAGCGCAAAGTTGCCGCCCGAGCCGATGGCAAGCACGCCGTCGTCCGGCGCGATCACCTCGCCCGTGCCCGAGATGAGCAGCAGATTCTCCTTGTCCGCAGCCAGCAGCATGGCCTCCAGCTTGCGCATCGCGTTGTCCTGCCGCCAGGTCTGCGCCAGCTCCACGGCGGCGCGGGGCAGGTTGCCCGCAAACTGCTCCAGATAGCCCTCAAATTTCTCGCTCAGCGCGAACGCGTCCGCGACGGAGCCTGCAAAGCCTATCACCACGCGGTCGCCGTAGATGCGGCGCACCTTTTTCGCGCCCATTTTCATGATCGTATGCTCGCCCATGGTCACCTGACCGTCGCCGGCGATGGCGATTTTGCCGTTTCTCTGCACCGCGACGATGGTCGTGCCGCGGAACGGGCTTCTGATCTCACTCATAATTGGTTTATCCTCCATACTTGGTCGGGTACCGTTTTCTTATGAAAACTATACCATATTTTCAACGCCTGCGGAAGCGAAATGTTCCCGAAATATACATTTTGCCGCCTGAAAACCCGGGTCGGGGCGTTCAGGCGGCGGGGATCACAGCGTTTTGAGTATGCCGTCCAGCGCAGTCAGCGCGCGCTCGGCAATGCGCTGGCAGCGCTCCTTTTTGTTGCGGATTCTGGGGCCGTCCAGCGGCGCCATGATGCCGAAGGTGGCGTTCATGGGCTGGAAATTGCGGTTGTGCGCGGCGACGTAGCGCCCCATGGCGCCGATGCAGGTCCGATCTGTCCAGTCGGTGCGCGCCTGCCCGGAAAGCTCCTGCGCCAGCGAGATGCCCGCGAGCATGCCCGAGGCGGCGGACTCGATGTAGCCCTCCACGCCCGTCATCTGCCCGGCGAAGTACAGCCCCTCGCGCAGGCGGTAGTGGTCGTCGAGCAGCTCGGGGGAGTTGAGGAAGGTATTGCGGTGCATGACGCCGTACCGGGCGAACTCGGCGTTTTTCAGCGCAGGGATCATGCCGAACACACGCTTCTGCTCGGGGAACTTGAGCCGCGTCTGGAAGCCCACGAGGTTGTAGAGCGTGTTGGCGGCATCGTCCTGCCGCAGCTGCAGCACGGCATAGGGCATTTTGCCGGTGTTGGGGTCGGCAAGGCCCACGGGCTTGAGCGGGCCGAACGCCAGCGTCTGCCGTCCGCGCGCGGCCATCACCTCCACGGGCATGCAGCCCTCGAACACGCGGCTGCTCTCAAAGCCGTGCACGGGCGCGGTCTCGGCGGTGATGAGCGCGTCGTAAAACGCGTTGTACTCCTCCTCGGTCATGGGGCAGTTGATGTAGTCGTCGCCCTCGCCGCGGCCGTAGCGCGACGCGCGGAAGGCGTGGTCCATGTCCACCGACTCCAGCGTGACGATGGGCGCGGCGGCGTCGAAGAAGGAAAGCCCCTCGCGGCCCGTGATGCGCACGATCTCCCCGGCAAACGCGTCGCTGGTCAGGGGGCCGGTGGCGATGACGGTGGGGCCGTCGGGCAAGCTGGTCACCTCGCCCTCGATCACGCGGCAGTTCGGGTGCTCGCGCAGCGCACGGGTCACGCCCGCGGAGAACTGCTCGCGATCCACGGCCATCGCGCCGCCGGCGGGCACGCGCGCGCCTTCCGCGCAGGTCATGATCAGCGAGCCGATGCGGCGCATCTCCTCCTTGAGCAGGCCCACGGCGTTCTCGACGCGGTCGCTGCGCAGGGAGTTGGAGCACACCAGCTCGGCAAAGCCGGGCATGTGGTGGGCGGGGGTGAACTTTTGCGGCTTCATCTCATACAGGTTCACGGTGTAACCGCGCCGGAGCAGCTGCCAGGCCGCCTCGCTCCCCGCAAGGCCCGCGCCGATGACGTTGACGGTCATAGTTTTCCTCATTTCCTATGTAAACTTAAATGGATCACTCCTCGCCGTCCTCTGCGGCGGGGGTTTCCACCTGCACGCGATGCTTGCAGCTCTCGTTGGTGCAGACGTGCCAGGTGATGTCCTTTTTGCGGTCCACCTTGCGCACCATGGGGCTGCCGCACAGCTCGCAGCGGTCGTCCACGGGCATGTCCCAGGAGGTGTAGTCGCACTCGGGGTACTTTTCGCACCCATAGAACACGCGGCCGCGCTTGGTGTTGCGCACCAGGATCGCGCCGCCGCACTTGGGGCAGTGCGCGTCGATGGTCTGGACGATGGGCATGGTGTTGCGGCAGGCGGGGAAGTTGGGGCAGGCGAGGAAGCGCCCAAAGCGCCCCATCTTGTAGACCATCATCGCGCCGCACTTGTCGCACTGAACGTCGGAGACCTCGTCCTTGACCTCCACCTTTTCGATGTTGCGCTCGGCCTTTTCCAGCTGCTCGGAGAAGGGCTCGTAGAACCTTCCGATGACTTCGTGCCAGTCCTTGCCCTCTTCCTCGACGGTGTCCAGCTCCTCCTCCATGTCGGCGGTGAACTGCATGTCCACGATGGAGGAGAAATTCTCCGTCATCATGTCGGTGACCAGCACGCCAAGCTCTGTGGGCGCCAGCGCCTTGCCCTCGCGCTCGACGTAGCCGCGCGCCAGGATCGTGGTGATGGTGGGCGCATAGGTGGAGGGGCGGCCAATGCCCTTTTCCTCCATGGTGCGCACGAGCGAGGCCTCGGTGTAGCGGGGCGGAGGCTGGGTAAAGTGCTGCTCGGGGCTGAGCTCGCGCAGCGTCACGCTGTCGCCCGCCTTGACCGCGGGCAGCGCGCTCTCCTTCTCGGCGGGCTCGTCCTGGCCCTCCTCGTAAAGCGTGGTAAAGCCCGCGAATGTCTTTTTCGCGCCGCCGAAGCGGAACGCGGCGCCCTGCCCGCCCGTCAGCTCCACCGACAGCGTCTGATACACCGCCGGGGTCATCTGCGAGGCGAGGGTGCGGTCGTAGATCAGCTTATAGAGCCGGTACTGGTCGCGGGTGAGCGAGGACTTGACCAGCTCGGGGGTATAGCGGGCGTAGGTGGGGCGGATGGCCTCGTGCGCGTCCTGCGCGTTCTTGCGGCCCTTGTAGACGTTGGGCTGGGCGGGCAGGTACTCGGGCGGATAATTCTGGGCGATGTACTCGCGCGCGGCGGACAGCGCCTCGTCGGACAGGCGGGTGGAGTCGGTACGGATGTAGGAGATCAGACCCACGGTGCCCTCGCCCTCGATGTCCACGCCCTCGTAGAGCATCTGCGCGACCTGCATGGTCTTTTTCGTGGTGAAGGACAGCTTGCGCACGGCCTCCTGCTGCAGGTTGGAGGTGGTAAAGGGCGGCGGCGGGTTCTTTTTGCGCTCGCCAGTCTTGACGGAGGCGACGGTGTAGCTCTGGCTGCGCAGCGCGGAAACGGCGTCATTTGCCTGCCGCTCCGAGGTGATGTCGTTCTTTTCGTCGCCGGAGCCGACGTATTTTGCGTTGAATTTCTGCGCGCCGTCGGAGAACTGACCGGTGATGGTCCAGTATTCCTGCGGCACGAATGCGTCGATCTCGGCCTCGCGGTCCACGATCATGCGCGTGGCCACGGACTGCACGCGGCCGGCGGACAGACCCTTGCGCACCTTGGCCCACAGCAGCGGGCTGATCTTGTAGCCCACAAGGCGGTCGAGCACGCGGCGCGCCTGCTGGGCGTCCACCAGCTGCAGGTTGATGGGGCGCGGCTTTTTCATCGCGGCCTTGACGGCCTGCGAGGTGATCTCGTTGAACTCCACGCGGCAGTTGGAGGCGGGATCGATCTTGAGAATGTTGGCAAGGTGCCAGGAGATGGCCTCGCCCTCGCGGTCCGGGTCGGTTGCGAGAATGACCTTGGACGCGCCGCGCGCCTCCTTGCGGATGCGGTCCAGGATCTCCCCTCTGCCGCGGATGGTGATGTAGCGCGGCTCAAAATTGTGCTCCACGTCCACGCCGATCTGGCTCTTGGGCAGATCGCGCACATGGCCGTTGCAGGCTTCGACTTTGTAGCCCCTGCCCAGGAACTTGCCGATGGTCTTGGCCTTCGCGGGAGACTCCACGATGACCAGTTTATATTTGCTGGCGGCAGCTGCCATTTCCAATTACCCCCGAAAAAGTTATGTTGATGCAGTCAGCGCTTCATCGCATAAACGCGACCTGCCGACTGGTCTATTATTCCCTTCAATTCCAGCCTTGTCAAGAGCGAATTTAGCTTTGGCGCCAAAAAACCCGACAAAACCGCCAATTCGTCAAAAGATTGCGCCTCGCGCGACAGGCACTGCACGATTTTCTGCTCCTCCTCGTCCAACGCGGGAAGCTCCTGCGCGGTTTTTTCCTCGGGCGCGGCAAGGCCCAGGCGGTCGAGCACGTCGCGGGCCTCCAGCACCACCTCGGCGCTGGTGCGCAGCAGCCGGTTGGTGGCGTAGCTCGCCGGCGAGTCGATATTGCCCGGGACGACGAACAGCTCGCGGCCGCAGTCCATCGCAAGCTCCGCGGTCAGCAGCGCGCCCGACTTCTCCCCCGCCTCGGTCACGAGGGTGGCGCGGGTCAGGGCGGCCAGTATGCGGTTGCGCATGGGGAAGCTGCCCTTGCTGGCGCGCTTGCCGGGCGGGCTCTCGCTCAGCAGCAGGCCGCGCTGCGCGATCTCGTCCTGCAGCGCGGCGTTGATGGCGGGATAGTACACGTCCAGGCCGTTGCCCAGCACCGCGATGGTGCCGCCGCCCGCGTCCAGCGCCGCCTGATGCGCCGCGGCGTCCAGCCCCTCGGCCAGGCCCGACACGATGACCAGCCCGGCTTCGGCGAGCTCCCGCGACAGCTGCGCGGTGACGCGCGCGCCGTAGCGCGTGTGCCTGCGCGTGCCCACCACGGTGACACCCTCGCGCGCCAGCAGCGAAAGGTCGCCCTTTGCGTAGAGCACGCGCGGCGGGTCGCACAGGTCGAGCAGACCGGCGGGATACCCGGGGCTGGCGGGCGTGAGCAGCGTGATGCCCTGCGCGCGGCAGCCGCGCACGTGGGCGTTGACCGCGTCGCCCGAGCGGGAGGCGATCAGCTTCTGCGCAAGGGACGCGCCCGCAGCCTCTGCAAGCTCCCGCTGCGTCGCCGCCCACAGCGCCTCCTCCGACCCGAAGAACTCCACCAGCCTGCGGGCCGTGCGCGCGCCGACGCCCGCCGTCAGGCTCAGCCAGATCCAAACGCCCTCCGCTCTCGTCATGGGTTCGACCTACCTCCAGTATTTTTCATTGCTGCTGCGGTAGGAGACGGCCTCGGCGATGTGCTCCTCCTCCACGCGCACGCTGCCTGCCAGGTCCGCGATGGTGCGCGCCACGCGCAGCACGCGGGTGTAGGCGCGCATGGACAGGCCCAGGCTCTTCATGCACTGCATCAGCAGCGCGCGGGCGGGCTCGGTCGCGCCGCACAGCTGCTCCAGGCGGCCGGCGGGCAGGCGGGCGTTGCAGGAAAAGCCCAGGGTCCCGTAGCGCGCGTTCTGCACGGCGCGGGCCTTCTCCACGCGTTCGCGGACGGCGGCGCTGCTCTCGGCGGGCGCGGCGTCGGCAAACACCTCCTCGGGCGGCACGGCGTCCATCTCCACCACCATGTCGATGCGGTCGAGCAGGGGGCCGGAGATGCGGCTGAGATACCGCTGCACCTCGTGGGGCGAGCAGCGGCAGCGACGGGTGCGCGAGCCGTAGTTTCCGCAGGGGCAGGGGTTCATCGCGCACACCAGCTGGAAGCGCGCCGGATACACGCAGCGCGCGTTGACGCGGGCGACGGTGACCTCGCCGTCCTCCATGGGCTGGCGCAGCGCCTCGAGCACGGGCCGCGGGAACTCGGGCAGCTCGTCGAGGAAGAGCACGCCGTTGTGCGCCTTGGAGATCTCGCCGGGCATGGCGTACCTGCCGCCGCCGATCAGCGCCGCGGCCGAGGTGGTGTGGTGCGGCGCGGAAAAGGGCCGCTGCTGCATCAATCCGCCCGAAAAGCCGTCCGTGACGGAGTGGATGACGGTGGTCTCCAGCGCCTCCTGCTCCGTCATGCGCGGAAGGATCCCCGGCAGGCAGCGGGCCAGCATGGTCTTGCCCGAGCCCGCGGTGCCGATCAGCAGCAGGTTGTGCCCGCCCGCCGCCGCGATCTCCAGCGCGCGCCGCGCCGACAGCTGCCCGCGGATGCGCGCCATGTCCACCTCGGGCGGCACGGACGCATCCTGCGCGCGGTAGGGCTGTGTGGCCAGCGGCTGCACGCCGCCTTTGCCTGTCAGGTAGCCCACCGCCTGCCCAAGGCTCTCCACCGGCAGCAGCTCGATGCCGCTGAGCGACGCGCACTCGCGCGCGTTCTGCGCGGGCAGCAGCGCCCTTTTCACCTTGAGCTCCCGCGCCTTGAGCAGCATGGGCAGCGCGCCCGTGACCGCGCCCACCGAGCCGTCCAGCGACAGCGCGCCCAACGCCATCACGCCCTCCAGCGCGGGCAGCGGGATGCCGCCCGACGCCGCGAGGATGCCCAGCGCCATGGGCAGGTCGTACCACGGGCCCTCCTTTTTGATGTCTGCCGGGGCCAGGTTGATGGTGATGGAGGCCGTGGGGAAGCGGAAGCCGCTGTTCTTCATCGCGGTGCGCACGCGCTCGCGGCTCTCGCGCACGGCGGCGTCGGGCAGGCCGACGACGTCCATCTGCGGCAGGCCGTCGCGCACGTCCACCTCCACGCGCATGGGGTAGCCCTCGATCCCGATGCGTCCAAAGCTCGCAACCGTCGCCAGCATATCTCCTCCCCCTTCCAGCCTTCTATTTCTTGAACACGATGAGCTTGTTTCCGATGAAATTGACCGCCATGGAGAACACCGTCGCCACGATCTTGCCAAGGTACGGGTTCATCCCGAGCGTCTCCTGCGTCAGCACCAGCACCAGCGTCGAGACGAGCAGCGCCGCAAGGTTCACCGCGAGGAACAGCAGCAGCTGCACCTTCGTCATGGCCTCGCGCTGCGCAAACGTCCAGCGCTTGTTGAGCACGAGGCTGTTGCACAGCCCCGCTGCGTAGCCGACGGCCTGCGCCAATACATAGTAGCGCTTGAAAAACGGTATGAACAGCAAACCTGAGTACACCGCGTAGTCGATCACGGTGTTGAGCACGCCCACAAGGCCGAACTTGACGGCCTGGGCCAGCAGCTTTTTGAGCTTATCCACGCGCCGCGCCCTCCTTTAGTACAGCGTCCACGAGGGCAGCCACTTGAGCAGCGAGGCGTGGAATTCCGTCATCGGGATGCCCGTGAGCACGGGGTAGAACAGCGCGTACAGCACGCCTACCACGACCATCAGGCCGAGCAGCGCCGTCTTTCCCCACTTCTTTTTGTCGCACAGGTCCTCAAAGAACAGCACCGTGGCCAGCACGATGAAGGGCACCGACGCGAAGTAGTGGTACACAAACGTGATGCGCGGCACCAGCACCCAGGGCAGGTAGTTGGCCGCAAAGCCGATCAGCACCCACCAGTAGCGGCGGTCGTGCTTGCCGTAGCCCTGCACCAGGCGCATGATCACCCAGATCAGGCAGGCAAGGCCCGTCCACCACACCGCAGGGCTACCCAGCGCCGATATGGACGACACCCAGCCCTCGGGCATGGAGTCGGAGACGTAATACCAGATGTTGCGGATGTCCAGCGGCCACTGGTACCACGAGGACTGGAAGGGATGCGACTCAAACACGCCCTTGTGGTAGTTGAGCATGTGCAGCTGGTAGTTCCACACCTCTTTGAGGCCGTGTCCGGGCGCGTCGATGCGCAGGAACTGGTAGTACGAGCCGATGTAGATGGCGATGGGGATCACCACGAAGAACAGGCAGCAGGCCAGCAGCGTCCACAGCGCGCACCTGGGGAACCTGCCCACGATGCGCTGCGCCTGCGCGCGGCGCTCGGCCGAGAGGTTCTCAACGGCCAGATCCGCCTTTGCCTCGCGGTACTCCTTGCAGCGCGCATAGAAGATCATAAAGAACAGCACCGCTAGGCCCACCGCGGCGTAGCAGCCGATCCACTTGCTGGCCATGCCAAGGCCCATGAACAGCCCCGACAGCAGCAGCGGCACGAAGGTTTTCCACAGCTTGTCGTGGTAGAAGCTCATGTACGCGTAGCGCAGCATGAAATAGAAACCGAGGATGATGAACAGCACCGGGTAGGAGTCGATGGTGCCCAGGCGCGTCTGCGCAAGGTGCATGAAGTCAAACGTGAACAGGAAGGTGCCAAACGTCGCGTACAGCGGCTTTCGGAACAGCAGCTTGCACAGCAGGTACATCGCGGGCACCATCAGCACACCCGCAAGCGTGCCCGCAAAGCGCCAGCCAAAGGGCGTCATGCCAAAGGCCTGTATGCTCCACGAGATGAACACCTTGCCAAGCGGCGGGTGGGTGTTTTCGTACCACTCCATGTTGTGGTTCTGCTCGTAGGCGGTGCGGCCGTGGTACACCTCGTCAAAGTACATGCCGTTCATGTAGGACATCTGCGCGGGCACGATGGCCTGCTCGTCGGTCAGCTCCGGCGCGGTGCAGGAGGCAACGGGCAGCAGTTCGTCGCCCTCGCCGAACACCGCGACCTCAAAGAGCTTGATCTGGCTGTTGGTCACGGTCAGGCGCACGTAGCGCGCGCTGGTCTGCGTCTCCACCGAGTGCCACTTGAACATGTCGTGCACGCCCACCGACTGCGCCACCTCGCCGCTCCAGCTCACGCCGTCGTCGGAGAAGCTGATGGTGAAGTCGCCGTAGGGGATCTCGCCGTAGTAGCGCACCTCGGCGACGTCCTGCGCCTGCCCCAGGTCGATCACGGCGCTGTCGCCCTCATTGCCCGTCCACAGCGTCTGCGGCGCGGTGAAATCGCCCAGCTGGTAGAAGGCCGTCACGGCGTACACCAGCGTCAGCGCGGCCATCAGGATGTAGTCCGCCCGCTTCATGCGGAAGGAGGCCCGATCGCCTGCGACCTTCGCATCGGGCAGGCGCGCGCCCAGCACCTGCCGGCGCAGCGGCGGACGGCGCACGCCCTCGGGGTCGGCCTCCTGCACGGCGCCGCGCCAGCACAGGTCCATGCTGATCTCGATCAGGTAGAAGAACAGCAGCAGGTTCACCACCGCCGCAGCGATGCCGATGTAGCGGTTCTCCGACAGCACATGCGTGTTTTGCAGCACGATGTAAATGTTGATTGCATTGGTCACGGAAAAGCCCGCCGCCGTCCACCACAGGCGCTTATCGCCGTACAGCAGGGCCGCAAGGAGCAGCAGCATCAGCGCGGGGAACATGTAGCGCTCGTGCATGCGCACGCCCAGGCAGAACACGCCCGCCAGCATCAGCGCCGTGCACAGCGGCACCGCGCGCAGCTTGCCGGACTTGAACATCAGAATCAGCGCCAGCGCCACGCTGACCGCCATGCCGATGAGGCCCCAGGCGGAATAGCTCAGCCCCAGTATCGTCGTCTCCTGCGCCACCCAGTTGCCGCCCGCGATGTAGAACAGGTTGAGCGCGTTGACGGTGGCGTAGGGATAGGAGGTGAGCGTGGAGAGGTATTTATCAAAGATGTAGCCGATGGGCTGCCTGATCAGGAAGGGCAGCGCGATGACCGCCGCCACGCAAAGGCACAGCCCGATGCCGCGCAGCAGACGCAGGAAGCCGCACTTGGGATCCTCGCGGATCTCGATCACGTAGCCGCCCAGCAGGATCACGCCCAGCATCAGCGCCTGCGGCTTGACCATCAGCGCCACGGCGTACCAGATCGCGGCGATGTCGGGCTTTCTTTGCAGGAAGGCGTCCAGCACCAGCAGCATCAGCAGCACCAGCACCGCGTCCATCTGCCCCCACATCGCGCTGTCCAGTATCGCGGCGGGCATAAACGCCCAGGCAGCCGCCGCCAGCAGCGCCCAGGTGGACTTACCATAGCGCCTGCCGATGCGGTAGAGCAGGTAGGAAATGGCCACGTCGCAGGCGATGGCGGGCAGCTTGAGCAGCAGCAGATAGGCCGTGCTGCCCGGCGCCAGGTTCAGCGCGCCCGCGATCAGCCCCTGCAGTCCCAGCACGTACATGTACCCCGGCGGGTAGTCGCAGAAGCCCTGCGCGTAGAAGTCCGCGGGGCCGTACTTGGCCACCATCTGCCCCCACGCGGTGAAGCAGTTGACGTCCACATCGTAGCCGGGGTTGGCCGCGGCAAGGTAGAGCCGCAGCGCCGCCGCCGCGGTGAGCAGGATCGCAAGGATCTGTTTGCTCAGCTTATCGTCAGCCTGCACGCCGCGCAGCCGGTACACCGCGATGATGAGCAGCAGCGCGAACACGCACGCGATGAAGGTCTGCGTGGGCACCCAGTCGGCGCCCTCGGTCTCCTCCTCCGAGGCGGAGGCGCTGACGGGCGCGTCCTTCAGGCTCTGGATCTCAAAGCCCACGGGCACCTCGTCCACGCGCTCGACCACCACGTCGTCAAACCACGCGGTGCCCAGGTTCTCCTCGCCGTAGAAGCCCACGCGCAGCGCCACGGTGATGCTGTTCTGGAACAGGCCGGTCTTGCCGTACAGCTCCACGTCGACCCAACTTCCGTCGGTGTCGGTGTAGTCGCCCGACACGGCCAGCGAGCCCGTGACCGACAGGTTGCCGCCGATGCAGATGGGGTCGCCGCCCGCGGCCTTCATGCGCGCCGAAATGTGGTACAGGCTGTTGCCCTTGACGGGCACCTCCTGCTCCAGGCGCGCGTCGTTGCGCAGGAAGTTCTCCAGCCGCACGCAGGTGCCGCTGTCGTTTTCCTCCGTCCAGTACGCGGAGACCTCGTCGTCCATCGTCCAGGCCGCGTACGTCCAGCCCACCGGCAGGCCGCTCTCGTCCAGCTGGGAAAAATCGCCATTCTGCACGAGATTTTCGCCCGCCAGCGCCGTGACGGGCAGGCACAGCGCCAGCAGCAGCGCCAGAAGCAGGGTGCAAAGTTTCTTTTTCATACTCAAAACCTCGCGTCACACAAAAGTTCTTCCGCGCTCCAGCGGAAATGCGTCCTCGATGTGGTGGATGTTCATCTGCGCGCCGTCAAAGGCCAGCTCCACCACGTCAAAGCGCGCAGGGCGGTCCAGCCCGCCCGTGTTCATCATATAAACGACGGCCGCACGGCTGATGCGCCGCCGCTTGCCCCGGTCCACGGCCGCAGAGCCGGAGACGCCCGGCTTGCGCAGCTTGACCTCCACAAACACCGTGACCGCGCCGTCGCGCATCACCAGGTCCAGCTCGTCGTGGCCCACGCGCACGTTGCGGCCCAGGCAGGCGTAGCCCTTGCGCTCCAGGTAGCGCAGCGCCGTCTCCTCGCCGGTTTTCCCCAGCTTCTGATTGCCGCTCATTTGGGCTCGAACGCCGACCGGATGAACAGCCTTCGGTGCGCCGGGCAGGGGCCGTAGGCGCGCAGCGCCTCATAGTGCGCGGCGGTGCCGTAGCCCTTGTGCTGCGCAAAGCCGTACTGCGGGTATTCCCGGTCCAGCTCCAGCATCATGCGGTCCCTGGTGACCTTGGCGACGATGGAGGCCGCCGCGATGCAGTAGCACTCCGCGTCGCCGTGCACGATGCCCTCCTGCGGGACGCTCACGTCCAGATCGCGCTCGGCGTCCACCAGGATGCGGTCGGGGTGCGCCGCCTCGATGGCGCGCTTCATCGCCAGCCGCGCGGCGTTTTTGATGTTGAGCGTCTCGATCTCCTCCACCGACGCCACGCCCACGCCCACGGCCTGCGCCACGCGAAATATCTCCTCAAACAGCGCCTCGCGCTTCTTTTCCGATACCTTCTTGCTGTCGTTGACGTCCATCAGCAGCGGCTCGGGCGGCATCGCCACGCATGCGGCCACCACGGGGCCGGCCAGCGGCCCGCGTCCCGCCTCGTCCACGCCCGCAAGGCGGATGCCCAGCGCCCAGTCCTCCCGCTCCCGGCGCGTCATGCGCTCGATGCGCGCCTCCTTAGTCTCCCTGGGCATGGCGCTCCTCCTCCCTCGGCGGCGTCTCCATCGTGATGCGCCCCATTTTGCCGCTGCGGAATTCGTCCAGGATCAGCGAGGCCGCCCGCTCGGTGTCGGGCCGCGCGCCCGACAGGATCCAACCCCGCTTGCGGCACGCCAGCTCCAGCATCTGCTCGCCCGTCATGTCCGCCTCGGGCGCAAACTTCAGCCGCGCCTCGATCGCGCCGGGCATTTCGCCGCGCAAAAACTCCAGCAGCTGCATCGCCAGCGCCTCGTTGTCCATGATCTCGTTGCGGATGGAGCCGATGAACGCCAGCCGCTGCGCCGCCTGCTTGTCCTCGAACTTGGGCCACAGCATGCCGGGCGTGTCCAAAAACTCCAGGTACGGCCCCACGATGATCCACTGCTTGCCGCGCGTGACGCCGGGCTTGTCCCCCGCCTTGGCCACCGCGGTGCCGCGCAGGCGGTTGATGAACGTCGACTTGCCCACGTTCGGTATGCCCACGATCATCGCGCGCACGGTCTTGTTGACGCCCTT
>JAXEXP010000163.1:0-3083 GCA_034113365.1 Candidatus Spyradocola sp.
AACCCCGGTTTCCGTCGCGGAAACAATAGACCCCGGCGCCCCCCCCTACCGGGGGTGGGCGCAGGGGTCATCCCCCCAACCGTACCTTCAATCATTCCTTGCCATCCGGCGCCTCCAACCCAGCCTCCCGGCTGAGCGCCAGCGCCTTGACCAGCCAGCCCAGCGAGCTGCCCAGCGTGCGCGCGATGCGCAGCCCTTCCTCGTCCCGCATCACTTCTTCAGGCGTCTGCCCGTGCACCATGCACCAGTACCCGCCCGACACCAGCGGCTGGTCGCACACCAGCGGGTACTTGTTCAGCGCGTCCAGCGCCGCCGTGGTGCCCGCACGCCGCGCCGACACGATGCAGCCGCAGGGCTTGAAGCGCAGCTGCTCGCCGTGGCTGGCGTACAGCCGGTCGAGGAAGGCCAGCAGGCTGCCGTTGGGCGAGGCGAAGTACACCGGCGAGCCGATCACCATGCCGTCGGCCCAGCGCAGCCTCGCGCCGATCTCGTTGACGACGTCCCCGCGCACGCATTCCCTGGTTTCGCCGCAGGCAAAGCAGCCCGTGCAGCCCGGCACGTCTTCCGCGCACACGTGCACGATCTCGCCCTCCACGCCCTGCGCCTCCAGCCCCTTCTTCACCTCATTGAGCGCCGTCCAGGTGCAGCCCCGCGCGTTCGGGCTGCCGTTCAAAAGCAATACCTTCATAAAGATTCCGCTCCTTTTGCAGTATTTCAGAGTCTCCGGCCAAAACAAAGATCGGGCTGCGAAGCGTCCTGCCTCGCAGCCCTGTTTTTCTCCTCAAAACCGGCGCAATCAGCGAAGCGGACGCAAAAACCAAGCTCCCGGGCGCAGCCGCACCGGGTCGCAGCACTGGTTTTTCATCGTCTCGCTTCTTTTCCGCAGCACGCCCATTCTCAGGCGTGTCGGACGGGATCCCTCCTCACGTTTTCGCCGGATTCTCTGCCTCTACTCTACCACGCGCCGCCCGCGCTGTCAACCCGTTTACTGCGGCACGTCGGGCAGGCGCTTTGTGTATTCGCACAGCATCTCGTCCAGCCCCGGCTCCACGCCCTCGTGGCCGACGGGCACGTCGTCCAGCTCGATGTACCCGCGCGACGCGCCGGCCTGCGGCCAGTGCGGCAGCCCCTCGCCGTTGGGGTCGCCCGTCGCGATGAAGTTCGCCCAGTAGCCCGTCACCAGATCGGCCAGCCGGAAGTCCGCCTCGTGCCACTGGCGCGCCGGGGGCACGTTGTCGCGCAGCGAGCAGAAGGTGTACCACAGCTCGCCCGAGTGCCACACCAGGTGCTTGGCCTGGTCTCGGTCGGTGCCCGCCTCGTCGGGCCGCGACGGCACGATGTGCGCAAACAGGTAGCTCCAGCAACGGCTGCCCGGGTGGTGCGCCGCCTGATACGCGCCAAACGCGCGGCTGTAATGCACGCCGCTGAAGAAGCCCTCCGTCAATCCGTGCGCAGCAAGGTCGCGCGACACGAGCTCTGCGTTGTCGTCGCGCACGTCCACCAGCGCGTCAAAATCGTACTTGTCGTACAGGTCGCCCAGCATCTGCCGTGCGCGGCTGCGCACCCACGCGGCGTTCATGTCCTTCACATTCCCGCCGAACACGCCCGGCTCCATGCGGCACTCGCCGTAGTTGACGCCGGAGAGGTAGTCCAGGTCCCCCGCGAAGCGGTCCATGCTCTCCCTGTGGCTGACGGACGGCACCAGCCTGCCGTCGCACACGGTGGAGCCCGGCGGGTCCGCCCTGTAAAACTGCTCCGGCGGCAGCGCGCGCAGCTCTTCCGGCGAAATGTCCGGCGCAAGGCCCAGCTTTTCCAGATACTCCACGCCCATGCGCTCGCCCTGCTCCATCGTGGGCAGCGGCGGGATGCGCGACCAGAACAGCGCGCTCTGATGAATCACGCGCTTGATGCAGCCCAGCTTCGCCACCTCCGGCACCGTCGTCAGCTGGCCGGACTTGAACGTGCCGCCCGACTGCCCGCCCACGGTGATGTTGTCGGGGTCGCCGCCGAAGGCCGCGATGTTCTCCCGCACCCACTGCAGCGCCTTGATCTCGTCCATCAGGCCGTAGTTGCCCGACGCGCCGCCCTGCTCGGCGCTCAGCTGCGGCAGGCACAGGTAGCCGAACACGTTGAGCCGCTGGCCCACGCTGACCACCACGACGCCCTTGCGCGCCAGCTCCGCCGGGTCAAACTCCGGCTCGTAGTACCACCCCTGCGACAGCCCGCCGCCGTGGAACCACAGGAACACCGGCCGCTTTTCGCCCGCATCCTGCGCCGCCGTGGCCACAGACAGGTACAGGCAGTCCTCGCTCATGGGCGGAATGTCGGTCTGAAAGTAAAAATCGCTGGCGTACGGCTCCACGCCCGGCTGCATGTTCTGCCAGGGCCGGGGGCCGTAGCCCGCGCAATCGCGCACGCCCTCCCACGGCTGCGGATCCTGCGGCGGCATAAAGCGCAGTTCGCCCACCGGCGGCGCCGCATAGGGAATGCTGTTGAAGCAGGTCACGTCTGCGTATCTCTCGCCCTTCGCCCTCACGCCGGACACCCTGCCCCAGCGCGTCTCCACGATGCCCATCGACATAAAACCAACCCTCCGTTTCGCAACTTTTTCCACCCACATTCTAGCACACCCGCCCCCGCACGCGCAATAAAACAATTTTCGCTGCTCCTCCTCGCGGAGGCGGGGGGCGCCGCACGGTTATGCAGTACGAAACCGAGTGCACGTTGTGCGGCGCGGTCATGCCCTTGCGGTATGGGCAACAGGTACGGGGGCGCCGCACGGTTATGCAGTGCGATGCCGAGTGCACGTTGTGCGGCGCGGTCATACCCTTGCGGTATGGGCAACAGGTACGGTCCGCGCGTGGGGTAATTGCGGCCTTCTACCGCTACACTCCCCTGTATCAAATCCCCCCGGTACAGTCCCCGGTTTCCGTCGAGGAAACCATAGACCCCGACGTTCCTCCCCTTCATGGGGAGGGGCGGCGGGGTCATCCCCCCCCACGCACCCAAAACCCCCCCAGAATTCCCCGGTTTCCGTCGAGGAAACCATAGACCCTCCGGCCCCTCCCCGTTCACGGGGAGGG
>JAXEXP010000164.1:0-14876 GCA_034113365.1 Candidatus Spyradocola sp.
ATTCGGATACCCGCTGTCTTAAGGCTCCCCTTGAGGTATACCCGGAGGGGCGAAGCCCTGAAGGTCGAGCATTTCGGAGTAAACAGTCCAGTGGACTGTTTATGGAGAATAAGCCGACCAGAACACCGGAACAGTCCGAAGGGCTGTTTCGGTGCGGAGCGGGGAGCTGCCGGCCGTCGGCCGGCGGAAGGGTGGAGCTGCGCTGCCCCTGGAGATAAGCAAGACCCTGGAGCGAAACACTCCGGGGTCTTTATATTGGTTAGGTGATTCTACCAGTACAGAAAAACGGCCGTCATCCGGTGGACGACGGCCGTTCGCTTTGCCTGTGGGAAACTGTGGATTACAGCTCCGCGAAGTACTTGATGGTGCGGACCATCTGAGAGGTGTAGGAGTTCTCGTTACAAGAGGATTGACTAGGCTCTTTCCTACATACTTGCAACAAAGTTCAGAAACAAAAGCTTCTCACTACCCTCATAGGCGAAATACATTGACTTTACGAAATGATTTACCTTACCACTTCTCCATCGTCCTACAAGTCTATGGTAATAGTTATCTTTGCGTCGCCATGCTCATACTCGAAGATGACTTCTTCAGCTCCTGCGGCCTTCAGTTCCCGTATCTGGCGATTGATGTCTTGTTTCTCTTCTGTGGTGCTGCACCGTGCATACCCATAGTTCATACGCTTCCCCCATTTCTGCAATGATGCTGTAAGGGGAGTTTCCTCCCCATTACAGCGCTGCTCCCTACTCTGCCAATACCATTTGCTCACCACAATCCAGACAGGCAATGTTGACAGCCTTTGTGGCTCTGACGCTCGTGCCGCAGCAGGGACAGATATATTTGCGGCTGCTGGAGGGCTTAGGTGTGATGGTGGTCGGCGCGCCACTGTGAGTGCCTGTTCCAGTGACTCTGTAGCCCATCAGCTCGTTTCTGTTGATGAGGATGTCTGTCAGGTCATGGTCGAGAACGAAGCTCAGAAGGGCGTCTGTGGGGCTTGTATGCGACCATCCATATTTGTCGCTGTGTTCGATGTGAAGGTCTCTTGCCTCTGCCGCATCCTTGAAGCGCCTGTTGTGGTAAGTGTTGCCTCTGGAGCAATCCTTCTTCAGATAGGCAAAGAAGGTTTTGTATACCTTAAGTAAGTCGTTGATGTATCGTGGTTTGCGTTGTTTCTCATCCATCATGGCGAGGAATTGCTTGATATATGTCGCTTTTACGGATTCTATTTCCGTGATGCCTGCTTCCTCTTCCAGAAATCGTTTGAGATACAGAAGTTGTTTCCTATAATTGTCGATGGTTCTGGGTGACAGCTTGCGCACTTTGCAGTCGAACATGTACTCCTTCATTGCCATATCAAATCGCATAGAAAAACCCCCTCGTTCCGCCTGTAACGGTGGAAAAAGGGGGTAAAACGTTTATCGTACCATGGGGCTTGTCCGTTGGGACAGCCTACAGGGCCAAATCAACATTTTGCGTACCTGACGATGGCTCGTGCATCGGTCAAGGCTTCGGAAAGCCCGTAATTCTGGGAATTACAGCTCCGCGAAGTACTTGATGGTGCGGACCATCTGAGAGGTGTAGGAGTTCTCGTTGTCGTACCAGGACACGACCTGCACAAGCGCGGTGTCGTCAGACAGCTTGGAGACCATGGTCTGGGTGGCGTCGAACAGAGAGCCGTACTTCATGCCGATGACGTCGGAAGAGACGATCTGCTCCTCGGTGTAGCCGAAGGACTCGGAAGCGGCGGCCTTCATGGCGGCGTTGATGGCGTCCTTGGTCACGTCAGCACCCTTGACAACGGCGACCAGCAGAGTGGTGGAGCCGGTGCACACGGGCACGCGCTGGGCGGAGCCGATCAGCTTGCCGTTCAGCTCGGGGATGACCAGGCCGATGGCCTTGGCAGCGCCGGTGGAGTTGGGCACGATGTTCTGAGCGCCGGCACGGGCACGACGCAGGTCGCCCTTGCGATGGGGGCCGTCCAGGATCATCTGGTCGCCGGTGTAGGCGTGCACGGTGGTCATGATACCGGACTCGATGGGGAACGCCTTGTTCAGGGCGTTGGCCATGGGAGCCAGGCAGTTGGTGGTGCAGGAAGCGGCGGAGATGACCTGATCGTCCTTGGTCAGGGTGTTCTCGTTGACGGAGTAGACGATGGTCTTGAGGTCATTGCCCGCGGGCGCGGAGATGACGACCTTCTTGGCGCCGGCCGCGATGTGCGCCATGGACTTTTCCTTGCTGGTGTAGAAGCCGGTGCACTCCAGCACGACGTCGACGTCCAGCTCGCCCCAAGGAGCTTCCTTGGCGTCCTTGATGGCGTAGATCTTGATCTCCTTGCCATCGACGATGATGGAATCCTCAGTGGCCTCGACGGTGTGCTTGTTCTCGCCGAGCTTGCCGCAGAAGGAGCCCTGCGCGGTATCGTACTTGAGCAGATGAGCCAGCATCTTGGGGCTGGTCAGATCGTTGATGGCAACGATCTCGTAGCCCTCAGCGTCAAACATCTGACGGAAAGCCAGACGGCCGATGCGGCCAAAACCATTGATAGCAACCTTAACCATTGGAAAAAACCTCCTTAAAGATTAAGTCTGACAGGTTACAGTATTATTTTAGACCATTTGCCGCATAAAGGCAAGATGCTGTGTCCAAAAATATCGGTAAATTATTAACAAATTTCCGGTATATGGATTCACTGGCAGTCCCTGTGCACCTTGCGCACGATGTAGAGCGGGCGGCCCTTGAGCTCGTCGTACATGCGCTCGAAGTAGACGCCGCACAGGCCCAGCGCCAGCAGGTTGAGCCCGCCCACGGCCAGAATCGCCGCGATGACGTACAGCCAGCCTGCGACCTGCGTGAACGCCAGCGCGATCAGCAGCGCGAGCAGCATCACCAGGCCCGCGGCCAGCAGCGCGCCGCCCGTCCAGCGGATGATGCCAAAGGGCTTGCCCGAGAAGGAGATGATGCCGTCGGCGGCGAGCTTGAGCATCTTTTTGAGGGGATACTTGGTCTCGCCTGCGAAGCGCTCCTCGCGCACGAACTCGATGGGCTCCTGACGGAAGCCCACCCAGGAGACCATGCCGCGCAGGAAGCGGTTGTGCTCGGGCATAGAACGAAGCACGTCGGCCACACGGCGGTCCATCAGGCGGAAGTCGCCGGTGTCCTTGGGGATCTTCCAGCCGCTGAGCGCGTCAAGCACGCGATAATAGCAGAAGGCGGTGAGCTTTTTGAAGGCGCTCTCGCCCTTGCGGGAGATGCGCTTGCCGTAGACGACCTCGGCGCCGTTCTTCCACATCTCCACCATTTGGGGGATGAGCTCGGGCGGGTCCTGCAGGTCGGCGTCGATGATGACCACGGCGTCGCCCTTTGCCTGCTCCACGCCCGCCGTCACCGCCATCTGGTGGCCGAAATTGCGCGCAAAGTCCACCAGCACCACGTGCGGGTCGGACAGCTGCAGCTGTTTGGCCAGCGCAAAGGTGTTGTCGCGGCTGCCGTCGTTGACGAGGATGAGCTCATAGTCCTCCTCCATCGCGCCCAGCACAGCGGTGAGTCTGCGGTAGCTTTCCCCGATGACCTCTTCTTCATTATAGAGCGGTACGACCACGGAAATCAGTTTAGGCATTGACAATCTCTGCATTGGGGTCGAACTTGATGAGCTCGACGCCCGCCTCCTTCAGCATTTCTTTTGAAAACTCGTCGGGGTAGTCGTAGCGGTAGATGACGCGCACGATGCCCGCGTTGATGATGAGCCGCGCGCAGATGATGCACGGGCTGTAGGTGACGTACATGGTGGCGCCGTAGACCGACACGCCCATGCGCGCGGCCTGGATGAGCGCGTTCTGCTCGGCGTGCACGGCGTAGCACACCTCCGCGCGCGTGCCGGAGGGGATGCCCAGCTTGCGCCGCAGGCACTCGCCGCGCTCGACACAGGGCTTGACGCCCTGCGGCGCGCCGTTGTAGCCGGTGGTCAGGATGCGCTTGTCGCGCACGATGACCGCGCCCATCTTGCGGTTCTGCTGGTAGCAGGACGCCCACCCGGCGATGGTGTCCGTCATTTCCATAAAGCGGTGGTCCCATTTCGTGAATGCCAAGCGCCGCACCTCCATAAACTAGCATATCCTCAGTTTGCTTACATTATAATCCTGCAAACAGGGGAAGTCAATGCGCGAGCGGCCGCAAACGAAAAAACGAGGATTTCATTCCATTTGTGAGATATTTTGTGATAATCGAAAATATCAACCGAATTTCCCGGTTATTTCCGATTCGCGACGTTTGCGTCATTCAGGGCTGGAGGTTAAACTAATACCTGTGATTAGCACTCGACCCCGTTGAGTGCTAACAACACCGAAAGGGACAACGATTTAGACAAGGAGGTCTATTCTTATGCGTATCAAGCCTTTGGGAGATCATGTGGTTCTCAAGAACGTTGAGGTGGAAGTGACCACCGCCAGCGGTCTGATCCTTGCGGGCGCCGCCGGCAAGGAAAAGCCCCAGTTCGCCGAGATCGTCGAGGTCGGCCCCGGCGGCATGGTGGAGGGCAAGGAAGTCAAGATGGAAGTGCAGGTGGGCCAGAAGGTCATTTACCAGAAGTACGCCGGCACCGAGGTCAAGATCGAGAAGCAGGAGTACACCATCGTTCGTCAGAGCGACATCCTGGCCATTCTCGAGGACTAATCACTTCAAATCGACTACGATCGGAGGAAATGTTTTATGGCTAAGCAGCTGCAGTATGGTGAGGAGGCCCGCCGCTCTCTGGAAAGAGGCGTCAATGTGCTGGCCGACACCGTTAAGATCACCATGGGCCCCAAGGGCCGCAACGTGATGCTGGACAAGAAGTTCGGTGCTCCCCTGGTCACCAACGACGGCGTGACCATCGCCAAGGAAATTGAACTGGAAGATCCCTTTGAGAACATGGGCGCGCAGCTCGTCAAGGAAGTCGCCACCAAGACCAACGATGTGGCCGGCGACGGCACAACCACCGCGACGCTGCTGGCGCAGGCCATCATCCGCGAGGGCATGAAGAACGTGGCCGCGGGCGCCAACCCCATGCAGATCAAGACCGGCATCGCGCAGGCGTGCGACACGGCGGTCGAGGCGCTCAAGCGCATCTCCAAGCCCGTTGAGACCAAGCAGGCCATCGCGCAGGTCGCGGCGATCTCCGCCAGCGATCCCACCGTGGGCCAGTGGATCTCCGACGCGATGGAGAAGGTCGGCAACGACGGCGTGATCTCCATCGAGGAGAGCAAGACCGGCCACACCGAGCTGAAGATCGTCGAGGGCATGACCTTTGACCGCGGCTACCTCTCCCCCTACATGGCCACCGACAACGACAAGATGATCGCCGTGCTGGACAACCCCTACGTGTTGATCACCGACAAGAAGATCACCAACATTCAGGACATCCTGCCCGTGCTGGAGCAGGTCGTGCAGTCCGGCAAGAAGCTGCTGATCATCGCTGAGGACATCGAGGGCGAGGCGCTGGCCACCCTGATCGTTAACAAGCTGCGCGGCACCTTCACCTGCGTTGCCGTCAAGGCTCCCGCGTTTGGCGACCGCCGCAAGGCCATGCTGCAGGACATCGCGATCCTGACCGGCGGCCAGGTCATCTCCGAGGAGCTGGGTCTGGAGCTGAAGGACGCCACCGTGGCGATGCTGGGTTCCGCCCGCACCATCACCGTGGACAAGGACAACACCACCATCGTCGAGGGCGCCGGCAAGGCTGAGGACATCCGTGCCCGCGTCAACTCCATCCGCGCGCAGCTGGACGACACCACCTCCGATTACGATCGCGAGAAGCTGCAGGAGCGCCTGGCCAAGCTGGCCGGCGGCGTTGCGGTGCTGTCCGTCGGCGCTGCGACCGAGGCGGAGATGAAGGAGCGCAAGCTGCGCATCGAGGACGCGCTGTCCGCTACCCGTGCGGCCGTTGAGGAGGGCGTCGTGCCTGGCGGCGGCACCGCGCTGGTTCGCGCCATCGACGACGTGACCGCGCTGTCCAAGAAGGTCTCCGGCGACGTGCGCACCGGCGTGATGATCGTGCTGCGCGCTCTGGAGGAGCCCGTCCGTCAGATTGCGGCCAACGCCGGTCTGGAAGGCTCCGTCATCGTGGAGAAGATCAAGGCCAAGAAGGATGTCAACTTCGGCTTCGACGCGCTGAACAACGAGTTCGGCGACATGGTTGCCAAGGGCATCATCGACCCGACCAAGGTCACTCGCTCCGCGCTGCAGAACGCCGCGTCCATCGCCTCCATCCTGCTGACCACCGAGTCGCTGGTGTGCGACATTCCCTCCAAGGAAGCGCCCGCCGCGCCCGCTCAGCCCCCGATGTACTAAGAAACGCATAGCGTAAGCCTCATCCTCCCGGCATCCGCAAGGGTTCCGGGAGGATTTTTGCGCTGCGGCGCCCCCGTACCTGTTACCCTCACCGCAGCATTCCGACGCGCCGCACAACGTGCAGCCGGCTTCGCACTGTATTCCCGTGCGGCGCCCCCGTACCTGTTGCCCTCACCGCAGCGCTCCGACGCGCCGCACAACGCGCAGCCGGCTTCGCACTGTATTCCTGTGCGGCGCCCCCGCCGCCCCGCAGGGCGGCCGCTCTCCTCTGCCCCACTCCAACCCCATCCCGCACAAAAGACCCATCAGGAGCCGGATGCTGCCGTTCCTGACGGGTCTTGGATTTGTGGCTTGCTATTCGTACCGCAGCGCCTCGATGGGGTCGAGGTTGGCGGCCTTGTTGGCGGGGTAGTAGCCGAAGAACAGGCCGATGGCCATGGAGAAGCCCACCGCCAGCGCGATGGAGCCCACCGACGGCAGCCCGGGGAAGCCCAGGTAGCTCGACGCGGCATAGCCCAGTATCGTACCCAATAGGATGCCGATGACGCCGCCGATCAGGCAAATGATCATCGCCTCGACCACGAACTGCACGCGGATGGCGCGGTTGGGTGCGCCCAAGGCCTTGCGCGTGCCGATCTCGCGGGTGCGCTCGGTGACGGACACCAGCATGATGTTCATCACGCCGATGCCGCCCACGACGAGGGAAATGCCCGCGATGACGGCGATGGCGATGGACAAGGTGTCCAGCATGCTGCTCATCTGCGAGACCATGGTCTCCATGGACATGGCGAACACCTGAAAGCGCGTGTTGGACTGGTAGAAGCGGTTGAGGAACTTCTGCGCGGCGGCCGCGATGGCGACGGAATCGCCGTTTACGTCGCTGATGAGGGTGACGTTCTGGTAGCCGTCCGATGCGCCCGTGATGCGCTTTGCGGTGGTCACGGGGATGTAGACGGGCGTGCTCTTGTCCTCCTCGGAGGCGGTGCTCATCATCGCCATCATCATGTTGGCGGAATCGTCGTATTCGTACACGCCCACGATGGTCAGATCCACCGTGCCGCTGGCCAGCGTGACCTTGATCTCCTGCCCCAGCACGTCGCGGTAGGCGGTGTTGGGGAACATCTTCTCCGCAAGGAAGTCGGACACGACGGCGACGTATTTGCTGCCCAGCATGTCCTTGTCGTTGATGAAGCGGCCGGAGAGTATGTTCAGGTTATTGGCCTGGGCGTAGGTCGTATTTGTGCCCGTGACGGAGAGGTTGG
Source organism: Candidatus Spyradocola sp. (assembly GCA_034113365.1). Lineage (GTDB taxonomy): Bacteria > Bacillota > Clostridia > Christensenellales > UBA1750 > Spyradocola. The sequence continues at coordinate 7,587 of JAXEXP010000164.1, forward strand.
CGTACTTTCTCCCCTCCTCCGCCTTGCCGCTGCCCGCGCTCTCGGAGACGGAATAGCCCGTCAAGCCGTCCACGTTATCCAGCAGCTCGTCGAGCATTTCCCGGGTGAGCAGGTCCTCCTCCTCGGGAGAGCCCGCCATCATGCCGGAAATGTCGCTGGACTTCTGCCGCAGCATCACGGTGATGTTGTTGGCGCCCAGCGAGGACATGGAGTCGGTGACGGAGTTGGTCACCGCGTCGCCCACGCACATGATGCCGATGACCGAGCCAATGCCGATGATGATGCCCAGCATGGTCAGCAGCGCGCGCATCTTGTTGGCGCGCAGTCCGTTGAAGGCCAGCACGATGTTTTCCCACATGCCGTTCATTTACTCCCAGCCCCCTTCCGTGTTGGGCACGATGCGCCCGTCGGAGATGGTGACGATGCGGTCGGTCTCGGTGGCCAGCTTGTAGTTGTGCGTGATGAGCACGATGGTTTTGCCCTGCTCGCGGTGCAGCGTGTGGAACAGATCCATCACCAGGCGGCCGGTCTTGCTGTCCAGCGCGCCGGTGGGTTCGTCCGCCAGGATGATGGCGGGGTCGTTTGCCATGGCGCGGGCGATGGCCACGCGCTGCTTCTGGCCGCCGGACAGCTCGTTGGGCATGTGGCTCATGCGGTCGTCCATTTCCACCATCTCCAGCAGCTCTTTGGCGCGGCGGGTGCGTTGGGCGGGCGGCACGTTGGCGTAGAGCATGGGCAGCTCCACGTTTTTGAGCGCGGAGGTGCGCGGGATGAGGTTGAAGGTCTGGAACACGAAGCCTATCTTTTTGTTGCGGATGCCCGAGAGCTGGTCGTCCTTGGCCTGATCGACGCGCACGCCGTCGAGCACGTAGGTGCCCTCGGTGGGGCGGTCGAGCGCGCCGATGATGTTCATCAGCGTGGACTTGCCCGAGCCTGACGCGCCCACGATGGACAGAAACTCCCCCTGCTGCACGTCCAGCGTGATGCCGTTGAGGATCTGCAGCTCATTGGGCGTGCCGATGTAGAAGCGCTTGATGATGCCCTTCATGGAGATGATGGGCTGGTTCTCTCTGTTTTCCATACGCACCTAGCCCATGTAGGGGATGACCTGCCCCTGCGCGACGCCGTCCGGGTCGTCGACGATCAGGTCGCCCTCGGTCAGCTCGTCGGAGAGGATCTCGATCTCATAGTCGGTCTCTACGCCCGTGGTCACGTAAACCTTCTGCGCGATGAGCTCGCCCTTTTCGTTCTTGCGGCCCACCATCACGTAGGGCGTGCCGTCCGCGTCGTAGGCCACGGCGCTGTAAAGCACCGCCAGCACATCCTGCTTGCTCTCGATCTCAATGGTAGCGCGGGCATTCATGCCCACGAGCAGCCTGCCGTCGCCGGGCTCGACGGAGATGGTGACGTCAAACTCCGCGGTGGAGGAAGCGACGGTGTCGCCGCGCGCGTCCTTGACCGCGGTCACGCCGATCTCCTTGACCACGCCCGCGTAGGTCGCGCTGCCGGTGGAATCGGCCTTGACGGTCACGGGCATGCCGACGGAGAGCAGGCCCACGTCGTACTCCTTGACGGTGGTCTTGATCTCGAGGTCGCTCAGGTCCTCAATGACGAACAGCATGCTGCCCGCAGCGCTGCTCTCGCCCTCGGTGACGTAGACGGCGGTCACGGTGCCGCCCACGGGCGCGGTGACGGTGCACTTTTCGATGTTTTCCAACGCGTCGTCCAAGCCCATCTGCGTGACGGTCTGGTCGGCGTTGATCTTGGCGTTGTCGATGCTGTTGGAGGAGCTGCTCAGCGCCAGCTTGCGCTGCTCCTGGGCGTCGCTAAGGCGCTTTTCGGCGTCGGCGACGGCGTCCTCGGCGTCCTTGATGGCGTCGCGGTAGTCGTCGAGCACGGACTCGGCGTCCACCTCCTTGGCCTCGAACACCTTGCGCGCGGCGTCCATCGCGGCCTTGGCCTGATCGGTCTGCATCTGCGCGGCCTCATAGTTGACGGCAGCGCCGTTGAGCGCTTGCTCGGCAGCCGCGATGCGCTCGGCGTCCCCGCTCTCGTTGGCGGCGGCGAGCTCCTGCTCGGCCTGGGCCTTTTGCAGGTAGAGCGCGTTGCTCTTGTCCTTGGCGACGGAGTAGTTGTACTGCGCCTTGGTGTAGTCGGCGTCGGTCTCCAGCGTCGCCACCAGCTCGCCCTTATTGTAGGCGTCCAGTGCGTCGACATAGCTGTCGTTGGCGGCGTCCAGCTTCTTTTGGGCGGCCTCGAGGTTGTCCTCGGCGTTCTTGACGGCCTGATCCTGCGTGATCTTGCTGTTGGCATAGCTGTTGCGCGCGTCGGAGAGCGTGTTCTGCGCGCGCTCCTCGCTCTGGTCGGCCTGCAGCAGGGCCTTATCGTACTCCTTTTGCAGGTTTTCGGTGTCAAAGGCGCACAGCACGTCGCCCTCGCTGACCGTGTCGCCCACCTTGACGTTGACCTGCGCCGCCTTGCCCGCGCCGGTTGCCTCCAGGTACACCTTGGTCACGCTGGCGCTGCTGACGTTGCCCGAGACGCTGACCGTGTTGGTCAGGTCGGTGCGCTCCAGCTCGGTGACGCCGGAGCCGTTGAGCAGCGCCATCATCTGCGCGGCGGGCAGTTGCTTGACCGCGCTGCGCGCCGCCAGCACCAGTCCCGCCACCGCCGCGATGATGACGACGAGCACCACCGCCAGTATGATCCATACACGCTTTTTCTTGCTTGCCATGTAGCCGTATTGCCTCCCGAAAAAATTTTTGTTTGATTATAGCGGAAATATGTGGACGCGCTGTGAACGCTGCATTAAGCCTGTGTAACACAGCGCATTTCGAAAGAAGAACGATACCATTTTACACAACGGGAAGGTTTTGGCAAGGCTTATCGGCCCAAAACCGCATTTTTGCGTCCGAAAAAACGCACAAAAAGGGAAGCAGACACGGGGTCTGCTTCCCTTGATGGTTCAGCTTACTTGGCGGAGCGATCCACGTAGTGGGTGTGGAGCAGCTCGTGGGCCTTATGGCTGTTGGGCTTGCCGAGATACTCATCGTAGAGCTTCTGGATGGAGGGGTTCTTATGCGACTTGCGCTCCTTCATCGCCAGATCCTCTTCGTAGATGGCCTTGGCGCGGACGACCTTGGGGTCCACGACCATGCGCTCGCGGGCGGGCACGATGGGCTGGCCGCCGCCGGTCACGCAGCCGCCGGGGCAGCCCATGATCTCGATGAAGGTGTAGTCGGCTTCGCCGGCCTTCATCTTGTCCATCAGGATGCGGGCATTGCCGGTGCCGTTGGCAACCGCCAGCTTGATCTCCTTGCCGGCGATGGTGACGGTGGCTTCCTTGACGCCCGCGATGCCGCGGACCTCGTGGTAATCGATGTTCTCAAGATCCTTGCCCTCGAGGATGTCCGCGACGGTGCGCAGAGCGGCCTCCATGACGCCGCCGGTCGCGCCGAAGATGGCGCCAGCGCCGGTGGACTCGCCCAGCATGGGATCGAAGTCCTCGTCGGGCAGGTTCGCAAAGTCGATGCCGGCTTCCTTGATCATGCGGGCCAGCTCACGGGTGGTGATGACCGCATCGACGTCCGGAATGCCGTCGTGGCCCATTTCGGGGCGCTTGGCCTCGAACTTCTTGGCGGTGCAGGGCATGACGGAGACGACGTAGACGTCCTTGGGATCGAGGTGCTCCTTCTCCGCGTAGTAGGACTTGATGATGGCGCCCAGCATCTGGTGCGGGGACTTGCAGGAGGACAGGTTCGGCAGGAACTCGGGGTAGTAATGCTCGATGAACTTGATCCAGCCGGGGCTGCAGGAGGTGATCATGGGCAGCACGCCACCGTTCTGGATGCGGCTGAGCAGCTCGGTGCCCTCCTCCATGATGGTCAGGTCGGCGCCGTAGTTGGTGTCGAAGATCTTGTCAAAGCCCATGCGGCGCAGCGCGGCGGCGAGCTTGCCGGTAACGCGGGTGCCCATCGGCATGCCGAACTCCTCGCCCAGCGCAACGCGCACGGCGGGAGCGGGCTGCACGACCACATGCTTGTTGGGATCGCCAATGGCCTTCCAGACCTCGGCAGTGTTGTCCTTCTCCTTCAGCGCGCCCACGGGGCAGGCCATGATGCACTGACCGCAGTTGACGCAGGAGACGTCGGCGAGCTTATCGTCCCAGGCGGGGGCGATGACGGTGTTGAAGCCGCGGCCCACGGTGCCGATGACGCCGATCTTCTGCACGTTGTGGCAGGCGGCGACGCAGCGGCGGCACTGGATGCACTTATTAGGATCGCGGACGACGGAGAGCGACTTATCGTCGATGGGATGCTCGCTCTTGACGCCCTCGAAGCGGATGTCGCGGACGCCCAGCTCCTCGGCCAGGGTCTGCAGCTCGCAGTTGCGGCTGCGCACGCAGGTCAGGCAGTTGCGGTCGTGGTTGGACAGCAGCAGCTCCATGTTGACCTTGCGGGCCTCACGGATGGCGGGGGTATTGGTTTTTACGTTCATGCCTTCGGAAACGGGCATGACACAGGCGGCCGCAAGGGCGCGCGCTCCAGTATCCACCAGGCACATACGGCAGGCGCCAATCTGGTTGACGTCCTTCAGATAGCACAGGGTGGGAATCTGGATGTTGGCGGAACGGGCGGCCTCAAGCACCGTGGAGCCGGCGGGAACCGACACCTTGATGCCATCTATCGTCAAATTGACCAAATCCATGCTCACTCAACTCCTCTTAGACTATTTGCGCGAAATCGCGTTGAAACGGCACTTCTCCTGGCAGGCACCACACTTGATGCACTTGGTGGAGTCGATAACAAAGGGCTTCCTGATCTCGCCGGAGATTGCGCCGACGGGGCAAACCTTGGAGCAGAGAGAGCAGCCTTTGCACAGTGCGGGATCGATGCTGTACTTGAGCAGCTTGCGGCAGTGACCGGCGGGGCAGCGCTTCTCGTAGATGTGCGCCTCGTACTCGTCACGGAAGTACTTCAGAGTGGACAGAACGGGGTTGGGCGCGGTCTGGCCCAGGCCGCACAGCGCAGAGGCCTTGATGTTCTTGGCCAGTGTCTCGAGCTTCTCGATGTCGCCGTCCTCGCCCTTGCCCTCGGTGATGCGCTCGAGGATCTCCAGCATGCGGCGGGTGCCGATGCGGCAGGGCGGGCACTTGCCGCAGGACTCATCGACCGTGAAGTCGAGGAAGAAGCGGGCGATGTCCACCATGCAGTTGTCCTCGTCCATGACGATCATGCCGCCGGAGCCCATCATGGAGCCGATGGCGATCAGGTTGTCATAGTCGATGGGAGTATCCAGCAGGCTGGCGGGAATGCAGCCGCCCGAGGGGCCGCCGGTCTGCGCAGCCTTGAAGGCCTTGCCGTTGGGGCAGCCGCCGCCGATGTCGTAGATGATCTCGCGCAGCGGAGTGCCCATGGGGATCTCGACCAGGCCGGTGTTCTTGATCTTGCCGCCCAGCGCGAATACCTTGGTGCCCTTGGACTTCTCGGTGCCCATGGAGGCGAACCACTCCGGCCCCTTGAGGATGATCTGGGGGACGTTGGCGTAGGTCTCAACGTTGTTGAGGATGGTGGGCTTGGCGAACAGGCCCTTGACGGCCGGGAACGGAGGACGGGGACGCGGCTCGCCGCGCTTGCCCTCGATGGAGTTCATCAGAGCGGTTTCCTCGCCGCAGACGAACGCGCCGGCGCCCAGACGGATGTCCAGGTCGAAGTCAAAGCCGGTGTCCATGATGTTCTTGCCCAGCAGGCCGTACTCGCGCGCCTGGTTGATGGCGATCTGCAGGCGCTTGACGGCGATGGGGTACTCGGCGCGGACGTAGACGTAGCCCTGGTTGGCGCCGATGGCATAGCCGGCGATGGCCATGGCCTCGATGACGGCGTTGGGGTCGCCCTCGAGGATGGAGCGGTCCATGAACGCACCGGGGTCGCCCTCGTCAGCGTTGCAGCAGACGTACTTCTGGTCGTCCACGGAGTTGGCGGCGAACTGCCACTTGGTGCCCGTGGGGAAGCCTGCGCCGCCGCGGCCGCGCAGGCCGGAGGCCTTGATGGTGTCGATGACCTGCTGAGGGGTCATCTCGGTCAGAACCTTTGCCAGCGCCTTGTAGCCGTCAAAGGCGATGTACTCGTCGATGCGCTCGGGATCGATGACGCCGCAGTTGCGCAGCGCGACGCGCTTCTGCTTCTTGTAGAAGTCGACCTCGTCCAGAGACTTGGTGGTGTCCTCCTCCTCGATGGCCTCGCGGCAGAGCAGGCGGCGCACGATGCGGCCCTTGAGCAGGTGCTCGTTGACGATCTCTTCGACGTTCTCGGCCTTGATGTGGGAGTAGAACGCGCCCTCGGGGTAGACGATGACGACGGGGCCCATCTCACACAGGCCGAAGCAGCCCGTGCGGACGACCTTGACTTCCTTCTCCAGGCCGACTTCCTTGATCTTCTCCTCAAACAGGCGGATCAGTTCAGCAGAGCCGGAGGAAGTGCAGCCCGTACCGCCGCAAATCAGAACCTGCGAACGAAACAAGTCCATGTGTATAACCTCCTACGATAAACCTCTTTCCGACGCCAGGCGCCGGCTGTTTTTTATTCCGCTGCGCCGATGGTGTACTCGGTCACAGGGTTGCCGTTGATCAGGTGCTCGCCCACCACGCGCGCGACCTTTTCGGGGGTCATCAGCACGTAGGTGACCTTCTCCTGGCCGGGCATGTACACCTCAACCATGGGCTCCAGACGGCACACGCCGATGCAGCCGGTCTGGGTGACCATCGCATCCTGCACGCCGCGGCGCTTGATCTCTTCGACAAACTCCATCATCACGGGACGGGCGCCGGCCGAGATGCCGCAGGTGCCCATGCCCACCACCACGCGGATGCCGTGGCGGTCGTTGCGGAGATTGACTTCTGCCAGCGTGCGCTGACGGATGGCTTCGAGGTCCTTGATGGATTTCATTTTTTACGCACCTCCATGTAGTGATTCCATGCCTTCCTTGAGATAATCCGTCATCCAGGAGACGACCTCGGGCGTGTCCAGCGGAACGCCGCCGAGCACCTGCATGATCTCTTCGGTATCAAAGGTGAAGGCCTCGCCGTCTACGGCGTATTCGTAATGAAAATGGAAGGTTGGGTTGGCGATGACAAGGGTGACGAGGGTGGACACCATGTCGCCCAGCGGCGGCCGGTCGATCGAGGAGAGCACAAAATTCGCCGTCATGCGCGTTCCCACGCCCACCTCGGACCAGATGTCAAAGTCCCCGCCGGATAGCTCGGCGTTGGCCTTGAACATGGGGATGCCCAGG
>JAXEXP010000165.1:0-6174 GCA_034113365.1 Candidatus Spyradocola sp.
TCCAGCTTATTCTTTCCTAGCGTACAGAAAATCGCTCCTCGGCGGGGTACACGCCCCCGCCTGCGGATTGAAGATGAAGGGGCTGCGGCCCCTTCATGCATCCCCGGGGAGCACATGCCTGTTTTTTGACAGGCTGAGGCAGCCGGGGGATTCATCCAGCTGGCTTTTTCGTTGCCCAAACGGATTTTATCGCTTGTCCTTTTTGTCAAGACGGGTGTGCGTGCTGCCCAGGAGCCCGGAAGCAGAACGGGCAATCCGGCGCCGAAAACGATCTCCCGCGTGACGGACAGTATGGAGGATTCCTTCGGTTTCCCGAGCGATTGCAGGAAGATAAAGGCGCCCTTGTTTACGCACGCCAGGGGCAAAAGACAGAGCTGGCAGCGGATGAACCACACGGCAAACTGCGTGTAATGGACGCTTTCGGTTTTGGAGCCGAAAAGCAGCATGAGCTGGTCGGGAAACAGCAGAAAGACTGCGCTTGCGGCAAGACCGACGAGGGCTTCAACGGACATCAGCCGCTTCATCAGGCCAAGCACCCTGTCGTTGCGCCTTGCGCCGATGTTGTAGCCTGCGATGGGGATGCAGCCCGCAGCCAGTCCAGCCGATACGGAGATGATGATCTGGAAGAATTTGGACACGATGCCCGCTACGGCGGTGGGGATCTGCGCGTATTCCGGCTGACTGAACACGGCGTCCTTCGCGCCGTATTTTACGCACATGTTGATGGTCGCGGCCATGGACAGCACAATGGAAATCTGGGAAAGAAAGCTGGCCGAGCCAAGCGCCAGGACACGCTTCATCAGGCGCGGACGAAACCGGAAGCTGTCCCTGTCCAGCCGGACCGCCTTCATGCGGAACAGATAGACCGCCGCAAGCACGGCTGAGACGATCTGCCCGACCGCTGTGCCCATCATCCCCCAGTGCAGCACGTAGATGCAGATGGGATCAAACAGTATGTTGATCAGCGCGCCTGCGGTCAGGGTGACCATGGCGTAGCGGGGGCTGCCGTCGGAGCGAATGATGGGATTCATCGCCAGGCCGAACATATAAAAGGGGGTGCCAAGTGTGATCCAGAAGAAATACTCCTTGGAGAACCGGTAGGTTTCGTCGTTTACCTTCGCGCCGAATGCCGTCAGGATCTGCTTCTGGAATAGAGGAGATAGACGGCCGTCAGCACAAGGCTGACGGCAAGGACCGTGATCACCGAGCTGCCGATCCCCTGGCGGGCCTTTTCGGGATCGCCCGAGCCCAGACGGATGCTGACGAAGGTGCAGCAGCCATCGCCGATCATCACAGCGAGCGCGATCGCCACGATCGTCATGGGAAAGACCACCGTGTTCGCCGCATTGCCGTAGGAGCCCAGGTAATCGGCGTTTGCGATGAAGATCTGGTCTACGATGTTATAGAGCGCGGCTACAAGCATGGAGATCACGCAGGGGACCGCGTACTTGACCATCAGCTTCCCCAGGCGTTCCTTCTCCAGATCGTCATTCGCTTTGTTTTCGGGCATAGTGCAACCTCCTTTTTCGGCTTGTCTGATGAAATTGGAAAAGGCGCAAATCCGAATGCCCGGATTTGCGCCTTTTGGTTGCACAACATTATCATTATTATATCGTAATGTGGGCTTTTGACAAGGGGGAGGAGGGGAGATTGCGGCCCTGCGCCGGGAAGGCGCGCTCAGCCCTTGTAGTGGCGGTATTTTTCCAGCGCCTCCAGTATGGCGGCGCAGGTGTCCAGGGGGACCTCGTAGTTGAGCTCCACGTTCAGCGAAAGACCGCCCTTGGGCAGGTAGAGGGCTTCCACGCACTCGGCCACGTGGTCAAAGATCTGGGAGCGGGTCGCAAAGGGGAAGAGCTGGCGGTCCAGGTCGAGGTTGATGGGGATGAGCTGCTCTTTTCGGCAAACCCGCACCAGATTGTCCAGCCCGTTGGCCCGGAACTGCGGGTTGATCATGTCCACGCCGCACTCCATCAGGTCGGGCATGATCTCGTAGATGCAGCCGTCGGTGTGCATGTAGATCAGCGTGTCGGGCCGCTGCGCCTTGATCATGCCGTACATCTCGCGGTAGCAGGGCTTGAGGTACTTCCGCCAGCGCTCGGGGCCGATGGCAAGGCCCTTCTGCATGCCCTGGTCGTCGCCAAAGTAGGCGATGTCGCCGAATTTGTCCATGACGGCCTCGATCTGGAGCTTGTTGTACTGCAGCACCTTGCTAATCAGCAGCTCGATCTCCTCACCCTCCTCGGCGAACATCAGCATGGCGTTTTCAAAGCCGCACAGATCCAGCAGCCGCAGGTACATGAAGCCGTGGGGCAGCCGCCCGTCCCGGTTTTTGGGGATCTCCAGCGCGTAGACGTCCTCCGGGCTCTTGACGGGGTGGCCGGTGACGATGGCCTCCATGCCCTCGTTGACGTTGGTCCAGACGCAGCCCCACTCGTCCACATGCTCGCCCGCCTTGTAGGTGCCGCTGGCGATGGCGGTGGGGTCGCTGGTATCCACCGAGTAGTCCTTGGGGAAGAACTGGGGAAACTCCTTGACCAGCCGCTGGATCTCATCGCCGTGGTGGATCCACATGGCGGGCAGTATGCTGACGCTGGTGGGGATCACCGAGGGGGATTCCATGCGGATGGCCTTGATGAGATCGACGGATTCTGACATAATGATCCTTCTTTCTGCTCGTTAGTCGTAATAGCCCATGTAGCGCTCCATGGCGTCCATCAGCGCCTTGACGTTTTGAAGCGGGGTGCCGGGGTAAAGGCCGAAGATCATGGTGAGGCCGCCCGCTCGGGAGCCGAGGGCGGCGACCTCCTGCCGGATCAGCCGGTCGATGTCGGCGGGCGTGCCAAAGCGGGTGACCTTCTGGCGGTCGATGTCCAGGTCGATGCAGATCCTTCCGGCAAACCGATCCTTGATCCAGTCAATGCCGTTGACCAGATCCTGCAGGTTCAGGATCTGCACGCCGCTGTCGAGTATGTCGTCGACCAGCAGGCGGATGTCGCCGTCCGAGTGCATGTGGATGATCACGCCCTTTTCCCTGGCCGGGCGGATCAGCCGCCGGTAAGTGGGCTGGATGTAGCGGCGGAAGGCGGCGGGCGACAGCATGGGGCCTACCTGCATGCCCAGATCCTCGGCGTAGCCCATCACGTCGATGCCGCAGTCCAGATAGTGCGCCACGATGGACAGGTTGAACTGCGTCAGCGCTTCGATCAGCTCGTCCAGCAGCGGCTCCTCGTCCATCATGTCGTAGAGCAGGTTTTCGTAGCCGCGCAGGTCGCACAGCTGCAAAAAGGTGTGGCCGTGCCGCAGACCGCCGACGTGCAGGGCCTCCGGCGTGGCGGCGATCTGCTGCTTCAGCGCGTCCCAGTCGATGGGGCCGATGCCGGTGCAGCGGTCGGGATTGGGCAGCCGATAGGTGCGGAAGGCCTCCCAGTCGGCCAGCGGATGGCCGGTGACGGTGCCGGTGATGCCGTCGCAGGTGGTGGTCCAGACGCAGCCGAAATCGTCCCGGTAAGGGGCGTCCTTGCGCGCCACCAGGTCGTAGGCGGGCTTAAAGGGGAGCGGCGGCTTGCGGAAAGCCGGAAACAGCAGCGGGTGCGTTTCCATCAGCTCAAACAGCGCGTCCTGCGGATAAGCGTCATAGCAGGCGGCGTTGACGTGAAAGGTCATGGGGATGTAGTCGGGACGCTCAAAGCGGACGGCCCGCAGGTAGTTTTCCTTGACGGTCATCGGGGCGTTTCCTTTCTGCACTGTGAGGGCGGCCAAATGCCACGCAGCGCACAATCAAGCGGATATATTTCATTTCTCGTGTTTGGTTTCATTATACACAAATGCCCGATAAATGCTACAGAAACCTGCTTTGGAGGCGTCCCTTCTGCGTTGACAGGCGGCAGGATCGGGCGTATGATAAAGGCGATGGGATGGATGAATAGAACGGATAAAACTCTCAGGCGGATGAGACTTTTGAGAAGCTAACGCGATGAAAAAGCAGCTGATGTCCATCGGAAAAATGGCGGAGATCAACCACACCACCGTGCCGACCCTGCGGCTGTATGACGAGCAGGGGCTGCTCAAGCCGCGCTTTGTCGACCCGCAGACGGGCTACCGGTATTACGACGAGCACCAGAGCGCCCGGCTGGACATGATCTCCTATATGAAGGAGCTGGGCATGAGCCTTGCCCAGATCGCCAGCGCCCTGGAAAAGGAGGACATCACGCTCATCGAGCAGATCCTCATCGAGAAAAACGAGCAGCTGCACGCGCAGATGCGCGAGCTGCGCATGCGCCACAACGCCGTCGAGCGCGCCATCGCAGCCCTCGAGCGCTACCGCAAGTCGCCCACGACGGGCACCATCTCGCTGGAATACATCGACCAGCGCATGATCTGGGAGATGCCCTGCACCCGCAACTTCTACGCCTCCTCGCTGCGCGATTACGAGGAAATGCTGCGAAACTTACGCGCCATGCTCGAGGCGAAGGGCGTGCAGCAGATCCACTCCTACGGCGTGGGGACGAGCATCCGGCAGGCGGATTATGAGCAGAACCGCTTTGTCGCGGACGCCATCTTCATCTTTGGGGACAAGCAGCTCGACGCGCTGACGCGCCACACCCGGATGCTGGACAGCGGCATGTACGCCTGCATCTATCTGGACAGCTATGACGAAGAGGTGGAGTACGCCCGGCGCCTGCGGGACTATTGCGCGCGGATGGGCTACGCCTTTTGCGGGGATTATATCTGCGAGGTCATGACGGAATTCAACGTGTTCGACTCGGAGAAGCGGAGCATGTTCCTGCGGCTGCAGGTGCCGGTGCAGTTCAGCCGGTGAGCCGGAAAATCGTTTGATAAAAATTTATCAGAAACCTCTTGACTCTCCTGCGGAATGAGGGTTTATCATGAAGTCAGAAGATGAGCGGTGCGTCGGCAAACGAGCGCATCCTACCCGAACAAGGAGGAAAAGAACTATGGAAAAGATCAAGGTTGTGCAGTACGGCTGCGGCAAGATGTCCAAGTACATCCTGCGCTATCTGCATGAGCACGGCGCGCAGATCGTGGGCGCGATCGACGTCAATCCCGCAGTGGTGGGCATGGACGTGGGCGACTTCGCGGATCTGGGCATCAAGACCGGCGTCATCATCAGCAACGACGCGGACAAGGTGCTGGACGAGTGCGACGCCGACGTGGCCATCGTCACGCTGTTCAGCTTCATCAGCGACATCTACGAGCACGTGGAGAAGTGCGTCGCCCGCGGCATCAACGTCATCACCACCTGCGAGGAGGCTATCTATCCCTGGACGACCGCCGCGGCCCAGATCAACAAGCTGGACGCGCTGGCCAAGGAGACGGGCTGCACCATCACCGGCAGCGGCATGCAGGACATCTTCTGGATCAACATCGTGGGCCTCGTCGCGGGCGGCATGAACAAGCTGACCAAGATCAAGGGCGCGTACAGCTACAACGTGGACGAGTACGGCCTGGCGCTGGCCGAGGCGCACGGCTGCGACCTGACCCCCGAGGAGTTTGAGGCGCAGATCGCGCATCCGGCGGAGTTTGAGCCGTCCTATGCGTGGAATGCCGCGGAGGCCATCTGCAACAAGCTGGGCCTGACCATCAAGTCCATCGAGCAGAAGCACGTGCCCTACGTCATCGACCACGACCTCTATTCCGCCACGCTGGGCAAGACCATCGAGGCCGGGCGCTGCATCGGCATGAGCGCCGTGGTGACCATCGAGACCATGCAGGGCATCACCATCGAGGAGGAGACCATCGGCAAGGTGTACGGCCCGGACGACGGCGATATGTGCGACTGGTGGCTGGAGGGCGAGCCCAACACCGAGTTCCATGTGGTAAAGCCCGCCACCGTGGAGCACACCTGCGCCACCATCGTCAACCGCATCCCCACGCTCATCGCCGCGCCCGCGGGCTACGTCACCGCCGACCAGCTCGAGCCCATCTCCTACCTGACCTATCCGATGGAGTACCATCTGTAATCGATCCCAAAACAGCAAATCAACGCCAAAGACCACCGGCTTAGCCGGTGGTCTCAGCCTGTCGACAAAGTCGACAGGCTCGAAAAAGATGAATACTCATCTTTTTCGAATTGCAGAAAAATTCGCGCACGGCCTTGACGCACACGAATTTTTCTGTATCGGAAGCGATTTTCCATCTGCCTATGGATTAAGA
>JAXEXP010000166.1:0-43430 GCA_034113365.1 Candidatus Spyradocola sp.
CCCCCCGCCTTATTTTTTGGGGCGCTTGGCTATTTGGCCTAATTTCGGGGGGGGCCCCCCGCCCCCCGGGGGGCCGGCCTCCCGTTTATGTATTTCTGTCGTTTCAGGTGCAGGTGCACGTGCAGGTCTTGTTGTCGGCGCAGGGGCTCTGCGGGAACAGCGGCAGCGAGAAGAATTCGTCGCACACGTTCTCGGCGAACTCCTCGCAGGGGGGCACGGAGCAGAAGCCGAAGGAGGGGATGAGCATCTCCACCTCGGCCAGCACCTTGAGGATCACGGTGACGCACACGGTCAGCTCGAACGTGTTGTTGCCGCAGAAGCGGCCGGACACGCAGATGGCGCTGACCAGCGACTCCATCGTGAACGGCACGATGCTCTCCTCGGGGATGCACAGGATCACGTCCTTGTTGACCGTCACGATGCCGTGGCCGATGCCCTCGCGGCAGCACGAGTCGGTGAACAGGATGTCGATGGGGATGTCCACGGCGCAGCGCACGCGCGCGAAGCCGGGCCGGTCGCAGATGCGGTCGATGATGAGGTTGCGGATGGTGCCCGCGCACCCGGAGGAGCGGCAGGACTCAAAGCAGATGGGCGGCGTGAACGGCGCGGCGCAGTCGCAGTCGCACACGGGCATCAGGTCGCAGACCGTGACGCAGATCTTATCCAGCTGCTCCTGCTGCATGCAGGAGTCGTACACCTTCTTGACCTGCACGCACACCTTTTCGCGCAGTCCCTTGCACTCGCCCTTGATGGCGCCGGGGCAGCAGTCCTGGTTGCAGTTCTTGTAGGAGTAGAACGACATGGCAGTGGCCTCCTTACAGATGGTTTGTCGGGTAGGATGGTCCGGACACTGCATAGTATGCCGTCCCCGTCCGCGGTGTGCGGCCGTGCAGGCCGCGATTTCCCGCCCGTGCGCTCCCTCTGCCAGGCGTCTGCCGGGGGATCAGAGCTCCACGATGCGCAGGCCGGTGTGCGCCAGCCGGATCTTGACCGCCTCGAGGGACTGGGGGGCGCTGTCGGCGCCGATGAAGGCGCGGCCCAGCGCGTGCGCGGCGTCCAGCGTCGTGCCTGAGCCCGCGAACACGTCCAGCACGGTGTCGCCGGGGCGGCTGGCGCACTTGATGATGCGCTCCAGCAGGCGGCGGGGCTTCTGGGTGGGGTAGCCGGTGCGCTCGGGGTCGCGCTGCTGCAGGTGCGGTATGTCGTCCCACACGTCGGAGGGGGGCACGAGGTCGTCGTCATAGTAGCGGTAGACGCGGCCGCCCGAGCGGATGGTGCGGCAGGGGCGGCCCTGCTCGTCCAGCTCGCGCTTCATGTGGTTGCGGCGGGCGGAGGCTCTGGGGACGGCGTCCTGCATCGCGTCAAAGTAGGCGGCGTCGGACTTGACGTAGTAGAGCAGGATGTCATGCTTGCGGGAGAAGTGCGTAGTGGCCCGGCCGCCGCTGCGGTAGGCCCACACGATCTCGTTGCGGAAATTGCGCTCGCCGAAGATGTCGTCCAGCATCAGGCGCAGGCGGGCGTGCGCGCGCTCGTCGATGTGCACGAACAGGCTGCCCGCGTCGTCCAGCACGTCATAAATGCCTTGCAGCACCTGCCGCATCATGGCATAATAGTCCTCGGAGGAGGCGCGGTCGTCGTAGGCGCCGAAGTTCTTGCCCGTGCGGTAGGGCGGGTCGATGGCGCACAGCTGCACGCGCCGGTTTTCGGCCGCAAGGCGCTCCAGCGCCTGATACGCGTCGCCAAAGTAAAACAGGTTCTCCGCCATAAACACACAGCCTTTCAAACATTCTATAGAAAAGGAGATTTGACCATGAACGCGATGGAAGCGCTGGTCGCCGCGCGCGACCTGCTGGAAAACGTGACGCCCCTTGCCACCGACTGCGGACTGCTGTGCTCCGCCGCCTGCTGCAAGGACAGCCAGGACGAGGACGAGGTGGCGGGCATGCTGCTGTTCCCCGGGGAGGAGGCGCTGTACGCGCATCAGGGCGCGTGGATGGAGCTGCTGCCCTCGGCGGTGCTGTTTGACGGGCAGCCCGTGCCGCTGCTGAGCTGCTTTCTGCCCTGCCCGCGCCGCCACCGGCCGCTGGCCTGCCGCATCTTCCCGCTGACGCCCTACGTCAAGACCGCGCCCGACGGCACGGAAAAGCTCGCCGTGCGCATGGACGTGCGCGCGCGGCCGCTCTGCCCGCTGTACGACTCCGGCATGGCGGGGCTGGACCCCGCGTTCGTGGCGGCGGTCAAGCAGGCGCTGCGCATCCTGTGGGACAACGAGACCCACCGCGAATACCTGCGCGTGCTCACCGCCCACCTGGACGAGTACCAGTGGCTGTGAGCCGTCAGACCCAGCCCTCGCGGCGCAGAGAAAGCGCAAGCTCGTCCAATTCGCGCTTACAAGCGTCAAGGTCTGGGATGTTCTCGCGCTCCAGGCGGCGGAATTCGGGGGAGTGGTTGAGCTGGATGCGGTGCATCAGCTCGTGGATGATGACGCTGTCGATGGCGGCGGGGCTGGCCATCATCAGGTAGAGCGAGAAATTCAGGTTGCCCTGCGACGAGCAGCTGCCCCAGCGGCTGACCATATTCTTGACGGTCACGCGGCCGTAGGTCAGGCCAAAGCGCCCGGCGAGGCTCCGCACGCGGTCGGGCAGCATGGTTTTTGCGAGCTGGCGGTAGCACTCGACGGCGGCGGCGCGTACCTGATCCACTGGGATGTTTTGCGGAAGACACGCGCGCTTCTGCGCAAGGTAAAGATGTACATAGCTGTCGGGCGACGCGCTGACCGGGAAGTCCTCGCCCAGCACGCGCAGGCTGGCGGGCAGCTGCTGCGCCTGTTCGCTGCGGAGGCGCATTTCCTGCTGATGCCGGGCGATCCAGTCGGCGTTGGCGATGACAAAGCGCTCGATCTCCTGCGCCGGACAGTACAGCGGCGCGCGCACCTCCACCCGTCCGTCGTCGCCGACGCGGATGGCGATGCTCTTGCGGTCCTGCCGCACGAGGGTGTAGTCCATCTCTCAAGTCCTCCCAGCTCCATGCCAAGCCT
Source organism: Candidatus Spyradocola sp. (assembly GCA_034113365.1). Lineage (GTDB taxonomy): Bacteria > Bacillota > Clostridia > Christensenellales > UBA1750 > Spyradocola. Next base: position 3,038 of record JAXEXP010000166.1, read on the forward strand.
TTCTGCCAGAACCAAAAAAAGAGCGCTGCGCGACCGAATAAAATCGGTTCGCGCAGTTTTTGTCTATATCGTGGAGCGGATCCAGCCAAAGAACCAGTTGTCCGGGAAGAAGGGCTTCAGCAGCAGCGAGCCCTCCACCAGCTCCTCGATCAGGCCGATCTGCAGCATGTTGAGCACCAGCGGCACCAGCAGCGCCAGCAGCATCATGCCCAGGAAGCCGCGCGCCGCGCCCAGCGCCCCGCCGGCCAGGCTGTCGCAGCACTTGAGCAGCGGGAAGGTGAAGGTAAAGTCGATGAGCCGGATGAGCAGCGAGCACACCAGATAGGTGAAGGCGAACGTGCCCAGGAAGGAGATGGCGTTGAGCGAGTAGTCCGCCACGGTCTGGTCGAAGTACTCGAACAGCGTGGTGCAGTGCCCGGCGTAGACCTGCCCGGCGATGTTTTCCAGCAGCACGCCGTCAAAGGGCGCGGTAAAGCCCGAGGCGGAGACGACGGCCTGCACCTGCTCGGCGGTGAGCGTGGTCACGTCGGCGCGGGCGTACTCCATCATGGCGGTGGGGATGTGCGAGGAGCCCTCCGAGAGGTAGACCAGGTACTCCATCCACTTCTCGTGCCCCGCGATCCACTCGGTGACAAAGGGGTAGCACAGCCGCGCGATGAGCAGCGACAGCGCCGCGCCCAGCAGGTTCAGCCCCGTGGCGACGGAGCCGCGGTGCATGCCCAGCAGTATGCTCAGGCCGCAAAACAATATGATCGCATAATCAATGATGTTCAAGTTCTCATCCTCCCAAGCGCAGGAGCTAGGGCAGCGTCACCAGATACACGCCGTCCCCGCCCGAGAGCAGCACCTTGCCGCCGCTCAGCTTGCACAGCACGCCGTCCACCGAATAGGGCAGCGAGTAGCTCGCGGTCTTGCCGCCCGACAGCGGCACCGCAAAGAGCGTCTGCCCCGCAAAGCCGTAGACGGCGTCCTTCCCCAGCACCAGGTCCGTGCAGCCCGCGTGCATGCGCAGGTCGCTGACCTTGCCGTCGGTCACCACGCGCAGCGACGTGGCGCTGGCGCCCTGCTGGGTGAGCGTCAGCAGGATGGACAGGCTGTCGCCCGCGTAGGAATCGCGCAGCGTCCAGCCGTAGACGAGCACGGAGCTTTCCGAGGTGTCCACGGTGCTGCGCACGTCGATGGTGCGCGTGCCCACGATGTAGATGGAGTTTCCGCTCATCAGCGGCTGATAGTAGAGCTGCTCGGTGGTGGACCAGCCCGCGATGAGCAGCTTGCCGGGCTGATGGATGTCCAGTATGGACTTGGGCTGGATGCCGTCGGAATCCAGCCGCAGCACCCACATCAGGTCGCTGCCCGAGTACAGGCCGAAGTCCATCACCTGCCCCACGGTGTTGGCGATGGTCTCCACGGGCTTGCCGGTGCTGTCGATGATCTGGATGCTGTCGTCCTGATAGCGGATGGCCACGCGGCTGACGCCCGCCGCCACGCCCGTGATGGTCTGCTCGGTGGTGGTGGAGAAGCTGACGTTGCCCGAGGCGTCGTAGACGTAGATGGAGTTGGCCTTGTACAGCGCCAGCAGCGCGTCGGACGCGGCGCACTGATAGCCCTGCGAGCCGTCCGGGGAGCGCTCCCACATCAGCTCGCCGCGCTTTGCGTCGTAGGCGCGGGCGTAGCTGCCGTCAAAGGCGACGAACGCGTTCTGCATCGCGAAATACTGGGCCGCGGGGTTCGCGCCGCTGATGGCGATGCCGCCGTCGCCCACGGTGCTGGTGCGCCGCGAGCAGCCCCGCATGGCCAGCAGCGCGCCACCCAGCAGCAGCGCGATGGCCAGCACGATGACCACAAAGCGCACGATGCGCGGCATGTGCAGCTGAATATTGAATTTTGCCGATGAAGCGCGCGTATCCCGCATGTAAAGCAACCTCCGGGCTGATCTTCATTGTGAAATGAACCGCCGGGCACACCCCCTGGGCACACCCCGACAGGATTATATTCTGCGCGCAGGGCCGCAAATCCTGCCGCCCACACCAAATAAACGCGCCCGGCAGGCGCCGCGTTGCACAAACGCAAAGAAAGCCCTCCGTTTGAAGCGAAGGGCGTAGCCAGTCGACAAAGTCGACTGGCTCGCAAAAGAAGAAGGCTCAACTTTTGCGAAGTGCAGAAAAATTCGCGCACGGCCTCGCCGCACACGAATTTTTCTGTATCGGAAGCGATTTTCCTTCGGCAAAGGTTTTGGGAACGGATGAAGCAGCGTGTTGAGCTGTCTTTATTTGCCCTAACGTACAGAAAATCGCTCCTCGGCGGGGTACACGCCCCCGCCTGCGGATTGAAAAGGAAGGGGCTGCGGCCCTTCAACCATCCCTGAAGCGAAGAGGGGAGGAGAGCGCCATGCCGCTGTGTCAGGGCTCCTTGTCCGACTTTATGTAGTCATGGACCCTCCAAAACAGACTCAAAGCCGTTTGACTGTCGTGCGCCTCCCATGCGGCGCATGTTCCGGAAAAGCTCCCCTTCCACGGAAAGTTCTCCGGACCCTCAAAATGGTAGCCGTCGGTCAGGCACAGCTTGCAGGCATATCGCTCCTGCTCCGGATAGGCGACCTTCTGCTGGTAATCGTTCAAAGCGTTTCTGACGCCGTCATAGATGATGGGATAGGTCTCCTCCGGCGAGGGCTCCCAGCCGTTTTTCTTGTCCTTTACCGTAATGCAGGAAACCGCAGGGCACAATTCCAGGGCTTCCTTATGGGAGGCCGCGCATCCAACATTTGCGATGAAGGGCACGCCGCTGAAGCACAGCACGCTTTCGCCAATCTCCGCCACATGGATCCCGTTGATCCAGAAGGATTCGATCGGCGGGGTGTGGATCGTGTGCGCCAGGTACGCATGGGGCTCTCCGTTTCTCGCGTGCTGACCCACCGTCACGATGCCGCACGGATGCGCCGCGGCCTGCCCCCTGAGCCTGCCCCAATCCATGCACCTGTCCTCAAGATCAAACGCCCGGACCTGGGGCGGGAGCGCCTCGAGCATCACATTGGATTCCCTGCACCCGGCGTAGTGCATATCATACAGGAGAATGTCCTCTATTCCCGCATCGAGCGCGGCGCTGCACACCGCAAGAACGTCGCTGGTGATGCAGGCCCGGCCAAGCGACCTCCACAGCGTGCCCTGCGGGTACAGCTCCTCGTGCCAGCAGGCCTCTTTGTTGGAATCGAATATCCCGCTTGCGCCTTCCATGTCCGCGATCACGATCAACTGCTTCATGTTATATCCTTTCAGATTGCGAGCGATTGGGTCTGTCCGCCCCCATGTTACCACAGAACAGGGAACAATACAAGGACCGCAGCGGCCGTGTGCGATGCGGTGGCGGTCTTATGAACTCCGCGCTTTGCCGCGCGCCGCGAGCGCCGCGCGAATCAGGTTTGCCGTGCGGAAGGAGAGCTTCAGGCGCACGTGCAGCGAGGCGGGCGCTTCGCCGAAGGAGGGCGCTGCGGCCGCGGACAGGGGGGCTTCGTCGCGCTGGGCGGTGCGGATGCGGGCGCAGAGCGCGGCCAGCCCCGCGCGCGCAAGTCCCGTCAGCTGGGCGGTGGCGGCGGCGTCCTCGGGCACGCGCAGCACGGCGCGCACGTCGAGCAGGCGCACCTGCGGCGTCTCCAGGCGGCGAAGGAAGGCGCGCCCCGCCCCGGGCCTGCCCTTTTTGCGCCGCGGGAAAGATAGCCTTTTGCCAAAGAGGGCCAGTTCCGCGCGCAGACGCCCGTCCGCGCCGCGCCGCAGCGCCGCCGTCAGGCGCAGCGGCACCGGGCAGGACAGCGGCCGCAGCACCAGCGTAAGACGCGCGTCATCCAGCACGATCTCCGCCGTGCACACGCGCGCGAACAGCCACAGTCCCGCCGCCGCCAGCCCCAGAGACATCCACTGCCCCGTGGACAGCCCCGCCGCCGCGCCGCGCGCCTCGTCGCCCCGGAAGAACTCCAGCACAAAGCGCAGCGCGGCGTAGGCAAGGCAGTACAGCCCCGCGGCATACCCCGGCTCGCGCTCTTTGCGGGCGTAGCGCAGCAGCGCCGCGCCCAGCGAAAGGTTCAGCGCAGCCTCGATCAGCTGGACGGGCAGCAGCGGCACGTCGTGCGGCGCGGCCAGCGCCCGCGGCAGCACGATGCCCCAGCGCACGGGCACGCCGTAGCAGCAGCCCGCAAAAAAGCACCCCACCCGCCCGACGCCGTGCCCGATGGCAAGACAGGGCGCGGCGTGGTCCATCAGCAGCAGCGCATCCAGATGCAGCGCCCGCGCCGCCGCAAGCCCCGCCAGCGCCCCGCCCAGCAGCCCGCCGTGGAACACGAACCCCGTCAGCAGCGCGGAGGACAGCGGCGTGCCTTTCGGCATCGTGATAAAGTAGAGCAGCTTTGCGCCCGCCAGCGCGCCCAGCGCCGTCGCCGCCGCCCAGCCCGCCGCGCCCTTTGCCTTGCCCCGGGGCAGGTGCAGCAGGAACAGGCTCAGCCCCACCGCCGCGCCCAGCCCCACAAACAGCGCGTACGTCGGCACGCGCAGCCGGAACACCTCGAGAAACGGAAGCATACCGCGCCCCTCCTTGCAAAATTGCCCGTTTTTTCCACATTAGCGTTGGCGGCGGCGGGCGGATTTATGCGCATAAACCGCGCCCGGCCGGGGAAAAGTAGCGCTGGACGCAAGCCGCCAGGCGCGGCAATTCTTCGTAAGCGAGGGGGAAACTTGGTATGGCGCACACGATCGAGAACATCATGGGCACCACCATGGAGAATTTGAAGGAAATGATCGACGTCAGCACCGTGGTGGGCGCGCCGGTCAGCGCGGGGGAGGGCGTGACGGTCATCCCCGTGTCGCGCGTCAGCTTTGGCTTTGTGGCGGGCGGCGGCGAATACGACTGCAAGTCCGTGCCGCTGCCGCTGGACGAGAACCCGCAGCCGCTGCCCTTTGCGGGCGGCACGGGCGCGGGCGTCACGGTCAGCCCCGTGGCGTTTCTGATGGTCAGCGGCGAGCAGGTGCGCCTGCTGCCCGCGGTCAACTCCACGCCCATCGACCGGCTGGTGGAGATGATCCCGCAGATCGTCAGGGACGTCAAGGACCTGCTGCCCGAAAAGCACGGCGTCACCGAGATCCACATCTGACACATGCCCGCGGGGCGCTTCTGCATACAAGTAGTGCAGAGGCGCTTTATTTTTTGCAGCAGGGGGGCGATTGATATGAAGAAATGGACGGCGTGCGCGCTGATTTTCGCACTGATCCTGTGCCCGATCAAGAACTTTGCGGGCGAAACCATCTCCGCGCAGGCGGCCATTGTGATGGAGCAGTCCACCGGGCGGGTGCTGTACGCGGAAAACGCGGACGCGGTTTTGCCCATGGCCAGCACCACCAAGATCATGACGGCGCTGTGCGTGCTGGAGAACGCGGAGCTTGCCGACACCGTGACCATCGACGCGCGCATGGCGGGCATCGAGGGCAGCAGCATGTATTTGGAGGTGGGGGAGACGCTCACCGTGGAGCAGCTGCTCTACGGGCTGATGCTGCGCTCGGGCAACGACGCCGCCGTCGCGCTGGCGCTGCACGTATCGGGCAGCGTGGAGGACTTCGTGGCGCTGATGAACCAAAAAGCCGAAGAGCTGGGCCTTTCCCACACCCACTTTGTCAACCCGCACGGCCTGCCGGCGGCGGAGCACTACACCACCGCGCGCGAGCTGGCGATCATCACCTGCGCGGCGTACGAAAACGCGGACTTCCGCCGCATCGTGGCCACGCAGTACGTCGCCGTGCCCTGGGACGGCCACCCCTACGACCGCGCGATGAAGAACAAGAACAAGATGCTGACGCTCTGCGAGGGCGGCAACGGCGTCAAGACGGGCTACACCAAGGCCGCGGGGCGCTGCCTGGTCTCGGGCGCGCTGCGGCAGGGCATGCAGCTGGTCTGCGTGGTGCTCAACGCCCCCGACATGTGGAACGACAGCCTGCGCCTGCTGGACAACGGCTTTGAAAACTACTCCATGACCACGGTGCTGGACAGCCTGGAGCCCGTGGAGCAGCTGCCCTGCACGTTTTCCGATCAGACGGTGCCGGTGCTGCCCATGTGGGACGCGGCCGTGCCGCTCAAGGAGGGGGAGCAGGCCGAAATCACGCTGGAATTGCCCGAAAACCTGACGGCGGGTGTTGCACGCGGGGAGGTTTTGGGGTATGCTATGATTGGGATAAAAGAAATGGAGCCGGTGCGCGTGCCGCTGATCGCGGGGGAGACCGTGCAGCCGCCGCAGAAGCTGGGCTATGCGCAGGCATTGCGGCGCGTGCTCACGCACTGGTACCCCGCCCAGCACGAGCAGGAGGAACGGAAAACGGCATGAGACTGCAAAAATACATGGCGGAGTGCGGCGTGGCCTCGCGCAGGAAGTGCGAGGAGATCATCGCCGCGGGGCGCGTGACGGTCAACGGCAAGGTGGTGGACGTGATGGGCGCGCAGGTGGAGGAGGGAGACGCGGTGTGCGTGGACGGCACCCCCATCCGCGCGGAACAGCGCAGGCAGTACATACTGCTCAACAAGCCGCAGGGCGTGGTCACCACGCTGTCCGACCCGCAGGGGCGCAAAACCGTGCGCGACCTGATCGACGGCATCCCCGAGCGCATCTACCCGGTGGGGCGGCTGGACTACGACACCGAGGGCCTGCTGCTGCTGACCAACGACGGCGCGCTGATGCAGGCCATCACCCACCCCAGAGGCGAGGTGGAAAAGCTCTATTTCGCGCGCGTGCACGGCGAATTGACCGAGCAGGCGCTGGGGCGGCTGGAAAACGGTCTGACGCTGGACGACGGCCACCGCACCGCCCGCGCAAAGGTCACGCTGCTGCCCGAGGACCCCGCGTATCCGGGCCTTGTCAACCTGAGGATCGCGGTGCACGAGGGCCACAACCGGCTGGTGCGCCGCATGTTCGAGGCGGTGGGCGCGCGCGTGGTGTTCCTGCGGCGCGAGCGCATCGGCCAGCTGACGCTGGGGCACCTGAAAACCGGCGCGTGGCGGCACCTGACGGACGCGGAGGTCGCCTACCTGCGCACACTGGGAGGCTGCGATGAAGCTTAGAAACGCGCGATACCTCGCAAGGGACTTTCTGGACGAGCTCATCCGCCCCGGCGACGCCGTGGTGGACGCCACGATGGGCAACGGCCACGACACGCTGTATCTGGCGCAGAAGGTGGGGGAGGGCGGCAGGGTCTGGGCGTTCGACGTGCAGCAGGCAGCGCTGGATGCCACACGGAAGCGCCTTGCGGACAACGGCTGCGCCGAGCGCGTCCGGCTCATCCTGGACAGCCACGCCAACATGGCGGCCTATGTGGACGAGCCCCCGGCGGCCATCCTGTTCAACCTGGGCTGGCTGCCCACGGGCGACCACAGCGTCACCACGCGCGTGGACAGCACGCTGGCCGCCGTGTCCGCCGCGATGGAGCTGGTGCGCCCGGGCGGCGCGGTGTCGGTGTGCATCTACCCCGGCCACGAGGAGGGCACGCGCGAAAAGCTGGCGCTGAAGGAGATGCTCGCGGGCGCGGACATCCACCGCTTCAACGTGCTGTGGTGCGAGTTCGCAAATCAGCGGGAGGATTCGCCCAAGCTGGCGCTGATCCAGAAGGAATTGAATGGGTGAGAAACACCCGTTGGAGACGTATATAGGTGGAGCGTTCCCCGTAAGCCTTCCCCTTTGAGGGGAAGGTGGCTTTCGTCGCCGTGGCGGCGAAAGACGGATGCGGTCGGATGCGGAGCGTCTGGGGTGAGGGCGGTGCTGGACGGACACCTCATCAGTCAGCTGCGGCTGACAGCTTCCCCTCAAGGGGAAGCCTAAGGACGAACCCTCTGAGACTTTTTTGAAAAGGATGCTGTCGGTGGCTCACAAGAATGTTAAAAGAAGATTATTTGACGGATTTGGGCAGGATTGACAAGTAACGGCGGGGAATTTAGAAATAGGGGCAAGATTGGTTTGCCCGTTAAGAATTCATCAATGAATGCCCGGACGCCCCGGGCGAGCGTTGCAAAAATTGTTTGGAGGTAGGCGCAATGAGTGTTGAACTGAACGAACGCAGGCAGAAGCTGCTTGCCGGCGGCGGGCAAGACCGCGTGGCCAGGCAGCATGAGGCCGGCAAGATGACCGCGCGCGAGCGCGTCGCAAAGCTCCTGGACGAAGGCAGCTTCGTCGAGGTGGGCGCGTTCACTGCGGCAAAGGAGAGCGCGAGCAGCGTCATCACGGGCTACGGCGTCATCGACGAGCGGCCGGTGTACGTCTACGCGCAGGATTTCACCGTAAAGGGCGGCGCGATGGGCGCGGCTGCTGCCGCTAAGATCGTGCGGCTGATGGAGCTGGCCCAAAAGACCGGCGCCCCCGTGATCGCCATGTGCGATTCCGCAGGCGCGGACCTTTCCGAGGGCGTCGAGGCGCTCAACGCCTACGCCTCCATCATGAAGGAGACGGCGGCCATCTCCGGCGTGGTGCCGCAGATCTCGCTGATCCTCGGGCCCTGCGCGGGCGGCGCGGCCTTCGTGCCCGCACTGACCGACGTCACCATCGTGGCCGACAAGGTGGGCCAGATGTTCGTCACCGGCCCGCAGGTGGTTTCCGCCCGGACCGGCAAGAACCTCACCGCAAAGGACCTGGGCGGCGGCAAGAAGCTTTCCGAGTCCGGCGCGGCGTCCATCTGCGTGGACACCGAGGAGGAGGCCTTCGCCATGGCGCGCAAGGTGCTCTCCTTCCTGCCCAGCAACAACCAGGAGGACGCGCCGCTTGCCATGAGCGACGACCTCAACCGCATGCTGGACATCGACACCTACCACGACGTGCATGACGCCATCGTGCGCATTGCCGATTTCAACGACTATGTTGAGCTGTCCCGCGACTTTGCGCCCAACATGGTCACCGCGCTTGCCCGCGTGGGCGGCCGCTGCGTCGGCATCGTGGCCAACAACCCCGCGTCCCACGACGGCGTGCTGTGCGCCTCCGCCTGCAGAAAGGCCGCGCGCTTCATCCGCCTGTGCGACTGCTTCAACCTGCCGGTGGTCACCCTGGTCAACACCGCAGGCCAGAACACCGTCACCCCTGAAAACAACGCCGCGGCCATCTCTTCCGCCGCGCAGCTGATCTTTGCCTATGCCGAGGCCGTCGTGCCCAAGGTCTCCATACTCTGCGGCGACGCCATCGGCGCGGCCTACGCCGCCATGGGCTCCAAGGCCAACGGCGCGGACGTCGTGTTCGCCTGGCCCACCGCGTTCGTCGCGCCCATCAACGCCGAGGCCGCCGTGCGCATCCTCAACAAGCAGGAGATCAAGGACGGCGCGAATCTTTCCGAGCTGATGGACGCCTACAAGGACGCCAACGGCGCGGTCGCAGTCTGCGAGGCCGGCGTGGCCGACGACGTCATCGAGCCCGCCGCCACCCGTCAGATGATCGCGGCGGCGCTGGAGATGCTGCTGGGCAAGCGCGAGGTGCTGCTGCCCCGCAAGCATGGCAACCTCCCCCTGTAAGGCGCAGGGTCACGGATAGAAGAAGGAGGTTCCCGTCATGTACTTTACCGCAAGTATCGATCCCCAGGTGATGAGCGGCGCGGGCATCGTGTTCGCAGTGGGTTTCGGCATCGTGTTTGTGACGCTGATCCTGCTCATCCTCGTGCTGACGCTCCAGGCCTGGATCTTCAAGAGCCTAGGCAACCGCGGCAGGAAGGCCAAGGCGCCCGCCGCCAAGGCCGCGCCCGCCCCGGCTCCCGTGCCCGCGCCTGCCCCGGCTCCCGCCGCCGCGCAGGAGGATGAGGACGAGATCGCGGCCGTCATCGCGGCGGTCGTTGCGATGATGTCCGAGTCCGGCAACGGCCTCGTGGTGCGCTCCGTGCGCCGCGTGGGCTCCAACACCCCCGCCTGGAGCGCCTCGGGCCGCCAGGAGTACGTCAACACCCGCTACTGATTTCCTACGTTGGAACGATATAGAAATTTAGGAGGCTTTCGCAATGCGTAAGTTTATGATTACCGTCAATGGCAAGTCCTACGAAGTGTGCGCTGAGGAGATCAAGGACGGCGCCGCGATGCCCGTGATGCCCGCCGCGCCCGTTGCCGCGCCCGTGGCCGCTCCCGCTCCCGCCGCCCCCGCCGCCAAGCCCGCCGCGGCCCCCGCTCCCGCCGCCGCGCCCGCAGGCGCCGAGGCCGTCACCGCGCCCATGCCCGGCACCATCCTCGACGTCAAGGTCGCCAACGGCCAGGCCGTCAAGGAGGGCGACGTGCTGTTCATCCTCGAGGCCATGAAGATGGAAAACGAGATCCTCGCCCCCAAGGCCGGCACCGTGGTCGCGGTTTCCGCCACCAAGGGCGCTTCCGTCGCCTCCGGCGACACCCTTTGCGCGATCCAGTAAGATCGAACGCAGGCATTTCAGTTGCGTTTACGCGGAAAGGGATGAAACACAGAGATGGAAACGTTGCTTAACCTGAACATCGGCGACACCATTTCCAAGTTCGTCTCGGAGATGAGATTCGTCGAGGTATTCCAGAGCGGTCAGTGGATCATGATACTGGTGGCCTGCATCTTCCTGTATCTGGCCATCGCCAAGAAGTATGAGCCGCTGCTGCTGCTGCCCATCGCCTTCGGCATGCTGATCACCAACCTGCCCGGCGCGGAGATGTACCACTCGGCGCTGTTCGAGGGCGGCCACGTCCACTGGGACAACTTCGTGGGGACCGCAGGTCTGATCGACTACCTGTATCTGGGCGTCAAGCTGGGCATCTACCCGCCGCTGATCTTCATGGCGGTGGGCGCGATGACCGACTTTGGCCCGCTGATCGCCAACCCCAAGTCCTTCCTGCTGGGCGCTGCCGCGCAGCTGGGCATCTTCTTCGCGTTCTTCGGCGCGCTGATCCTGGGCATGACCCCGGAGCAGGCGGCGTCCGTCGGCATCATCGGCGGCGCGGACGGCCCCACGGCCATCCTGGTCACCTCCAAGCTGGCGCCTGAGCTGCTCGGGCCCATCGCGGTCGCGGCCTACTCCTACATGGCGCTGGTGCCCGTCATCCAGCCCCCGATCATGAAGCTGCTGACCACCAAGAAGGAGCGCCAGGTCGTCATGGAGCAGCTGCGCCCCGTGTCCAAGACCGAGAAGATCATCTTCCCCATCGTGGTCACGATCCTGGTCTCGCTGCTTCTGCCCTCTGCGGCCACGCTGATCTCCATGCTGATGCTGGGCAACCTGCTGAAAGAGTCCGGCGTCACCGAGCGTCTGACCAAGACGGTGTCCAACGAGCTGTGCAACATCGTCACCATCATGCTGGGCGTGTCCGTCGGCGCCACGGCCACCGCGGAGATCTTCCTGCAGTGGTCCACCATCAAGATCGTCATCATGGGCCTGTGCGCGTTTGCGGTGGGCACCGCGGGCGGCGTGCTGCTGGGCAAGCTGATGTACCTGTTTACCAAGGGCAAGGTCAACCCGCTGATCGGCTCTGCGGGCGTGTCCGCCGTGCCCATGGCGGCCCGCGTCTCCCAGAAGGTGGGCCAGGCCGAGAACCCCAAGAACTTCCTGCTGATGCACGCGATGGGTCCCAACGTTTCGGGCGTTATCGGCTCGGCCGTTGCGGCGGGCGTGTTCCTGAGCATGTTCTTAAAGTAACATAGAGAAAGGAAGGGATATTCATGGCTAAGGTTCAGATCACCGAAACCATACTGCGCGACGCGCACCAGAGCCAGGCGGCCACCCGCATGAAGCTCGAAGAGATGCTGCCCGTCGCCGATAAGCTGGATAAAGTTGGCTACTACTCTCTGGAAGCCTGGGGCGGCGCGACGTTCGACAGCTGCCTGCGCTTCCTCAACGAGGATCCGTGGGAGCGCCTGCGCGCCCTGCGCAAGGCCTGCCCCAACACCAAGCTGCAGATGCTGCTGCGCGGCCAGAACATACTGGGCTACAAGCACTACGCCGACGACGTGGTGGATCTGTTCGTCAAGAAGTCCATCGAGAACGGCATCAACGTCATCCGCATCTTCGACGCGCTCAACGACACGCGCAACATGAAGACCGCCATTGACGCGACCAACAAGTACGGCGGCATCCCCGAGGTGGCGCTGAGCTACACCAAGAGCCCCGTGCACACCCACGCCTACTTCGTCAAGCTGGCCAAGGAGCTGGAGGCGATGGGCGCAAAGACCATCTGCATCAAGGACATGGCGAACCTGCTGCTGCCCTACGAGGCCTACGACCTGGTCAAGGCGCTCAAGGCGGAGGTCAAGGTGCCGATCCACCTGCACACCCACAACACCTCCGGCACCGGCGACATGGTCTACCTCAAGGCCGTCGAGGCGGGCGTGGACATCGTGGACTGCGCGCTGTCGCCCCTGGGCAACGGCACCTCTCAGCCCGCCACCGAGCCGCTGGTCGCGACCCTCGCCGGTACGCCCTATGACACCGGCCTGGACCTCAATCTGCTCACCGACATCTCCAAGCACTTCAAGAAGGTTGCCCAGCGCCTCAAGGACGACGGCTTCCTCGACCCCAAGGTGCTGTCCGTAGACATCAACACGCTGCTCTACCAGGTGCCCGGCGGCATGCTGAGCAACCTGATGAACCAGCTCAAGCAGATGAATGCCTCCGACAAGCTGATGGAGGTGCTCCAGGAAGTGCCGCGCGTCCGCGAGGACTTCGGCTACCCGCCCCTGGTCACCCCCACCTCCCAGATCGTCGGTACGCAGGCCGTGCTCAACGTCGTCTCCGGCCAGCGATACAAGACCTTCACCAAGGAGAGCCGCGGCCTCCTGCGCGGCGAGTATGGCCGCCTGCCCGCCCCCGTCAATGAGGACGTGCGCAAGAAGGCCCTCGGCGATCAGGAGATCATCACCTGCCGCCCCGCCGACCTCATCGGCAACGAGCTCGACAAGTACCGCGAGGAGTGCCGCCAGTACGCCAAGTCCGACGAGGATGTGCTCTCCTACGCGCTCTTCCCCCAGGTCGCCGAGAAGTTCTTCCAGTACCGCCAGGCCCGCGAGAACGGCATCGACTCCACCATCCTGGACGGCACCGTGCATCCCGTGTAAGGAGAACGACGGGAGAAGGAGAACGCGCTTTTCTTCTTTCTCCGCACCGAACCGGCTGTTCCAGCCGCTCCGGTGTTCCGTCCGGCTTATTTCCGCCCAAGGCTCCACTGGAGCCTTGGGCGGAAAACGCTCGGACTACAGGGCTGCGCCCCTCCGGTGAGAAGAAAAGCTGCGCAAAAGAAGAGCATGGATGGGAACTGCTAAGTGGTAGCTGCAGTTTCCTAGCCCTTCTGCAATTTGTTTCCTGGTGTAGCATCTGCCGCAAGGCAGATGAAGCCCCCCGGCCGCGCTTCGCGCGGCCGGGGGGCTTGTTCTGCTTCGCAGAACGCCGCCCCAGAGGACGGATTGCACCCGGCCAGAGAACCGCAATACCCACCTTGCACAAGCCCATCCGAGCCTTTCTTTGCGCAGCTTTCTTTCCTCAGGAAAGAAAGCGCGTACCCCTCCCCGTCGTCCCCTTGCCCGGGGGTGCGCGTTCCTGTATAATGGGGGTGGAGGTGTTGTGCTTGAAGGTTTTGCTGGTGAATGACGACGGGTACGGGGCGCCGGGGCTGGAGGCGCTGTATGGGTGTTTGAGCGGGCGGCACGAGGTGCTGGTCGTGGCGCCGGACGGGCAGAGGAGCGGCGCGGGGCAGAGCGTGACCTTGGGAAGGCCGATCCGGGCGCGGAGGATGGCGCACGGGTACGCGGTGACCGGCACGCCGGCGGACTGCGTGAAGATCGGGGTGCGGCATCTGATGCCAGAGTGCGACCTGGTGGTGTCGGGCATCAACCCGGGGGCGAACCTGGGGGTGGACTGCAACTACTCGGGCACGGCGTCGGCGGCGCGCGAGGCGGCGATGCAGGGAAAGGCCGCGCTGGCAGCCAGCTGCTATTGCAGGGAGTTCCGGGACGTGGAGTATCTGGCGCGCATCACCGCGCAGACCGCGGAGCTGCTGCTGGAAAACCCGCTGCCCAAGGGCGCGTTCCTCAACCTCAACATGCCCAACCTCACCCGCGAGCAGCCCATGCCGGTGGAGTTTGCGCCGATGGGCTGGTTCGTCTACGACGAGGAGTTCGAGCGCTGCGATCTTGGCGCCGATGAGATCGAGTTCCGGCCCAAGTACGGCCGCCAGACGCCCGTGCAGGCCGCGGGCTGCGACCTGGAGCGCGTGCGCGCGGGCGTCGCCACGCTCACGCCCGTCACCTGGGACTGCACCAGCCTGCAAGACGTGCGGATTGCACAGCATATTGCAAATCAAATGAAGGATGCAGGAATTGCGCTTGCATAATCTTCAGATTGTGATACAATAGAGTACGGATTTTTTCAGAATGGGGGCGAGCGTCCCCACAAGAAAGGGTATGCAAGATGGAACAGCGACAGGAACTGCTCGCGCGCATCAACCAGACCGGGCGCAAGCTGTCCAAGGGGCAGAAGCGCATCGCGGAATACATCGTCAACCACTATGACAAGGCGGCGTTCATGACGGCCTCGCGCCTGGGCGAAAAGGTGCAGGTGTCCGAGTCCACCGTGGTGCGCTTTGCCATCGCCTTGGGCTACGACGGCTACCCCGCGCTGCAAAAGGCGCTGCAGGAGATGATCCGCAACCGCCTGACCACCGTTCAGCGCGTGGAAATGACGGGCGATATGTCCGAGAGCGCGGTGCTGGGCATGGTGTTCAAGGCCGACATGCAGAACATCCGCCAGACCACCGAGGACATCGACGAGGCCGCGTTCTCCGGCGTCGTGGACGCGCTGTGCGCCGGACGCCGCGTGTACGTCGTGGGCGTGCGCTCCTCCGCGCCGCTGGCGCAGTTCCTGGGCTACTACATGAGCTTCATCCGGGACGACGTCACCGTCATCACCTCGGGCATCAGCGACGTGCTCGAGCAGGTGGTGCGCGTCGGCCCCGACGACGTGCTGATGGGCATCTCCTTCCCGCGCTACTCCCGCCGCACCATCGAGGCCATGCGCTACGCAAAGGAGCGCGGCGCAACCGTCGTTTCGCTCACCGATACGCCGCTGTCGCCCCTTGGCGAGGCGAGCGACCTGTGCCTCACAGCGCGCAGCGATATGGCTTCGTTTGTCGATTCGCTGGTCGCGCCGCTTTCCATGATCAACGCGCTGATCGTCGCCATGTCCCTGCGCAGCCGCGACAGCGTGGCCGCGCACTTTGGCCAGCTGGAAAAGCTGTGGGAGAAAAACCACGTCTACGTGGGAAAGGACAACGCATGAGCATCGCAGTCATCGGCGGCGGCGCGGCGGGCATGATGGCCGCCATCGCAGCCGCACAGGCGGGCGCGGAGGTCACGCTCTTTGACGGCAACGAGAAGCTGGGCAAGAAGATCTACATCACCGGCAAGGGCCGCTGCAACGTCACCAACACCGCCCGCGGCGACGAGTTCCTCAAAAACGTGGTGCACAACCCGCGCTTTCTCTACTCCAGCTTCGCAGCGTTCGACAACGACGCGCAGATGCAGCTGATCGAGGAGGCAGGCACGCCGCTGAAGGTGGAGCGAGGGGGCCGCGTGTTTCCCGTCTCCGACAAGGCCTCCGACATCACCAAGGCGCTGGAGCGCCTGATGAATAAGCACAAGGTGCGCGTGTGCCTCAAGAGCCGCGTGCGCCACATCATCCCCGCCGACGGCGGCTTTGACCTGGACTTTGGCCGCGAGACGCGGCATTTCGACCGTGTCGTCTGCGCCTGCGGGGGCGTTTCCTACCCCACCACCGGCTCGGACGGCGGCGGGTTTGAGCTGGTGCGCGAGCTGGGCCACGAGGTCACGCCCCTGCGGCCGTCGCTCATCCCCGTGCTCACGCGCGAGCAGTGGTGCCGCGACCTGCAGGGCCTGAGCCTCAAAAACGTGCAGCTCACCGCGAAAAAGGGCAAAAAGACGCTGTATACCGAGCTTGGCGAGATGCTGTTTACGCACTTTGGCATCTCCGGGCCGCTGGTGCTGAGCATGAGCTGCTACATCGTGGACGAGGATCTGGACAAAATTGAGATCACCATCGACATGAAGCCCGGCCTCACCCGCGAGCAGCTGGAGCGCCGCCTGCTGCGCGACTTCGAGGAGAAGCCCCGCGCGCAGCTGGGCACCGTGCTGGACGGCCTGCTGCCCCGCGCCATGACGCCCATCGCGGCGCAGCTTGCGCAGGTCGATGAAACCACGCCCGTCAGCCAGGTCACGCGTGAGATGCGCGAGCGGCTGGTGGGCACGCTGAAAGGTTTGCCCGTGCACGCGAGCGGCTTCCGCCCCGTCAGCGAGGCCATCGTCACGCGCGGCGGCGTCAAGATCAACCAGGTGGACCCGCGCACCATGCAGTCCAGGGTCTGCCCCGGGCTGTACCTTGCCGGCGAGATGCTGGACGTGGACGCCTTCACCGGCGGCTTCAATTTACAGATCGCGTTCACAACGGGCCACTGTGCGGGCGCAAGCGCCGCGCAGGACGCGCTGGATGGATAGAAAACAGGAGTGTATCGTATGGCGGAAAACCAGGAACTGCACATCCCGGGCGACAGCCGGAACGTCGCGCGCGCCGCGGTGCGCATGGCGCTGTCGGCCTCGCGGGAGGAGGAGCGCCAGCTCAAGGCCGAGCTGTCCCCCGAGATCCGCTGCGCGGCGGTGGACTGCGGCGGCGAATTCATCAGCTCGGTCACGCGCATCGTGGAGCGCGCGGTGGTCGCGGCCAAGCGCGAGGGCCTGGTGGGGGAGAGCCATCTGGACGAGGGCGCGGTCGCGGGCGCGACGCACGAGGCGCTGATGCAGATCGTCAGCAAGGCCACGGGCCTGAACATCGGCGGCAAGATCGGCATCGCGCGGGCGGGCGACCACATCGTGGTGGCGGTGTTTTTCGGCATCGGTCTTCTGCACCTAAACGAGGTCGCCATCGCCCTTGGCCACCGTGTTGTGTGAAAAAATACGCTGATTCATCAGTTTTTTGAAGGAGAAACAGACAAAATGCTTCACATTGCTATCGACGGGCCCAGCGGAGCGGGCAAGAGCACCATCGCAAAGGCGCTGGCGGCCCAGCTGGGCTGCATCTATCTGGATACGGGCGCGATGTACCGCACGGTGGGCCTGATGGCGCGCCGCGCAGGGCTGGACACCCATGACGACGCCGCGCTGGCAAAGATGCTCGAAAATGCCGACATTCAGGTGAAACTCACCGAGGAGGGGCAGCGCATGCTGCTGGACGGCGAGGACGTCGAGGGCCTCATCCGCACGCCCGAGGTGTCCATGGCGGCGTCGGACGTGGCGGTCTGCCCGTCGGTACGCCGCCTGCTCGTGCGCAAGCAGCAGGAGATCGCCGCGGTCAACGACGTGGTGATGGACGGCCGCGACATCGGCACCCGCGTGCTGCCCGACGCGCAGTACAAGTTCTTCCTCACCGCCTCGCCCGAGGTGCGCGCCATGCGCCGCTTCGACGAGCTGCGCGACAAGGGCCAGGCCGTCACCTACGACAGCGTGCTCGAGGACGTCAAGCGCCGCGACGAGCAGGACACCACCCGCAAGGAGTCGCCGCTGACCATGGCCGCCGACGCCACGGAGGTCTCCACCGACGACCTCAACGCCGACGAGGTGGTGCAGGTCATCATGGCGCTGATGGGCAGATTCTGACCGATACCGCAAAAAAGGGGGAAGGACCATGTACCGACTTGCACAGGCCATCGCGTGGCTGCTGACCACCGTTTTCTACCGCCTCAAGCGCTACGGCGGCGAGAACATACCCAAAGAGGGCCCGGCGATCCTTGTCTGCAACCACATCCACATGATGGACATCGCCTGCATGCTCCGCCAGACCCCGCGCAAAATGCGCATCATGGCCAAAAAGGAGCTGTTCCGCAACCCCGTCATCGGCTGGTTCTGCATGAAGTTCGGCGCCTTCCCCATCTCGCGCGGCGAGGCCGACGTCAGCGGCATCCGTACCGCGATGCAGGCGCTGCACGACGGCGACCTGCTGTGCATCTTCCCCGAGGGCACGCGCAACCGCAAGCGCGAGGTACCGCTGCTACCCCTGCAGGAGGGCGTGGCCATGCTGGCGCTGCGCTGCAAGGCCGACATCATCCCCTCCTGGGTGGAGGGCGGCTACACCCCGTGGAACCGCTGCCGCATCCTGACGGGCAAAAAGATGGATCTTTCGGCGTTTTCCGGCATCCGCAAGCCCACGCAGGAGCAGATGCAGCAGCTCACCGCAGCCATAGGCGAAGCGCTGCTCGGCTGCCGCGACGAGCTGGCCCGCCGGTAGGACATGCCGGGATGTTTGTTATGTTTTGATTAAATTGCGAAAAGCCCGGGAAAAAAGAAGGATTTGCAGACAGAATATAGAATTGTAACAGGAGTATTGACCGTTTGGATGGGAGGATGCGCGTGAAGATCGAGATCGCACCGCATGCGGGCTTCTGCTTCGGCGTCAAGCGTTCTGTGGACGCGGTGGACGCGCTGCTCAAGGCCGGCCGGCGCATCACCACGCTGGGTCCTGTCATCCACAACCCCACCGTCATTGCCTCGATGGTCGCCCGCGGCGTCGTCGTGGCCAATGAGATGGAGGAGGTTGCCGGAAACACCGTCGTCATCCGCGCGCACGGCGCGCCGGAGAGCGTGCATGAGTTCTTCCGCAGCAGGGGCGTCGAGGTCGTCGACACCACCTGCCCCTTTGTCGCCCGCATCCACAAAAAGGTGCGCGAGGCGTCGGATCAGGGCCTGCCGGTCGTGATCGTGGGCGAGGAGGGCCATGCCGAGGTGACGGGTATCCGCGGCTGGGTGCGCGGAACGCCGTCCTTTGTGGTGTATTCCCCGCAGGAGGTCGAGGCGCTGCCCCCCATGCAGTCCGCCTGCGTCGTGGCGCAGACCACGACCCCACAGGAGCACTACGATGCGCTGTGCAGTCTGCTGCGCAGCCGCATTCCGCAGTGCGAAGTGTTCGGCAGTATCTGTCAGGCCACCAACGTGCGCCAGAGCGAGGCCAAGGAGCTGGCCTCCCGCGTGGACGTGATGCTCGTGCTGGGCGGCCGCAACAGTTCCAATACGCGCAAGCTGTACAAGCTCTGCGCCGGTCTGTGCAAGCGCACCTATTTCATCGAAGAGGCCGCACAGGCCGCATCCATTCCCCTGCGCAGGCAGGATCACATCGGAATCACAGCCGGCGCTTCCACGCCGGATGAGATCATCAAGGAGGTTGTAACCATAATGAGCGAACTTGACAAGACCATCACCACCCCGACCGACGCCCCTGTTGACGATTTTGCCGCGGCGTTCGAGAGCACTCTCGTCTCCATCCGTCCCGGCCAGACCGTTACCGGCACCATCGTCCAGATCACGGACAGCGAAGTGTGCGTCAACATCGGCTACAAGTCGGATGGACTCATCCCCGTTGCCGAACTGATCCATCAGGAGAACCACCGCGAAGCCTACAAAGAAGGCGATGAGATCGAGGTTGAGGTCGTCAAGGTCAACGACGGCGAGGTCAACGTGCTCCTGTCCGAGAAGAACATCATCAGCCGCAAGAACTGGGACGCGCTGGTCGCCAAGTACGAGAACAACGAGTACGTCGAGGGCACCGGCAAGGACGTCGTCAAGGGCGGCCTGATCGTGGATGTCGACGGCATCCGCACCTTCGTGCCTGCCTCTCAGCTGTCCGAGCGCTATGTTGAGAAGATCGATCAGTTCGTCGGCAAGCCCCTCAAGCTCAAGATCATCGAGGTCGACAAGCAGAAGCGCCGCCTGGTGGCTTCCCGCAAGGCCGTGCTGGCGGAGGAGTCCGCTGCCATCAAGGCCGCCGTGTGGGAGAAGCTGGAAGTGGGCGCCACCATCCACGGCATCGTGCGCCGCCTGACCGATTTCGGCGCGTTCGTCGACATCGGCGGCGTGGACGGTCTGATCCACATCACCGACCTGTCCTGGGGCCGCGTCAAGCACCCCTCCGAGGTCGTCAAGCCCGGCGACGAGGTGGACGTCCTCGTGCTGGCGCTGGATCGTGAGCGCGAGCGCATTTCTCTGGGCCTGAAGCAGACCAAGCCCAAGCCCTGGGAGACCGCGCAGGTCAACTACCCCGTCGGTTCCATCTGCGAGGGCAAGGTCGTGCGCATCGTGACCTTCGGCGCCTTCGTGGAGCTGGAGCCCGGCCTGGACGGCCTGGTCCACATCTCCCAGATCGCCCCCACCCGCATCAACAAGGTCGAGGACGTGCTGTCCGTCGGCGACATGGTCCGCGTCCGCATCCTGGACGTCAACCCCGAGGCCAAGCGCATCTCCCTGTCCATCCGTGACGCCGCGGATGCATCCGAGAACGCCGAGCTGCCCGAGGGCGCCGACCTGGGCCTGGGCGACCTGCCCGAAGAACTGTAAGGAACAATAAAAAGTCCGGACGCTTGCGTCCGGACTTTTTTTGTTCCAATGATATATTGCTTCGCAATATGATATACGGTTGGCGCCGTATGATATATCGCTGGCGCGATATGATATACTTGCTTCGCAAGTATGGGGAGACGGGGAGACGGGGTGGCTGCTGTGCAGTGTGGGAAATGGATTCAATGATATATTGCTTCGCAATATGATATACGGCTGACGCCGTATGATATATCGCTGGCGCGATATGATATACTTGCTTCGCAAGTATGGGGGGATGGAGGAGAGTATGGTGCTAATTGTTTTGGTTTCCTTCCTTGGCGGTTTTGCAGGAGGCTATGAGCAGACGGCGGATGGTGCCGCATAGGTGTTCTGCGCTGCGGTAGGCGGGTTCGTCGATGCGATGGGTCGCGTACAGCAGCTTCAGCCAATAGCTCGTTTCGTTTGATTCTTTCAAGGCGATCTCCAGCTTGGCGACGAAGTCCTTCCTGCTGTGCGCATACTGCGCCTCATGGATATTTGCGCCAATGGAAGTGCCCGCCCGTGCAAGCTGATCGACCATGTAGGCGCTCCCGGACGCAGTGATCCCATCCACAAGATTGACAACAGCCACGGCAAATTCAAAAGAAAGATCAACCAGCTTATTCTCAGCCATATTTCTTCCCTCAGCACAAAAAATAGTTGCTATCAACCTATCCCGTCCGTACCTGCATACGCGAAGCGAATATCATTGAAAAAGCACAGTTTTGTTTCAACTAGCTTATTCTCAGTCATATTTCTTCCCTCAGCACAAAAATAGTTGCTATCAACCTACCCCGTCCGTACCTGCATACGCGAAGCGTATATCTGTTTAGAATGTCCAACCACCGGGCGGCTGCTGCCTCGACCGTACCTGCATACGCGAAGCGTATATCATCTGCGAAGCAGATCTCATGCCCATAGGGCATATCATCCGTTCCGAAGGAACGGATATCATTGCAAAAGAACCGGTCTTTGTAACAAAGACCGGTTCTTTTGCTCTCTGGTGCGAAGGACGGGACTTGAACCCGTATGGTTGCCCACACGCCCCTCAAACGTGCGCGTCTGCCACTTCCGCCACCCTCGCGTAACGCAAGATTTATTATATCTGAGCGCGGAGGTTTTGTCAATAGGCGAAGGGGCGGCTTTTTGGGAAAAGTTTTCCCGCGGGCTATTTGAGGAAGATGGGGTTGGACCAGGCCCGGCGGCCCTGGCCGTCCTTCATCGTGACGCGGACGTAGTTCAGGTAGTCGGGCAGGCGGAAGGTGTGGTGCGTCAAGCCGGCGTCGGGCGCGTACAGCCGCGGGCCGGGGTATTGGCCCGTGCGGAAGGTGATCTCCGCGCAGGGCGAGCATTCCACCACCGCCACGCCATCCTTGACGTAGAAGTCGTAGATCTCCGGGCCGCAGGAGGAGTAGAACGCCCCGCGCTCCAGCGCGTCCAGTATGCTGCGCACGTCGTGGTCGGCGTTGACGCGCACCCAGCCCAGGCAGTGCTGCTCCATGCCGTGCCCGTCGTCGGTGGCCGCGCCCCAGATGCGCTGGCCCTGCATCAGCAGCTCGTCCCAGTAGGCGGCGTTGGTGTCCAGATCGTTGTCCAGCGCGCCGCCGCTGTTCCAGATCTCCATCGCGAAGTTGCCGCGCAGCTGGTCGAACTCGCGCGCGGGCGTGTTGCTCCACTCGGGGTGACAGTACATCGTCAGCTGGTTCGCCGCGTGCAGCTCGTCAAGCACCGCCTGGTACTCGAATTGGTCGCGCACCTTGCCGGGCTCGAATACCTGGTCCTGCCGGTAGGGGTTGTCCTCGTCGGGCCGCCCCAGCGCCACGGTGTGGAAGCAGTGGACGCCCTCAAAGCCGCCCTCGATGTTGCGGTCCATCTCCATGCCGGGCAGGATCAGCATGCCCGTCTCGGGCGCGTAGTTCTCGTAGTTGTACTTGCGGTGGTCGGTCAGGGCCATGAAATCGTAGCCCCGGTTGCGGTGCAGGCGGATGACCTCCTCGGGCGTGCCCTTGCCGTCCGAACGGGTGGTGTGGCAGTGCAGCGCGCCCTTGAGCAGCGGCCGGTCGCCGGTGAATGCGGACTGTCGAAGCATGATAAAATGCGCCTCCCCAGTTGTTTTTCCGTGTGCCTCTATCATAGCAGATTTGCCGGCACTTTTCCACCGCAAAATCCTTGCGCAGGCGGGGCAAACGCGCTACCATAGAGCGGAAGGGAGCGTGGCGGCATTGAAACGACTGGAGCCCGACTTTTTCGCGGACTTTCGCTGCATCGCGGGGCGCTGCACCGACAGCTGCTGCATCGGCTGGGAGATCGACGTGGACGAGGAGACGCTGGAGCAATATGAAAACCTGCCCGGCGAGCTGGGCGAGGAGCTGCGCCGCAGCATCGTGCGGGAGGAGGATGCCGCGCATTTCGCGCTGGGCGAGGGCGAGCGCTGCCCCTTTCTCGACGGGCACAATCTGTGCCGCATCATCACCGCGCTGGGCGACGGCGCGCTGTGCGACATCTGCCGCGAGCACCCGCGGTTCTACGAGTGGTTCGGCAGCCGCGTGGAGGCGGGGCTGGGCCTGTGCTGCGAGGAGGCCTGCCGCCTGCTGCTGGACAGCGACCGGCCGCTGAACTTCGTCGAAACCGAGGACGGCGCGCCCGATGAGCCCTTCGACGGCGACCCCGAGCTGCTGCGCGCGCTGGAGCACGTCCGCGAGCGCGCCTATGCGATCTTGCAGGACCGCAGCCGCCCCTTTTTCGACCGCCTGCGCGGCTTTCTCACCTGCCTGACCGCCGTGCAGGACGAGCTGGACGGCTTTCCCCCGGCGCAGGAGGCCATGCAGGCCGAATTGCCCGATGAAGATGCGCTGCTCGCCCTCTGCCGCCGGATGGAGCCCATGAACGACGACTGGCCGCATCTCGTGGCGCGCATGGAGACGCCGGGAACGACTGCCGACGTGCCCGACTGGGTGTACGAGCGCGCGGCGGTGTACCTGACCTACCGCTGGCTGCTCAAGGCGGCGTTCGACGGCGACGTGCTGGGCAAGGCCATGCTGGTGACGGCGTTCCTCTGCCTGCTGCGGCGCCTGCTGGACAGCGGCACGGTGAGCTCGGCGGCGGAGGGATTGCGCCTGCTCTCCCGCCAGATCGAGTATTCCGAGGTCAACACCGAGATTGTAGAACGCATGGATTTGTGATAAAATATGTACAGTAAAATCCGCATGAGGAGGCTTTTCAATATGATCCCCAGAGCAGAACATCCGCGTCCCGACTGGGAACGCGAGCATTGGCTGAACCTCAACGGCGCGTGGGACTTCGCGTTCTCCGACGCGGTGATTTGTCCCGAACTGGACAGAACCATCACGGTGCCGTATTCTTGGGCGGCGCCGCTTTCGGGCGTGGGCGAGGACGTCAAGGGCACCGGCTGGTACCGCAGAACCGCACGCTTTGACGCGCAGGGCCGCGTGTTTCTGGTGATCGGCGCGGCGGACTATGAGACGCAGGTGTTTGTCAACGGTAAGCTGGCCGGGCAGCACAGGGGCGGCTACGGCGAGATCCGCCTGGACGTGACGCCCTGGTGGGTCAGCGGCGCGGACAACGACATCGCGGTGCGCGTCACCGACTTGGACGCAGACAACCAGCCCCGCGGCAAGCAGGGCTACGGCGAGATCCGCGGCATTTGGCAGACGGTGTACCTCGAGGAGGCCCCCGCGACGCACCTTAAGCGCATCAAGACCGAGACCAAGTGCGACGGCGCCGTCACCATCCGCGCATGGATCCACGCGGCGGAGGCGGGCGTGCAGACGCTGCGCGCCGCGTTTGACGGCAAGGAATTTGAGCAGAGCGTGCAGCTTGCCGCCGGCGAAAACGAGGCCGTGCTCACCTTTACCTTGGACAATCCGAAGCTGTGGAGCTGCGACAATCCCTATCTGTATGAGGGCACCGTGGCGCTGGGGCAGGACGTCGTCCACACCTACTTTGGCGTGCGCGAGATCGGCTATCGGTGCTTTGGCGGCCGCGAGTTCCCGTGGGTGACGCTCAACGGCCAGCCCATCTACCTCAACGGCACGCTGGATCAGTCCTTCAACCCGCAGGGCTACTTTACGCTGCCCACCGAGGAGGACGTGCGCCAGGAGGTGCAGCGCGTCAAGGACCTCGGCCTGAACCTGATGCGCCTGCACATCAAGCCCGAGGAGCCGCGCAAGCTCTACTGGATGGACAGGCTGGGCGTGCTGGCCTGGGCGGACATGGTGTGCTACTGGGGCGAGCCGCAGGAGGCCACGCGCGCGCAGTACGAGCGCGAGCTGGAGGAGTTCTTGCAGCGCGACTGGAACCACCCCTGCGTGATGGCGTGGATCGTGTTCAACGAGACGTGGGGCCTGTTCAGCGCCACGGGCGAGAGCATGCGCCAGTACACCACCGACACGCAGCGCTGGGTGCGCCGCATGTACGAAAAGGTCAAGGCGATGGACGCAACGCGCCTGGTGGAGGACAACTCCGCCTGCAACTACGACCACGTGGTCAGCGACATGAACACCTGGCACTTCTACCTCAACGGCTACATGACCGTCAAGGAGCACATCGACACCGCGGCAAAGAACGCGTTTGAGGGCAGCGGCTGGAACTACATCGGCGGCAACAAGAACCGCCGCATCCCGCTGATCAACTCCGAGTGCGGCATGGTCTGGGGCGTGCAGGACAACGCGGGCGACAGCGACCTGGCCTGGCAGTACCACTACATGCTCAACGAATACCGCCTGCACGAGAATATCTGCGGCTTTGTGTTCACGGAATTCCACGACGTGGTCAATGAGTTCAACGGCTACTACCGCATCGACAACCAGAAGAAGCACTTTGGCTACGATCTGCTGGGCATGGGCATGAGCCTTTCCGACCTGCACGCGAATGACTTCATCGCCTACGACGCGCCGCCCTGCCGCACCGTCGGCGGCGGCGAGCAGGTGGAGACGCGCGTCTACTGCTCCAGCTTCTCCGGCGCGCCCAAGGGGCAGACGCTGACGCTGGAATGGTTCCTGCACGGCGAGCACGGCTATTACGACGGCGGCAGCCTGCAGTTTGAAGCGCCCGGCAGCGGTTTGCTGGATCTGGGCGTGATCACCGTCACCGCGCCCAAGGTCAACGACGTCGCGGCGCTCACCTTCCGGCTGGTGCAGGGCGACAGGGTGCTGTCGCGCAACTTCTGCACGCTGGACGTGCGCGGCGCGCGGCAGGGCGCGGCCTGGGTGCGCCCCTGCGATTACGCCGAGAAGCACTTTGACCGCGACTGGCTGGCGCTTTCCGGACACAAACTGTGCGGCACGGGCGCGGGCAGCGTGGCCTACGAGATCCCGATGGAAAACCTGATGCAGTGCGACAAGATCGAGCTGCGCTTTGAGGCGGGCGCAAAGCGCCTGCTGGCCAAGGACGCGGACGGTCAGGTGCCGGTATCGGCCGACGCGGACTTCATGAAGGGCTACAAGATGGACCCCGGCACCAACCACAACTCCTACTTCATGACCGACGAGGAGACCGACCCCAGCCGCCTGACCATCAAGGTGGAGGGCGCGGTGGTGGACGAGATCACGCTGCCCGACGACCCCGCCGACTGCAACGGCGTGCTGTCCTGGCACTATCAGGCGCGCGAGCGGTATCTGGACGAGGCCGGCTCCTACGGCTATCTGATGATCGTGCCGGTGGAGGGCGAGCTCCTGCGCGCGGCACAGCAGCGCGGCAGCCTGCGCCTGGAGCTGAGCTGCGACCAGGGCGGCCTGGCGCTCTACGGCCGCAACGCGGGCCGCTTTGCGCTGGACATCGAGGCCATAGCCAAGTAAAGAGCGCGAAACGGGGAAAGATGGCCCCCGCCCGCCCCCTCCCGCAGGGAGGGGCGGGCGGGGGCCGATGCGCCGCACGGGTATGTACTGCGAAGCCGGGTGCTCGTTGTGCGGCGCGTCGGAACGTTGTGCGAAGGGCAACAGGTACGGTTCCTGCGCGAACCGTCATTTTGGTGAAAAAGGGGGGGGACTGCATGAAGCTGCTGCACACCTCGGACTGGCATCTGGGGCTGGATTTCTACGGCGCGGACCTGACCGCGGATCAGGCGCACATGCTGGAGGAGATCGCGCGCATCGCGCAGGAGGAGCGCGTGTCGGCCGTGCTGGTGGCGGGCGACGTGTTCGACCGCGCGGTGGTAGGGCAGGACGCCATCGCACTGTATAACGACGCGATGCGCCGCCTGTGCCTGGAGCTGCGCCTGCCGGTGATCCTGTGCGCGGGCAACCACGACGGCGCGGCGCGGCTGTCGTCGCTGAGCGACCTGCTGAAGGTTGCGGGGCTGCACATATTCGGCCGGGTGACGGCGCAGGACGCGCAGGTGGACCTGGGCGAGGCCGTGGTGCACGTGCTGCCCTACGTCACCGCGGACGACGTGCGCATCGCTTACCCCGAGCAGCGTGAGCGCATCGGCAGCGCGGCGGACGCGCTGGCCGTGGCGCTGGAGATGCGCGTCCCCCCGCGCGACGGGCGGCGGCACATCCTGATGGCGCACTGCTTCGCCGCGGGCGGAACGCCGGGGCAGAGCGACCGCGCGGCGGCGGTGGGCGGCGCGCTGGCCGTGCCCACGGACTGCTTCGCGGGGTACGACTACGTCGCGCTGGGGCACCTGCACCGCGCGCAGACGCTGGCGGGCGGGCGCGTGCGCTATTCGGGCACGCCGCTGTGTTCGTCGTTCGCCGAGGCCGGGCAGCCCAAGTCCGTGACCATACTGGACACCGACGACCTGTCCATCCGGGAGGCGCCGCTGCACCCGCTGCACGCGGTGCGCGAGGTGAACGGCACGCTGGAGGAGCTGCTTGCGAAGCCGTCGGAGGACTATCTGCACCTGACCGTCGCCGACGAGTACGCCACGGCGCTCGTGCAGGAGCAGCTGCGCGCCGTCTGCCCCAACGCGCTGCTCATCGACAGCGGTTTGCAGCGCAGCGCGGGCGACGCGCCGATGCTGACGATGGAGGAGGCCGTGCGCGACACGCCGCTGGACGTCGCGGAGAAGTTCTACCTCTACAAGACCGGCATGGAGATGAACGACGAGCAGCGCGGCTGGTTCCTCAAGGCCATCGAGGACGCGGAAAGGGAGGAATGAGCCATGCGCAGGCAGGCCATTCTGCCGGGCGGCCCGTCCAGCAGCGGCAAGTCCACGCTCGCCCGTGCGCTGCAGCATCTGTTGGAGGCGCAGGGGCGCGAGTTTGGCATCGTCTCCATCGACGATCTGCTGGAAATGTCGTCGGAGGAGCCCATCTATGAGGACGACGTGTTCGCCATCGCGGAGAAATTGGGCGCGCGGGCGCGGGCGGCGCTGGACGCGTGCGGCGGTGTCATACCCGACCAGGTGATGACCAGCGAACGCATCTATGACGGCATGATGCGGGCGCTAAACGATTGTCCCACGCTGACGGTGCGCGTCGTGCGCACGCCGCATTTTGCTGGCGTTGGATTGAGAGAGGGGAGGTGCGGCGTTTGCTGCCCATCAGGCTGACCTTGGAGGCCTTCGGGCCGTATCTGCTGCCGCAGCAGGTGGATTTTACGCGCTTTGCGGACAAATTCCTGATCTGGGGCGAGACGGGCGCGGGCAAGACCGCGCTGCTGGACGCGATGACCGTGGCGCTCTACGGCCGGGCGAGCGCGGAGGAGCGCGGCGACATGGAGGCGCTGCGCTGTCAGCTGGCCGGGCCGGAGCAGGACACGAGCGTGGAGTTCACCTTCTCGGTGCGCGGCCGCAGCTTCCGCTTCTGGCGGCGTCTGCGCCCCGTGCGGCGGCGCAAGGCCGATTCCGGCGAGAAATACCGCCTGGAGTGCGGCGCGCTGGAGCTGCTTGACGGCGGCGGGGAGCGCAACCTGATGCAGAGCGACAAGGCCCGCGAGCAGGAGCGCGCCGCCGAGACGGTCATCGGCATGGGCTACGCGCAGTTCGTGCAGGTGATGGTGCTGCCGCAGGGCAAGTTCGAGCGCTTCCTGACCGCCGATTCGTCGGAAAAGGAGAAGATCCTCAAGAACATATTCCGCACCGACCGCTTCAACGACTATCAGGAGAGCCTCAGCCGCAGCTTCCGCGCGTTCGACGCGCAGGTGCGCGAGCGCGAGCAGGCGATGGAGGCGCAGCTGCGCATCTACGACGCCGACACCCCGCAGGCGCTGCGCGATCAGCTGACGGCGGACGGGGAGACGCTGGATCAGCTGCGGCAGGAGCACGCCGCGCGCAAACAGGCCTACGAGGCGGCCAACGCCCGCGCCGCGCAGGCGCAGCAGCTCGAAGAACGCTTCGCCCGGCAGGACGCGGCGCAGTCCGCCCTGAGCGTGCTCAACGCCCGCGAGCAGGAGATGTCCGCGCTGGAGGAGGCCGTGACCCGCGCCGAGCGCGCCCGCCTCGCCGCCCCCGCGGACGCCGAGTGCGCCCGCCTGACCCGCGAGCTGACCGCCGCCGAACAGGAGGCGCAGCGCGCGCAAAAAGCGTTGGCTGACGCCGAGGCCGCCCGCGAAACCGCCGCGCAGCAGCTCGCCGCCGCGCAGGAGCTGCAAAAGGACGCCGCCGCTCTGCGCGCCGAGCTGACCGCCGCCGAGCAGCGCCTGCCCGAGCTGGTGGCGCTGGACGCCGCGCAGCGCGCGGAAAACGAAGCGCAAACACTGCTCGAGCCCGCGAGCCGCCGCGTGCAGCAGCTGGAGCAGGCCGTGCAGCGGCAGGGCGACCAACTGGAGCAGGGCCGCGCCGCGCTGCGCCGCCTGGAGCAGCAGGGCCGCGACCGCCTGCCCGAGGCGCAGGCGCTGTGCGACCGCTACGCGCAGTCGGGCAGGGCCGCGCGCAGCATCGAAGCCCTTTGGCAGCAGGAGCAGGCCGCGCAGGCGGAACTGCGCGCAGCCGAAGGCATCCGCGCGGACGTCAACGCCCGCGCCAATCTCGCCATGCAGCAGGAGGCGCAGCGGCAGGAGCAGTACTTCTCCAACGCCGCGCACGAGCTGGCCAAGCGGCTGGAGGAGGGCAAGCCCTGCCCTGTCTGCGGCAGCGTCCACCACCCCAACGCCCGGCACAGCCTCGCCTACGCCGACGCCCGGCAGAACTATCAGCAGGCCATCCGCGCGCTGCGCCAGGTGCAAAAGGAGCTGACCGAAGCCGCCGCGCGCTGCGAGGGCGCCGCCGAGCGTGTCCGCAGCACGCAGGAGCAGCTTGCCGCCGCCCGCCGCGACGCCGAGGGCCTGATCCCCTACGACGCGCAGGCCGAGCAGCAGGCGCAGACCGCGCTCGCCGCCGCCCGTCAGGCCGCCGACCGCGCCAACGCGCTGCAAAAGGAGCTGCAAGCCCTCGAGCAGACCCTTGCGCGCAGCCGCAGCGAGCTTGCCGCCGCGCAGCAGGCGTGTTCGCAGCGCCAGCAGGCGTTGACCACCGCGCGCACGCGCGTGCAGGAGACGCTCCGCCGCGTGGGCGAGTGCCCCCAGACCGCAGCCCAGCTCCAGCAGCGCATTACCGACCTGCGCAAGGAGCTTGACTCCCGTGAACAGCGGCTGCAGCAAGCCGTCTCCCGCGACCACGACGCCGACACCGCGTGTCAGCTGTGCCGCACCGCCCACACCCGCGCCGCAAGCCGCGCCCAGCAGCTCGCCGCGCAGAGGGAGCAGGCGCAGACGGCGTTTGCACAGGCGCTTGCCGCGCAGGGCTTTGCAAACGAAGCGGAGTACTGCGCCTGCGCACTGCCCGAGGAACGCATCGCGGACAGCCGCGCCCGCGCGCAGGACTACCGCCAGCAGTTGGCCGCCGCCCGCGCCGAGGCCGAAGCCGCCGCGCAGGGCGTGGAGGGCGCGCAGCGCCCCGACCTTTCCGCAGCCCTTGCCGAGCGCGACCGCTGCCTTGCGCTGTCCAACGAGTCCGCGATGCGCATGGGCACGCAGGAGGCGCTGGTGCAGGGCAAGACCGACCTGCTGGCCCGCGTGCAGCGCGAGGGCGAAAAGCTGCTCGTGCAGAAGGCCACCCGCGACCGCATGCGCGCCTTTGTCGAGAGCTTCACCTACGCCAAGGGCGTGACGCTGTCCAGCTTTGTGCTCTCGGCGATGCTGGGCAGCGTGGCGGCGCAGGCCAACCGGCTGCTGCGGCTCGTCCACGGCGGCAGATACCAGCTCGCCGTCAAAAAGGCCAGCTCCCGCGCGCGCCTGGACGGCCTGGAGCTGACCGTGCTCGACGGCCAGACGGGCCAGGAGCGCGACGTGC
This sequence comes from Candidatus Spyradocola sp., assembly GCA_034113365.1. Lineage (GTDB taxonomy): Bacteria > Bacillota > Clostridia > Christensenellales > UBA1750 > Spyradocola. Next base: position 33,664 of record JAXEXP010000166.1, read on the forward strand.
GCACGCTGTCGGGCGGCGAGAAATTCCTGGTGTCGCTGTCGCTGTCGCTGGGGCTGTCGGCGGTGGTGCGTGCGCAGGCGGGCGGCGTGTCGATGGAGGCCATGTTCATCGACGAGGGCTTCGGCACGCTCGACCCCCGCTCCATCAAGGACGCGCTCGACGTGCTGACCTGCATCGGCTCGGGCAGCCGCGTGGGCATCATCTCGCACGTGGACGTGCTGCGCGAGAACATCCTCCAGGGCATCGAGGTCGTCAAATGCGAAAAGGGCAGCCTTGTACAGCTGCGCACCTGACCCCGGATCAGCAGAAATCCTCTTGAACATATCAAAAGGCGCTTAACTTTGGCTTCCCCTTGAGGGGAAGCTGTCGCCCGCAGGCGACTGATGAGGTGTCCGTCAACCGCTAACATAACTTCAGAAGCACAATATCAAGCCGCATCTGTATTCCTATGTATTTTGAAATTCAGCACATCCCGCCGCTGCGCACTTGACGGCGACCCCTCCGCGCGTGTATTCTTTTAGGTAGAAAACCCACTCTTTTTCACAGGAGGTTTATGGTATGGCGATCACGGTATGCGAACAGTGCCGGGTGTTCAAACTCGACACCGCCTCGTCCAGCTACGTCATGGGCGTAATGGGGCAGGGGCATCTGGTTCATCTCTACTACGGCGCGCCCATCGACGATAAGCAGGTGCAGCACCTGGCTGCCCCGCGCGGACGCGCGTCCTTCTGGGCCATCCCCGCGGGCGATGAGGACGAGTTCTCCACCGACGTCGTGCCGCTGGAATACTCCGGCTCGGGCAGCGCCGACCTGCGCCCCTGCGCCATTGGCAGCGTCGATGCGGACGGCGACAACGTCACCGACCTGCGCTACGATTCCTACGAGATCCTGCCCGGCAAGCCCGACAACCCCGGCCTGCCCCACACCTACCTAAACGACGGCGACGCCGCCCAGACCCTGCGCATCACGCTGCGCGACGCGGTCAAGGAGCTGTACGTCGATCTGTACTACACTGTGTTCGACTTCTCGCCCGCCATCGCCCGCTGGACGGTGGTGCGCAACGCGGGCGGGCAGCCCGTCACCCTCACCCGCGCCATGACGGGCAGCCTGCAGTTCCCAGGCAAGGACTTCGACCTGCTCCACCTGCACGGCGCGTGGGCGCGGGAGTTCAACGTCGAGCGCGCGCCCATCAGCCACACCACCCAGTCGGTGCAGTCCTTCCGCGGCTCCTCCTCGCACCTGCACAATCCCTTCGCGGCGATCCTGTCCAAGGACGCCACCGAGGACGCGGGCGAGGCCTACGGCGTCAGCCTGATCTATTCCTCCAACTTCATCATCGAGACGGACGTGGACGCCTTTGATACCCTGCGCGTCAACTTCGGCATCAACGACCGCGCGTTCAGCTGGCGCCTCGACCCCGGCGAAGCCTTCGCCACCCCCGAGGCCGTGCTGGTCTATTCCGCCACCGGCCTGGGCGACATGTCCCGCGCCTACCAGAGACTCTACCGCCGCAACCTCGCCCGCGGCAAGTACCGCGACCAGGGCCGCCCCGTGCTGCTCAACTCGTGGGAGGGCGTCTACATGGACTTTGACGCCGAAAAGCTGCTGAGCATGGCCGACGCCGCCTCGAAGCTTGGCATCGAGCTGTTCGTGCTGGACGACGGCTGGTTCGGCGCGCGCGACAACGACCTGTGCGCGCTGGGCGACTGGTTTGTCAATGAAAAGAAGCTGGGCTGCACCATGCAGCAGCTCGTCGAGCGCATCCGTGCCAAGGGCATGGACTTCGGCCTGTGGTTCGAGCCGGAGATGATCTCGCCCGACTCCGACCTCTACCGCGCGCACCCCGACTGGTGCCTGCACCAGAGCAAGCGCAGCCCCTCGCTGGGCCGCCATCAGCTGATCCTCGACCTGACCCGCAAGGACGTGCAGGACTACGTCGTGGACACCGTCTCCGGCGTGCTGAGGAGCGCCGACATCCGCTACGTCAAGTGGGACATGAACCGCAACATGGCCGAGGTGGGCTCCGCGGCGCTGCCCGCCGACCGCCTGGGCGAGATCTACCACCGCTACATACTCGGCGTCTATTCCATCATGGAGCGCATCACCTCCGCGTTCCCCGACGTGCTGTTCGAATCCTGCTCGGGCGGCGGCGGGCGCTTTGACGCGGGCATCCTGTACTACATGCCCCAGAACTGGACCAGCGACGACTCCGACGCCATCCAGCGCCTGAACATACAGTACGGCTGCTCCATGGTCTATCCCGCCTCCGCCATGACCTGCCACGTCTCCGCCGTGCCCAACCACCAGGTGCACCGCGTAACGCCCCTGCACACCCGCGGCAACGTCGCCATGGCGGGCAGCTTTGGCTACGAGCTGGACATGAGCAAGATGACCGACGAGGAAAAGACCGAGGTCGCCCAGCAGGTGGCCGAGTACAAGCGCATCCGCGATCTTGTGGTCACGGGCGATCAGTACCGCCTCATCTCGCCCGTGGGCAGCAACGAGTGCGCGTTCATGGTGGTCGCGGAGGACAAGTCCGTCGCCATCGTCACCTACGTAAAGAAGCTCAACGACCCCAACCCGCCCGTGACGCGCCTGCGCCTCAAGGGTCTGGACGAAAATGCCCGCTACCGCGACGGCAAGGGCAATGTTTACGCCGCCACCACGCTGCTGCACGCCGGGCTCAACATGCCCGAGATGCAGCAGGACTTTGACTCGGTGCGCATCGTGCTCGAGCGCGTGTAAGTGAAGGGGCGCGTTTCATGGAAGAACTGCAGCGCCTGATCGACGCGCATCATCGCATCGTGTTCTTCGGCGGGGCGGGGGTGAGCACCGAGTCGCACATCCCCGACTTCCGCAGCGTGGACGGGCTGTATCACACAAAATACGCCTATCCCCCCGAAACCATACTCAGCCACAGCTTCTTTTTGACCCAAACCGAGGAATTTTACCGCTTCTACCGCGATAAAATGCTCTACCTCGACGCCAAACCCAACCCCGCGCACCTGAAGCTCGCCGAGCTGGAGCGCGCCGGGAAGCTCACCGCCGTCGTCACCCAGAACATCGACGGCCTGCATCAGGCGGCGGGCAGCCGCGCGGTGTTCGAGTTGCACGGCAGCGTCCACCGCAACTTCTGCATGGACTGCGGCGCGTTCTACGACGCCCATTTCATCCTAAACAGCGACGGCATCCCCAGGTGCACGGCCTGCGGCGGCACCGTAAAGCCCGACGTGGTGCTCTACGAGGAGCCGCTGGACGATACGGTGGTCGAGGGCGCCATCCGGCGTATCGAGAGTGCAGATATGCTCCTCATCGGCGGCACGTCGCTGGCCGTCTACCCCGCCGCGGGCCTGCTGCAGTACTTCCGCGGCGACTGCGTGGTGCAGATCAACCGCGACCCCACCCCCTACGACCGCCGCGCCACGCTCAGCCTGCACGAGAGCATCGGCCAGGTGCTCTCCCGCATCCGCGTATAGAGAAGGAAAAAAACCATGGAACTGCTCCAGGCCCATTGCATCTTTCCCACGCCGGACATCTGCCGCACGGCGGAGTTCTACCACGACAAGCTGGGCTTCCGCCGGGTGGACTACCTGGACGCCGCCGAGAAGCACATCTGCCTCTACCGCGACAGCGTCGAGTTCATCCTCACGCAGTCCAACGGCCAGCGCGTCATCCCCAACCGCGAGCTCTACGGCTACGGCGCGGACGGCTACCTGATCGTGCGCGAGCAGCAGGAGCTGCAGGACGAATTCGAGGCCAAGGGCGTCAAGATCGTGCAGCGCCTGCGCACCACCGACTACCACAACCGCGAGTTCATCATCGAGGACATCGACGGCCGCTGGCTCTGCATCGGCATCAAGGAATAAACGCAAACAAAACGAGCTGCTCCGCCTGACTAAGGAGGGAGCAGCTCGTTTTTGCTCAGTACAGGAACGACGCGACCTCGCAGCGGTAGCTGTGGCAGGGCATGCCGGGCTGCAGCGGGGGTTTCGCCGTGAGCTTGCCGTCGCGCAGGTCCTTTGCGCCCCGGATCAGCGCCGGGAGGATGTCCGCGGGCACGGGCAGCTCGCCGTGCGAGGGCAGCACCGTGTCAAACAGCCCGCGCAGCCCCTCCAGCTTCTCCAAGCTGAGGATGTACGCGTCCAGGTTGCGCCCCGGCCCGAACATGTAGATCGAGCCCGTCTGCACGCTGTCGCCCGCGATCAGCAGCCGCTTTGCCCGCTCCAGCAGCATCACCGACCCCGGCGTGTGTCCGGGCAGGTGCAGCACCTCGAACTTCCAGCTGCCCAGCTCGATCGCATCGCCGTCCCACAGCGGCCGCAGCCCCGCGCGGGACCGCCCCTTGGCCGCCAGGTAGTCGAACTCCGCCGGGTGCATGTACGCCTCCGGGAACGCGTCGATGCAGCCCGTGTGGTCGCCGTCGGCGTGCGTGTAGACAGCAAACACCGGCTTGTCCGTCAGGCTCTGCACGAACGCGCGCAGATCGCCCTTGCCGTAGCCCGTGTCCACCAGCATCGCCTTCTCCGGCCCCTCGATGAGGAAGCAGCGCACGCCGCCGTCCTCGATGGCCGTCAGCCCCTCGTACAGCCTTCTTGCCTGATAAACGCTTTTCATCCCTTCCATAATAACGCACCTCCGTGTCGCGTCTTTACGGTTATGATACCATATCGGGTTGGAAATGTAAAACGTTCGTGTATGCGGCGCTTTCCGCGCGCCCTATCCCTTGAAACCCGCCCCGATGCGGTGTATAATGTTCAACATATCAATTCACTCGGAAAGGATGTGCATCGCCCATGAAGATCAGTCAGAGGCTGCGCGAGCAGGAGATCACCGTTTCCTGCGAGTTGTTCCCGCCCAAGGAGGGCAATAAACTGTCGGAGTACAAGGCCATTGCGCGCGAAGTCGCCGCGCTGAATCCATCCTTTATCTCCGTGACCTACGGCGCCTCGGGCGGCACCTCCGAATACACCGCGCAGGTCGCCCGCGAGGTGATGGACTGCGGCGTGCCCGCGCTGGCGCACCTGACCTGCGTCTCCTCCACGAGGGAGAAGGTGCACCAGGTGCTGGGAGAGCTGCAGCGCCTGGGCGTGGAGAACATACTCGCGCTGCGCGGCGACATCCCCAAGGACGCCGACTTCCCGCTGCCCAACCAGTACCGCTACGCCAGCGAGCTGATCACGGACATCCGCGCGTTCGGCGACTTCTGCATCGGCGGCGCCTGCTACCCCGAGTGCCACCCCGACAGCGACAACCGCAAGGCCGACATCGACAACCTCCGCCGCAAGGTGGACTGTGGGCTGGATTTTCTCACCACGCAGATGTTCTTCGACAACAATATTCTGTATAACTTCCTCTACCGCGCGCGCAACGCCGGCATCAACATCCCCATCATCGCCGGCGTCATGCCCGTGACCAACGCCAAGCAGATCAAGCGCACCTGCCGGCTGTCGGGCACCTCGCTGCCGCCGCGCTTTGCCGCCATCATCGACCGCTTCGGCGACAGCCCCGCCGCCATGAAGCAGGCCGGCATCGCCTACTGCACCGAGCAGATCATCGACCTGATCGCAAACGGCGTCACCCACGTGCACATCTACACCATGAACAAGGCGGAGATCGCGGCCAGCATCATCCACAACCTGTCCGAGATCTTCGGCACCCAGGCATGATCTCCCGCTGGGAACAGGCCGCGCGCTATTTGGGCCGCCCCGACGCGCGCGTGGAGGAGCTGATGCGCCGTGCATTCGCCGCGCTGGACGCCGCCACGCAGCCCCGCACCGTGCAGCTGGAGCTGCCCTGCTGCGCGGCGGGGGAGGAGACGGCATTGGGCGGCCTCACCCTGCACAGCCGCAACCTCGCGCAGCTGCTCGAGCACAGCCCCCGCGCGCTGGTCTACGCCGCCACGCTGGGCGTGCAGGCCGACGTGCTCATCGCCCGCGCGCAGGTGACGGACATGGCCTATGCGCTGGTGCTGCAGGCCTGCGCCGCCGCCGCCGTGGAGGACCTCGCAGACCGCCTGACCGAGGCGGCCGAAGAGGCGCTGCGCCCGCAGGGCCTGCACCTGACGCCCTCCTATTCGCCGGGCTACGGCGACCTATCGCTGGACGCGCAGGGCCCGCTGCTCGAGCTGCTCTCCGCCCCCAAGCGCATCGGCGTGACGCTCACGGGCGCAGGGCTGCTCGCGCCCGTCAAGTCCATCACCGCCATCTGCGGCATCACCGCGCAGCCCTGCAGGGCCCATGCCGCAAAGTGCGCGCGCTGCACCATGACCAACTGTGCATATAGAAAGGAATGACCCACCATGATACTGGACGAGCTGGGAAAGCGCATCCTGTTCTTTGACGGCGCGATGGGCACGCTGCTGCAGGCGCGGGGCCTCAAGCCCGGCGAGCTGCCCGAGACCTGGAACCTGTCGCACCCCGACGTGGTGCGCGACATCCATCTGCAATACCTGCGCGCCGGCGCGGACGTCATCACCACCAACACCTTCGGCGCCAACGCGCTTAAGTACGGCGAGCGGGTGGAGGAGACCGTCGCGGCCGCGGTGGGCATCGCGCGGCAGGCGGTGGAGCAGGCGGGCCACGGCTACGTCGCGCTGGACATGGGCCCCACCGGAAAGCTCCTCAAGCCCTACGGCGACCTCCCCTTTGAGGACGCCGTGGCGCTCTACCGCCAGCAGGCGCTCGCGGGCGAGAGGGCCGGCGCGGACTGCATCGTCATCGAGACCATGAGCGACACCTATGAGCTCAAGGCCGCGGTGCTGGGCGCCAAGGAGACCGCCCTGCCCGTGTTTGCCACCCTCGTGTTCGACAAGACCGGCAAAATGCTCACCGGCGCGGACGTGGCCACCGCCTGCGCGCTGCTCGAGGGCCTGGGCGTGGACGCGATGGGCTTCAACTGCGGCCTCGGCCCCGAGCAGATGGAGTCGCTCTATCAGCAGCTGCGCGCCGTCTGCTCGCTGCCCGTCATCGTCAACCCCAACGCCGGCCTGCCCCGCCAGGAGGGCGGCTGCACGCACTTTGACGTCGGCCCGGAGGCGTTTGCCGCCACCATGCGCCGCATCTGTCAGGCGGGCGCGTGGGCCGTGGGCGGCTGCTGCGGCACCACCCCCGCGCACATCGCCGCCACCGCCGCCGCCTGCCGCGACGTCACCCCGCTGCCGCTGGAAAAGAAGCGCCGCACCGTCGTCACCTCGGGCAGCCGCGCCGTGGTGCTCTCCGACCGCCCCGCGATCGTGGGCGAGCGCATCAACCCCACCGGCAAGAGCAAGTTCAAGGCCGCGCTGCGCGCCCATGACGTGGACTACATACTGCGCGAGGCCGTCACCCAGATCGAGGCCGGTGCGGACCTGCTCGACGTCAACGTCGGCCTGCCCGGCATCGACGAGGCCGCGATGATGCGCGACGCCGTCTACGCCGTGCAGTCCGTCACCGACGCGCCGCTGCAGATCGACACCACCGACATCCCCGCGATGGAGGCCGCGATGCGCCTCTACAACGGCAAGCCCCTGGTCAATTCCGTCTCCGGCAAGCGCGAGGTGATGGACGCCGTGTTCCCGCTGGTCAAAAAGTACGGCGGCGCGGTCATCGCCCTCACGCTCGACGAGGACGGCATCCCCGACACCGCCGAGGGCCGCGTGGCCATCGCGCGCAGGATCATCGACGAGGCCGCAAGGTACGGCATCGGCCCGGAAAACATCGTGGTGGACGCGCTGACCATGACCATCTCCACCGGCCAGCACAACGCGCGCGTCACGCTGGAGGCGCTGTCCCGCATAAAGCGCGAGCTTCATGTCTGCACCACGCTTGGCGTGTCCAACATCTCCTTCGGCCTGCCCCGCCGCGAGCTGGTCAATGCCTCCTTCCTGTCCATGGCGCTGGCCGCGGGCCTGGACGCCGCCATCATGAACCCCGGCTCCGAGTCCATGATGCGCGCCTTCCGCGCCTCCTGCGCGCTGCGGGGCTGCGACGACAACTGCGCGCAGTACATCGCCTACGCCGCGCAGACGGGCGAGGAGAACGCCGCCCAAAAGCCCCAGAGCGACCTTACGCTGTCCGAGGCCGTGGAAAAGGGCATGAAGGAGCTGACCCGCCAGCTCACCCTGCGCGAGCTGGAGCGCGCCCAGCCCCTGGACATCATCCAGAATGTGCTCATGCCCGCCCTCGACCGCGTGGGCGCGGGCTTTGAGAAGGGCACCATGTTCCTGCCCCAGCTGATGATGTGCGCCGACGCCGCCAAGGTCGCCTTCGGCATCCTGCAGGACAGCATGGCAAAGTCCGGCAGCGCCCCCGAGAAGAAGGGCAAGATCGTGCTGGCCACCGTCAAGGGCGACATCCACGACATCGGCAAGAACATCGTCAAGGTGCTGCTGGAAAACTACGCCTACGAGGTCATAGACCTTGGCAAGGACGTGCCCCCCGAGAGCGTGCTGCAGGCCGTGCGCGAAACCGGCGCGCCGCTGGTCGGCCTGTCCGCGCTGATGACCACCACCGTCGGCGCGATGGAGGAGACCATCACCCTGCTGCACCGTGAGGCCCCCGGCACGTGCGTGGTCGTGGGCGGCGCGGTGCTCAACCCCGAGTACGCCCAGCGCATCGGCGCGGACTTCTACGCCAAGGACGCGATGGCCACCGTCGCCTGCGCCCAGCAGGTGTTCCACAGCTGAATGCAAGAGGAGGGAATCGCTTGCCGATCCGTGATTACTTTGTAAAGGGCGACGTCAGGGGCGCCATCGCCTACATGCGCGCGCACGAGGCGGAGTATGGGGACGTGCTCCCCGCCTACGCCGCGATATTTGAGCGCTGCGAGTACCGCGTCTACGACGTCCCGGACGCGCTCAACGACCTCCTCCGCCTCTACCAGGTCTATTTCCGCGATGTGTTCTACTGCGGGCTGCCGGAGCCGGAGGCCGCCGCTGCCCTGCTGAACGGACTGCGGGAGAGGCTGCACCTGCCCGGCGCGGCGGAGGAGACGCTCGCCGAGCGCCTGCAGGCGCTGTTTGAGGAAAACGGACTGCATGCGCAGTTCGGCAGGACGCAGGGGCTGTTCGGCCCCTATGTCTGGCGCGAGACCGTGCCGACGGCCTACCGCGTGGAGCTGCCCGGCGGCGTCGCTTCGTATACCGTCAACATCCTCAAGGGCTTCGTGTTCCGCAGCTGGATGGACTATCTGACCTTCGGGCGGTTCGGCACGGGCGGCTGGGCATCCCCCGACGGCACCATCAACTGCATCGAGCAGGCCTACGATTTTGAGAGCGAGAGGTTCCGCGTCTCGCTGCTCAAGCACGAGGCGCAGCACGCCGAGGATATGCGGCGCTTCCCGGGCATTTCGCCCACGGAGCTGGAATATCGCGCTAAGCTCGTCGAGCTGCACTACTCCAGCGACGCCGGCCTGCTGCAGCGATTCCTCGCGCAGGCGGACGAGAGCAGGCCCGACGACAGCCACGCGATGGCGTCCACCCGCCTCAAGGCCGAGTTTGCCGCGGCCGATCCCGTCTCGCTGCCCGCCATCCAGGCGCTCGCGCTGGAAAAGCTGCGGGCGCACACCACCGAAATGGAGGCAAAATACGCAGCCCCCCACAACGCCTGAGCGCAAAACGCCCCGGACACCGCAGCGTCCGGGGCGGTCAGACTGTAAAAAAGGGCAAAAACGCTTCAGGGAAGCAGGAAGGGGCCGCAGCCCCTTCTCTTTCAATCCGCAGGCGGGGGCGTGTACCCCGCCGAGGAGCGATTTTCTGTGCGTTGGGGCAAATAAAGGAAGATCAGCACGCT
>JAXEXP010000167.1:0-9775 GCA_034113365.1 Candidatus Spyradocola sp.
TGGGACATATTGCCCGGATTGTCGAGACGCAGCATACAAAATTTCAATCCACCCACCCCGTGCGGGGTGGGACGTGTAAACACCCATCCTATCCCACGGGCGGCTCTAATTTCAATCCACCCACCCCGTGCGGGGTGGGACGTGATTTTTTTATTGATACGGCTTGACATATCACCATTTCAATCCACCCACCCCGTGCGGGGTGGGACCGCTGGCGCGCGGAGGTTCTGGTGCCGTCAAAAAGATTTCAATCCACCCACCCCGTGCGGGGTGGGACGAATAAGGTGCCGTAATATTCGGCCTTGTCTTTATTTCAATCCACCCACCCCGTGCGGGGTGGGACAGCAAAAGTTCACAAAAGAATGGGGAGAACTTTTGCAAAAGTCCCCAAAGGAGTGCGCGTAGAGTGTAAATGTAGTCGAGAGGCCGTGTTGATGGGCTGCGATTTGGGGAAAAACCGGGTGCGAACCTACGGGGATCTGCATGATCACTCACGGTTCGCGCATGGAGTCGGAGGTTGGCGTTTGTGTGAGTATTGAAGGGTGATAGAAGCCTGCACTGCCTCAGACACCGCTCGCGGCTCCGATGCGGACGCGGATGTATGGTGGAATGCGGGCTGGCAGGACAGGCGATGGACATCAGAGCATCAGCACGCCGCTGGGGTCATAGCCTGCCTTGGCACCGAAGTGCTCGATGCGGGTCTGGTAGCGGTTGCCAAGGTAATAGAAGCGCAGGCTGTCCTGCTGCTCGTCCATGATCTCGAGCAGCTTGTGCTGGAGCTGCTTGCATTGGGCGGCGTCGAGCAGGCACTCGAACACGGAGTTCTGCACGCGCTGGCCGTAGTTGACGCACTGCTTTGCGATCTGACGCAGACGCCGGCGCCCGTCGGCCGTATCGGTCGAGACGTCGTAGGTGATGAGTACCATCATTGCGGTCACCTCATTTCCACAGGAAGGGAGGATAGTCCTCCAGGTCGCCCCGCAGGGTGCGGGCGAGCAGCAGCGCCTGGACGGTCGGGACCAAGCCCCAGGGCATCTTCTCCTCCAGGAAGGGATGCGTGATGCTCTCCTGCTTGCGCTGCTGCCAGTTTTTCAGGAATTTGCTGCGCGCTTCATCGGTCAGGCGCACCGCGCCGTTTTCCGACGTGTGGAAATCCTCCGGCTGCATCACCCGGTTGTTGATGAGCGTCAGCACGAAGCGGTCCGCCATGCAGGGGCGCAGCTCCTCCATCAGATCCAGTGCCAGAGAAGTCCTGCCCGGCCGGTCGCGGTGCAGGAAGCCCACGAAGCTATCCAGCCCCGCGCTCTCCAGCGCCGAGGCGCAGTCGTGGGCGAGCAGGCTGTAGGAAAAGGACAGCAGCGCGTTGAACCGGTCCGTCGGGGGACGCCGGCTGCGATTGCGGAAGTAGAAATGCTGCTTGTCCCGCAGGATCATGTCGTCCAGCACGGAGAAGTAGGCCGTCGCTGCCGCGCCCTCCAGCCCGCGCAGGCTGTCCGGCGACGTCTCCGCCTCCACCTGCGGCAGAAGGCCCTTCAGCGCCGCCGACGCACTTCGGAATCTCTCCTCGTCGATGCGCATCCCGTGATCCCGCCGGGTGCGTTCGATGTTCCACCGGGCGTTGTACAGCTTGCCGTAGACCATGTACCGCGCGATGCGGCAGGCTCTGCGCGGATCGTCCGCCGCGCGGTACTGCTCCCGCCGCAGCAGCACGTTTCCGCCGGTGATCCCCGCCGTCCGCGCCAGAAACCGCCCCTGCGGCGAGCAGAACACCACGTCGATGTCCCGCTCGGCACAGGCGCCCAGCAGCGCAGGCGACGCCCCCGCGTAGGAAAAGCTGATCACCCCGCACAGATTGTGCAGCGGAAACCGCCCCAGCTCCTGCTTTTCCCGGCTGACGACGACATTTTCCCCGTCCAGCGAAAGATACGCGTCGCTCGTGGTGACAAACAGCGTGTTGAGCAGCCTTCTCATGCTTCGTCCTCCGATCTGCGGTGCAGATAGTCCTGCACGGAACCCGACTTCATCAGCCGCGGCAGGCAGACCTCCTTGAGCGAGCAAGCGTTGCAGGCCTTGGTGGGCCTGACCTTCGGGGTGTGTCCCCGCCGGGCCAGACCGTGCATCTCCTCCAGGCAGCGCTCCACCTCGCCGCGCAGCGCCTGCGTAAAGTCCACCGTCTGCCTGTGCCGCGTCTGCCCGAAGTACAGCGCGCCCTGCGGGATGTCGCAGCACAGCATCTCCTCCAGGCACATGGCCTGCGCGCACAGCTGCAGCTCGTTGGCCCGATCCTCGCGGGGCTGTCCGCGCTTGTATTCCACCGGATAGGGCAGATAAAGCCCCTCCTCCCCGTGCAGCGGCACGCCGCCGGGCGAGCGACGGAATTCCACCACGTCGCAGGCGCCGGACACGCCCAGCCGCGCACTGGACAGGCGCATGCCGCGGATCACCAGCACGTCTCCCCTGCGCTCGCGTAGCTGCTCGTCGTGCGCGCGTTCGTGCAGAAAGTTTCCCTCCACCGTGCGCTCGTTCTCCGCCCATTGGTCCTCAATGTGGATCAACGCCCATTGCCGACGGCAGAACGCGAAGTGCTGCAGCCCGGACAGCTGCAGGTATTCCTCCTCATCATACGCCATCGATCACCTCGGGGACGAGGCCCGGCAGCTCGTCCAGCTCGACGACGGGCGTCTCCCCCTCCGGACAGGGCTGCACATGCACGGAGCGGTGCACCTTTGCCGAGGAATACTGCCCCTCCTTGCAGTTGTGCTGCCACCAGATCAGCTTGACCACCTCCATCGACCCCTCGGGCCGCGCAGAGGACGCGTCGTTGACGAACAGCGTGCGCAGGCACTCCTTGAGCACATTCGCGTCCTCCTGCGTAAAGCCCGTCTTTTCGGCCAGCTGCACGTTGACGGAGCCCTTGAGTTCATACAACCCGTAGCGCACGAAGTGCTTCATGCCCATGGTGTCGGCGCCCTTCTTGTCGCCGCTTTCGCTGTTGACGCTCTTGGTGATCTGCACCGACTCCACCTCCACCGGCGCAAGGCTCACCGCCTGATGGATGGACACCGGCCCGCGCACGCCCACGGACACGCCGCCCTTGAACGCGAATACCTGCCCGAACGCGCGCACGTCCATCCAGTTTTCGCACGCCTTCTGCGCGTATTCCGCCTTGCTCTTGATGCCCTTGAGCGACGCCTCGGCGCGCTTGCTCAGGCTGTCGAAGCCGTCGTCGCAGCGGTCGTCGGACTGCACGAAGATGGGGTTGCCCAGATCCTGCATGCGGTTGCGCAGCTTGCGCTTGATGCACACGTCGGAGATCTCGCCAAAGCCGTTGTAGTCGGTGCGGGGGCGGTTGCCGTTGAGCGGATCGCCGTTGCAGTTGGCCCGGTTCACAGCCACGATCGCCACAAAATCGATCTTGTTTTTCAGTGCAGTCATTTAGTTCTCCTCCGTTTCCGTATCGTCCTTTTGATCTTCCTTTTTCTTGAAGAATGCGTTCCTCTGCAGCTCATAGCCCATCAGGTAGGTGTCCTCCAGCGGCTTGTTCAGCTCGCTCTCGTCAAACTGCGCGAGCATCCCCACGATCTGCCCGCACAGCCGCTCGTAGCGCTCCGCATCCTGCCTGTACATTCTGGGCAGGTACGCGACGTGCAGCTGCCGGTTGATGCGCTCATACACCTGCCACGGCCTGCGCCGGAATTCCGACATCGCCTTGATGGCGTTCGTCTGCCGGTCATCGTCCGAGTTCCGGTAATAATCGCACTCCGCGCGGTCCATCACGGCCAGCAGCCTGCCGTACTGGAAGCTGCGGTCCATTTTGTCCAGTTCCCAAGCCATTTCGTCTCCCCCTCTGTCGGTGTCGTGGCGGTACTTCTGCAGCGCGGCGCAGGCCGTCTGCATCACCCTGCGCCAGTTGTTCCTCTCAAACGCCAGCGGCGTGGACGCACGGCGCGCCAGCGCGGCCACAAAGTCATACGGCAGCCCGCTGCCCGAAAACTTGCAGTTGACCAGCCTTTGAATGTGCTGACTGCGGATGCGGTCGTCCGCCTTGAGCAAGCCGCCGCGCTCCACGCCGTAGGCGCAGTCCACGATCTGCCACAGCGGCATCGCCTGGATGCCGAACGGCGTGTGCCAGCAGCAGTACGCGTCCCAGTCGCGCATCCGCGCAAGAAAATGCTCCGTCGTCAGCTCGTTGTAATAGGTGAGCGCCAGCCGTCCCGTGGTGGCGGCGTCAAACGCGGCCAGCACCACCGCCTCGCGCCCCGTCAGCTGATTCTCCTGCTTGAAGCTGAACAGCGTGTCGGCCAGCGCCTCGCGGTAATCGCTGGGCTTCCAGATCGGCGCAGACTTTCGCCCCCGCAGCCCCGCCGTGTGGTTGGGCAGCGAGATGCCCTGCGGATTCCAGCACAGGAAGCACCGCTTGTCCACCAGCACGCCCTGCTCCGCCGCGACCCACCGCAGCGCATTATGCGCCATCTGTGAGGCCTCGTAGCCCACCGTCGCAGCCTGCCAGTCCTCCGAGAACCGCCCGCGGTAGGTGAACCCCGACGAATCGTTCGCCGAGATCAGCTTCGCGTTGCCGTTGATGGGAATGACGCCCTTGGGGTGCTGGCTGGCGATGGCCGTCACCTCGCCGGTGAGCATGCACAGCCCTTTCTCCCGCGATTCCACCCTGCTCAAATAATACTCTGTGAACGCCTGAAACAGCGCGCGGTTCTTCCAGCAGGCGGATTCCTCATCGTCGCCCAGCCCTTCCACGCGCCAGCGCACCAGCAGCTTTTCATTGTATCCGTCCTTTGCCGCCTTTTCGATGATCCCCAGCCCCGCCAGGTCGAACAGGATCGTCCCGCCCTCCACATACCGCAGGATGGGCAGCAGCATGGGGTGGGAATGCGCCGACGCCTGCCAGTCGCGCAGCTGCTCCAGATACAGCTCGTGCGCCTCGGAATTGACCCTCGCCAGATACTTGAGCTGTTCGCACAGCGGATGGGGCGCGAGCTTGACCGTGCGCCCGGCCGATTCCTCCGTCACCGGGATGACGATCTTGGGCTCGTTCTTCTTGTCCAGCGAAACCGCGCCCAGAAACCCGCCGTTCCGGTCCAGCGTGATCTCGATGTCCGCGCTCGTCAGCACGTGCCCGATGGGCGCGAGCGGCTCATGCCCCTCCCGGTACACCCCGATCAGGCTCCGGCTGCACGCATACGTCTCCACGGCTCTTTGAAACAGACCCATCAGTTCACCTCCCCAAACTCCTTCAGGCCTGAAAAGTTGTCCATCTCCCCGCCGAAGGGCTTGACCTCCATGCTGCCCAGCTCCTTGTGCAGCGGGCACTCCTCCGGCCGCAGGAAGTGGATCACGCCTTGCTTCATCACGGGGTACCAGAAGTTCGCCGTCATGCGCCCCTGCGTCCGCTCCGACCACGCCTCGTCCGCATAGGTGATGCCGTGGTACATCAATCCAAACGCCAGCTCCGGCGTGCCGTCGTACGCGCCCTCGCCCTCGCCGAACGCACACGGCTCCACATACCCCTGGCACTCCCGCGCGCCGAGGAATACGTCCCGCCGTCCGCCCTTGCGGATCATGCGCTGCGCGATCTGATGATGCTTGTTCTCGTTGCGGTCGCAGGCCAGCTCGGGCCGGTTCTCGTTCCACTCAAAGTGCGCCCGCACCTGATAGCAGCAGTCCTTGAGGTAGGTGTAGTAGCTCAGATCATTCCCGCCGCCATACTTGATGGGCCGCACGCCCTTGACCTCGGTCTGGATGGGCTTCATCACCCGCACGTCGTCCACATACCAGATGAGGGTCGGTTTCCAGTAAATTGAGTGCAGGATGCCCTTGAGCGCCTCATACGTCGGCACCTGGTAGCTGCACTTCTCGCCGCCCACGCGCATCACCGGGTCGGAAAACAGCCCGTAGTCTCCCCACACCTGGAATTCCACGATGTTTGGAAACCTCGTATTCTTCATTCTCACACCCCCAAAAACTCCAATTCCGTCCCACCGGGCACAACGCCCAGCTGCTCGTCATAACAACACGCGTCCAGCACGTAGACGCACCCGCACACCATCTCCGGGCGCAGTTCCTTTATCTGATAATCGTACAGCGCCACCGTGTAGGGCTTGGCCTTCTCCACCAGCTCCGCACGGTATTCCACGTCCCGCATCGCGCGCCCGGAGCGCAGCGCCTCTATGATCGCCTTGCCCTCGCCGTAGGGCACGATCACGTCCGTCGAATCGTTGTCAAACACCCGGAATTTCTGCCCCGCCTCGCGGAACGCCTGCAGAAGCAGCCAGTCCTCCCGCTCCGCACAGCGGTCGTCCGCGTACTTTTCGTTCATCGACAGCAGGTCGTACAGGCTGCGCCCGCCGCCCAGCGGGAAATCCTGCGCTCCTTCGTCCATCGCGCGGTACAGCGCCCGGTAGTAGAACGCAATGGCCGCGTCCGACGCAAGATCTCCGCCGTATCGCTCCGGCTGCGCGGCGTAGCTCTCCAGCAGCGCGGTCGTCGCCGTCTTGGCCCGCTGGATCTCGCGCAGGCGGGAGAGGTTTTCGTCCGCGCAGTCCACCAGATACACGGGCTGCGGTTCGCTCTCCTCGCCGCTGCGGTTGCAGCGCCCCGCCGCCTGCACCACACTGTCCATCCCCGCCGCCAGACGCATCACGCGCCCAAAGGAGATGTCCACGCCCGCCTCGATGACCTGCGTCGAGACGCACAGCGTCTTTTCCCCGTCTGCCAGCGCCCGCTTCAGCGCATCCAGCGTGTCCCGCCGGTGCTGCACGCACATGGATGCCGACAGGTGGAAGCACCGCCAGCCCTCCCCGCGGAGCTGCTCGTACAGCATGCGCGCCTCATTCTTCTTGTTGCACACCACCAACAGGCTGCGGGTGCTCGCCATGATGCCGCGCACTCGTCCGGGGATCTCCTCCAACCGGCATCTGCCCATCGTTACGATGTTCGTCCGCTTGAAGGGCCGCCACAGCGCCTCATCGTGCGGCACGATCTGCTCCGGCGCGATGCCCAGCGGATGCGCCGCGCGCTCCAGACAGGGCTGCGTGGCCGAGCACAGCACCACCGTCGCCCCGCACACCTCGGCCAGAAACCGCATGCTCAGGTTGAACAGCGTCAGCATGTGGGTGGGCACGGTCTGCACCTCGTCGATCACGATCACGCTGTTCACCAGCCCCTGAAAGCGCCGCACCGCTGTCGTGCGCCCGTCAAACAGCGTGTTGAGCAGCTGCACCAGCGTCGTGACGATGACGGGGGCTCTCCATGACTCAATCAGCAGCTCGCGCTCGTCCAGCGCGTCCGCGTCCTGCTCCGTCTGCACCAAGTTGCTGTGGTGCTCGAGTATGATGCTGTCGTCGCCCACATATTTCCGAATGACATCGGCATTTTGCTCGAGGATCGACAGAAGCGGCGACGTGAACACGATGCGCCTCTTGTTCCACTTCGCCGCATGCGCCAGCGCGTACCGCAGCGAGGACAGCGTCTTGCCCCCGCCCGTGGGCACGTTGAGCCGGTAGATGCCGCCCGGCCGCTCCGCAAATGCCCGGCATTGCTCCGATATGGCGCGCCGGGCCGCGTTCACGGGCGTGTCCGCCGCGAATCCCGCCAGCTTTCCCTCCAAATGCGCCAGCCGCTCCCGCCAGATGGGCCGCATGTCATCGTGCCAAGCCGGAGGCTGTGCATCGCGCATGAATTCCGCCGTGTCCCGCCGGTCGCCCTCGATCACTGCCGAGAGCACCAGCCGCGCCAGCATCCCGATGCAGAAATAAAACTCCCCATCGTCCTCGAACATCCCGCCCAGCCTGTCCACGACCGCCTTCACACCGACGCACGCCGCACGGAACCGCCCGTCCAGCTCCTCCGTCCCCGCGCACTCCGCCAAAAACCGTTCTGCAGCCTCTTCAAATCCGATATTCTGCCGATCCACCCGCTGCCGGAACCCCGACCGGTGCGCGTCGTCCACGCAGTCCATCAAGCCATGATGCGCCGCGACCGCATACGCCACGATCTCCGCCGCCAGCCGCTGATGATCGTCCTGCGCGCCGTGATACCGCTCCAGCACCCACCGGCACCCCTGAAAGCTGTGAATGACGCTGCCCCGCGCCCCTTCGCCGTCCAGGTAGCGCTGAAACTGCTCCGTCCCCTTGCCCAGGTCGTGCATCAGCCCCGCCAGAAACCCGGCATCCTCCAGTCCCGTCCCCTCCAGCGCAGCCGCCGCATGCGCCGCCGCGTTCCGGCAGTGCGCCTCCAGCGTCTGCTCCAACAGCGTGCCGTCCAATGCCACCCTTTTATGTGCCAGCATTTTCTCATCTCTTTCGTTATTTCAATATGGGATGAATTAATCCTTACATGTAACATAATAACATACCAAATAAACCCCGTCAACCCCTCGCCTTGCTTTTTCTCAGGATCTATGCTATCCTCCACAATGAGGTCATGTGGAACATCACATGTGGATTGAAAAGTTATCTCTGTTTGGGATGAATGCCAGCTTGTTTTATCGGCTGGCATTTGTTCTGCATATCGATCTACTTTATTATATCATAAATCACAGAATATTCCAATTATTCTAATGAAAACTTACAAAAACACCCCTCTGAAAACAACGATAAACTGTGTTCTCAGAGGGGCAACTTTTTTTCACCAGGGGTATTCGTATTCAAAGGAGGCATCCGGCGCCTCGTGGTCGAAGAGCGTGTCCCCGCCCTGCTGAAAGAGATAGCGGGCGCTGCACGCGGCGTGCTCGTGGATGGTTCGCTGCATTTGCCCGGCGTCCGGCGCGCGCAGGGGCTGTCCGGCAGGCTCGAGCAGGCGCGCCGTGAGACGCAGTCCGCGCTGCCGCACCACGACCTCTCCCTGCCCGATGCGCTCCACGCGCGCGCCCAGATAGGTGGCCAGCCGGTACTCCCTCCCGCGCCACAGCACCGTCCCGATCACGCCGGTGAACCGCACCCCGCCCAGCGGGATCTCCGCCACGGCGAGCATCAGCGACCCGCCGGGCAGCGCGCACTGCGTCCACGCATACCGCCGCGGAAACGCCCGCCCGTGGTCACCCTCGATGTACCCCACGCCGCCGTCAAACCCATATTCCTCGCCATTGACGCGCACCTTCCCGTGCACCGCGTGCCGCATGCTCACCACGCTGTGCCTGCATTCCATAAACGGCACGCAGCAAAACGGCCCCATGATGTCATACCGCAGCGGCGTCAGCGCCCCAAAGCGCAATTCCCCCTGCGCACACAGCCCCGGCGCCTGCAGATCCAGCCGCAAACCGTTTCTCCCGAATCGATTCTCTCCAATCAGAATCCCCTCCCTGTCCCGCCGCATCGCCTGCCCGGGATAGGGCACAAACCACGCGCCCGCGTCCGTGATGAGCTGCACCGAGCCGCTCCGCTCGCGCCCGACGCCATGCTCCGCCGGGATCACCGCCAGCGTCTGCCGCCCATTCTGGCACTTGAAATACCATCCGCAGAAATACTCCCGCACGCCAATCCCTCCTTTGGGTACAGCATGCCCATCCGCCGGCGTGCTCATGTGGCGCTGCCGCGCATAGCAAAAGAACGCACCGGCTCTCCGATGCGTCCATCTGACTGTCAAAATACTTGCAGAGACTGTGGCAGTGCGATCCCAAGGCTTCCCCTTGAGTAAACACTGAACAAAAGGCGAAAAAGAAAGATAAGGTGGCATACGAAAACTGGAGGAAGCAGAATGGCATAGAAAAGCACTTAAGTGAAGGATGGATGGACATATTTGCGTCGTAAGAGGTGCAAGA
>JAXEXP010000168.1:0-5547 GCA_034113365.1 Candidatus Spyradocola sp.
GGGTAGAAGTTGTCGGTGGTCTTGATCTCGATGTTGAGCGTCATTTCGTTGGTCTGAAGGAACTCCAGGACCTCGGAAAGCTGCGGGATGCGCGCGCCGCGGTAGGCCTCCATGCCGTTGCACACGTCCAGCTGCCGGACCTCCTCCAGCGTCATGTCCGCGATGCACCTGTCCACGCCGCCGGTGACGCGCTTTACGTTCTCGTCGTGCGTCACGACGATATAGCCGTCCTTGGTCATGTGCACGTCCAGCTCGATGCCGTCCGCGTGCATCTCCGCCGCCAGGCGGAAGGCCTCCATCGTGTTCTCGGGCGCGTAGGCCGACGCGCCGCGGTGTGCCCATACATATGCCATGTCGTATCACTCCTTGCTTTTGCTGTTTATGCCTCTACGAAAGCTGTTTATGAACTTATTATACTCCTTTGGTTCACAAAAGTACAGAGATGTGCTATATTCAAAAAAGCAAAAGAGAGGGGGCAAAACCATGAAAAGACCCGATTGGGGCGAGCGCGAGGGGCGCAGCCCGGAGGAACGGTACAGAGGCGCGCGCAACAACCTGCTGCTGCTGATCGTGTTTACCGCGATCAACCTGCTGATGCCGCTGCTGGGGATCGACCGGCAGTATTTCTTCTCCGCGTCCTTCCCAACGACGGTCTACTGGCTGGGCGACGCCATCGGGGAGGATTTGGGCATGCCGGCGCTGCGCATCGGCGCGATGGGGATCGCGCTGGGGTGCGTGGGGCTGTACCTGCTGTGCTGGCTGATGGCGAAGAAGCGGCGCGGGTTTATGACGGCGGCGCTGGCGCTGTTCGGGCTGGACTGCCTGTCGCTGGCCGGTGAGTTTGTGATCTTTGAGCTGCATTACTCCATGATCCTCAACGTGCTGTTCCACCTGTGGGTGCTGTGGGGGCTGATCCAGGGCGTGCGCGCGTCTATGGAGCTGAAAAAGCTGGAGACGGCGCAGATGATTTTTGTGCCCGGCGAGGAAGAAACGCCCGCGCAGGAGTAAAAATTCGGTTTTGCGCGTTGACAAACGGGGGAAATGTGGGTATAATACGCCTAAAGGTCATGACGGGAACAAGTAGCCCCGCGTGCGGTTCGCCAAAGAGAGCTCCGGGCCGGTGAGACGGAGCGCGGACGCGCGGTGTGCGAATACCTCCCCGAACCGCTTTGCAAAAGGCGCGCAGCCGAGTAGTAAAAGACGGACGCCCCCGTTACCTCGGGCACGGCAGGATGATGGTCCTGCCACAAAGGCCGGGCTTTCCCGGCGAAAAGAAGTGGTACCGCGGTCAAATGCCGCCTTCTCCGGGCTTGTGAGAGGGCGGCTTTCCTGTTTATCCAGAGCAAAACGAAAGGAAGCAATGCAACATGGAACTTCAGTACGCAAAGCGCTTTGACGGCATCACCGGCAGCGTCATCCGCGACATTTTCAAGCTGCTGACCAACCCCGACATCATCTCCTTTGCGGGCGGAAACCCCGCAAACTCCGCGCTGGAGAGCGACGTGATCTCGGGCTTTGCCCAGCAGGTGCTGGCACAGAACGGCACGCAGATCCTGCAGTACGGCCAGACCGAGGGCTATGCCCCGCTGCGCGAGTCCGCGGCGGAGTTCTACAAGCGCGTGGGCGTCACCGCCCGCCCCGAGCAGGTGCTGCCCGTCACGGGCTCTACGCAGGCCATCGACCTGATCTGCAAGGCGCTGCTCGACCCCGGCGACACCATGCTGGTGGAAAGCCCCACGTTCCTGGGCGCGCTGCAGGCCTTCAACCTCTATCAGGCCAATCTCGTCTCCGTGGACACCGACGAGGAGGGCGTGATCCCCGAGCTGCTGGAGGAGAAGATCAAGGCGCACAACCCCAAGCTGATCTACCTGATCCCCACCTTCCAGAACCCCACCGGCCGCACGCTGTCCCTCGAGCGCAGAAAGCGCATCGCAAAGATCGTGGAGAAGTACAACGTCGTGGTCATTGAGGACGACCCCTACCGCGACCTGCGCTACGCCGGCGAGGCGCTGCCCGCCATCAAGGCGTTCGACACCACCGACCGCATCCTCTACTGCAACAGCTTCTCCAAGATCATCTCGCCCGGCATGCGCGTGGCGGCCATCGTGTGCACCGAGCCCACGCTGATGCGCAAGCTGGTCATCGGCAAGCAGTCCACCGACCTGCACACCCCCGCGCTGACGCAGGCCATCATCGACGCCTATCTGCGCGCCGGCACGCTGGAGGAGCACATCCGCGTGATCTCCGAGAGCTACGGCCGCCAGATGGCCAAGATGCAGCAGATGCTGGAGACCTTCCCCAAGTCCGTCAAGTACACCAAGCCGGAGGGCGGCATCTTCCTGTGGTGCGAGCTGCCCGAGGGCTTCAACGCCACCGAGCTGCTGACCCAGGCCACGCAGGCGGGCGTCGCGTACATCCCCGGCACCTACTTCTACACCGTCAAGGACACGCACCACAACACCATGCGCCTCAACTTCTCCAACGCGAGCCTGGAGAACATCGAAAAGGGCATGGAGCGCCTGCGCGAGCTGTTCGTGGCGCAGGGGCTGAAATAAGCCGGCAAAAGGAGGTCTTTCGCCGTGAACGTAACGCTTAGAAGAGCCGCGATGGACGACGCGCAGCTGCTGTGGGACATGCAGCGGGCAGCCTTCCGCGCCCTCTACGAGCGATACCGCGACGATCAGACCAGCCCGTACACGGAGCCGCTGGAAAAGACGCGGGCGCGGCTTGCGCAGCCGGTGACGCATTATTACGTCATCCTTGCGGATGGGCAGCCCGTGGGCGGCATCCGCATCCGGGATTTCGGGCCTGAAAAGGACAAGATCCTGGGGCCGCTGTACGTGCTGCCGGAGCGCCGGGGCGAGGGCATCGCCCAGCGCGCCATCCGCCTGGCCGAGGACATCCACGGCGGGGAAGGGTGGTTTCTGGACACCATCGAGCAGGAAAAGGGCAACTGCCACCTCTATGAAAAGCTGGGCTACCGCCGCACGGGCGGCAGCCATGTGATCAACGAGCGCATGACGCTTGTGGACTATCAGAAATAATCGGATAAGGAGATTGAACACCATGGCGGACAAGAACGCACTGGACGTGCTGCGCGAGAGAGGCTTTATCGCGCAGACGGTTTACGAGGACGACCTGTACAAGATGCTGGACAACGAGAAGGTGACCTTCTACGTTGGCTTTGACCCCACCGCGGACTCGCTGCACATCGGGCACTACATCCCGATCATGGCGATGGCGCACATGCAGAAGGCCGGTCACCGCCCCATCGCGCTGATGGGCGGCGGCACGGGCATGATCGGCGACCCGTCCGGCAAGAGCGAGCTGCGCAAGATGCTCACCCGCGAGGAGATCGACCACAACGTCGAGCGCATCAAGGCGCAGATGAGCCGCTTCCTCGACTTCTCCGACGGCAAGGCCATCATCGCCAACAACGCCGACTGGCTGCTCAACCTCAACTACGTGGACTTCCTGCGCGAGGTGGGCGTGCACTTCTCGGTCAACCGCATGCTGACGGCCGAGTGCTACAAGCAGCGCATGGAGAAGGGCCTGACCTTCCTGGAATTCAACTACATGCTGATGCAGGGCTACGACTTCCTGGAGCTGTTCCGCCGGTACGGCTGCCGCGTGGAGCTGGGCGGCGACGACCAGTGGAGCAACATACTGGCCGGCGCGGACCTCATCCGCCGCAAGGAGCGTCAGGACGCGTTCGCGGTGACCTTCAAGCTGCTGCTGACGCACGACGGCCGCAAGATGGGCAAGACCGAGGCGGGCGCGCTGTGGCTTGACCCCAAGAAGACCTCGCCCTACGACTTCTACCAGTACTGGCGCAACGTGGACGATCAGGACGTGGAAAAGTGCCTCGCGCTGCTGACCTTCCTGCCGATGGACGAGGTGCGGCGCTTGGGCGCGCTGCAGGGCAGCGAGATCAACGAGGCCAAGAAGGTGCTGGCGTACGAGGTGACCAAGCTGGTGCACGGCGAGGCCGAGGCCGAGGCTGCGGCCAGGGCTGCGGGCGCGCTGTTTGGCGGCAACGCGCTGGACGGCGCGGTGCCCACCACCGAGATCGAGTCGCTGGAGGGCAACAAGCGCGTCATCGACCTGATGGTCAAGGCGGGGCTGTGCAAGTCGCTGGGCGAGGGGAGACGCCTCATCGCGGGCGGCGGCGTTTACCTCAACGACAAGAAGGTGGAGAACCCCGATCAGGAAGTGACCGAGGACGACTTCGGCGCAAACGGCCTGATGCTGCGCAAGGGTAAGAAGGCGCACCACAGGATCCTGATGAAATAATCGCTGAACGCGTTGGGATTCTTCATTGCGGAAATCAAGAGAAGGTCAGTGCAGATGGAAATGCGCTGACCTTTTTTGTCTGTGGTTTCACCCAACAGAATTCTGATGAAATATCGGCAAACCGCGACGGAACTTAACATTGCGGGAGTAAAATGAAGGTCAGCGCACACAGATACGCGCTGACTTTCATTTATTTGTGGGGGAAAAACCAGACATGAGCCAGATAAAGGACGCAGAAGCGCTGCTGCAGGAGCAGATCCAGCCCCATGCCGCGCGCAACATGACTATCTCCATCACCGAGGGCGTGCTCGACGCCATCGCGATGGGCATGATCCCGCTCAACACCGTTGTGACCTATTTCATCTCCGACTATGTGAACAATTCCTTCCTCATCGGCCTGCTGCCCACGCTGCAGGCGACGTGCAACGTGCTGGTGCAGATCCTGCTCAACCACAAGATGAACGGCCGGGCCAAGTTCAAGAACCTGTGCAATCTGGGCACGGGGCTGTTCCGCTGCTCGTGGCTCATCATCTCCATCCTCATCCTGTTCTTCAACCGCATGGCGCCGGTGGGCTTTGTCTGCGCGTTCTACGCCATCTACTGCTACTCCGGCCTATGCCAGGGTCTCACCTCGCTGACCTATACCCAGATGATGAACAAGGTGATCCCCAACCGCGTCAAGGGGCGGTTCTTCGGCGTGCGCGGCGCGTTCAACTCCGCCGCGGGCATCATCGGCGCGCAGATCGGCGGCGCGATCATCGCGTCCAACGGCGACGTGCGGCGCTTTGGCTGGCTGTTCCTGATCGCCTTTGTGCTGGACATCATCTCGGTGCTGTTCCAGTCGCTGCTCATCGAGCCCGCCATCCGCATGGGCGAGAGCCAGCCCAAGGGCGCGCGCGGCGGCAATTTCTTCAAGGACATGCGCCGGCTGATGCAGAAGGATCACAACATCGAGCGCTATGTGGTGGCGATGTTCCTGATCACCATCGGCCTTTCGTTCTTTACCTTCCAGACCGCGCACTCCAAGGAGGCGCTGGGGCTGACCGGCACGCAGCTTGGCATGGTCACATCGATCATGTACGTGTTCCAGACGGCGGGGTCGCTGTTCTGGGGCTGGCTGTCCGACCGCAAGGGCTACCATCTGGGCATGATGGTGGGGCAGGCGGGCTTTGCGGTGTACCTGGTGCTGGCGTTCTTCGCAAAGAGCGCCGAGGCGACGTATCTGATGACCGCCATCTACGGCCTGGCGGTGTC
>JAXEXP010000169.1:0-6174 GCA_034113365.1 Candidatus Spyradocola sp.
TTCCGATACAGAAAAATCGTGTGCGGCAAGGCCGTGCGCGAATTTTTCTGCAATTCGAAAAAGATGAGGTTTCATCTTTTTCGAGCCTGTCGACTTTGTTGACAGGCTGGGCTTCCCCTTGAGGGGAAGCTGACGCCCGCAGGCGGCTGATGAGGTGTCCGTCAAGCACCGCGCTTGCCCCGGACGCGCGGAATCACACCGTGCGCATGTTTCAGCACCACTTTGCCGCCAGGCAGGGCGGGCCGGTTTCGGCCCGCTTTTTTTGCGAAAATTTGCCGGTTTTACAAATGCTCCGTTGTGAAAAGCACAGGTGGGTGTTATAATACCATATTGGCTCAAATCACTTTTACAGGAGGGAGTACAATGGAAGCTAACGAAAAAATCGCCTCGAATTTCATAGAGGAATTCGTGCAGCAGGATATTGCCGAAGGAAAGGTGATCGGGCAGGTTCAGACCAGATTCCCTCCCGAACCCAACGGCTATCTGCACATCGGCCACGTCAAGGCGCTCTACGTCGACTTTTCCATCGCGGAGAAGTTCGGCGGCAAGTGCAACCTGCGCTTTGACGACACCAACCCCGCCAAGGAGGACGTCGAGTTCGTCGAGGCCATCCAGGACGACATCCGCTGGATGGGCTTTGACTGGGACAAGCTGGTCTACGGCTCGTCCTACTTCGACCAGACCTACGAGATCGCGGTGGAGTTCATCAAAAAGGGCCTCGCCTACGTCGACGAGCTCACCCCCGAGCAGATGAAGGAATACCGCGGCACGCTCACCCAGCCCGGCAAGAACAGCCCCTACCGCGACCGCCCCATCGAGGAGTCGCTGGACCTGTTCGAGCGCATGAAGAGAGGCGAGTTCGCCGACGGCACGCTCACCCTGCGCGCCAAGATCGACATGTCCTCGCCCAACATCTGCATGCGCGACCCCACCATCTACCGCGTGCTGCACAAGCACCACCACCAGACGGGCGACAAGTGGTGCATCTACCCCATGTACGACTTTGCCCACCCCATTCAGGACTGCATCGAGGGCGTGACGCACTCGCTCTGCTCGCTGGAGTACGAGATCCATCGCCCGCTCTATAACTGGGTGCGCGACAACTGCGGCCTGAACGCCAATCCGCGCCAGATCGAATTCGCCCGCCTCAACATGACCCACACCAAGCTCTCCAAGCGCTACCTGCGCCGCCTTGTGGAGGAGCATTTCGTGTCCGGCTGGGACGACCCCCGCATGCCCACGCTGGTCGGCATGCGCCGCAGGGGCTATACCCCCGCCTCCATCCACGACTTCCTGCGCCGCGCCGGCATCGCGAAGGCCGACTCCATCGTGGACATCGGCCTGCTGGAGCACTGCATCCGCGAGGATCTGAACGAGACCGCGCCCCGAGCCATGGCTGTGCTCGACCCCATCCGCGTGACGCTGACCAACTGGGATGAAGATAAAATCATCTATCTCACCGTCGAAAACCACCCCAACCACCCCGAGATGGGCACGCGTCAGGTGGCGTTCGGCCGCCACATCCTCATCGAGCGCGAGGATTTCATGGAGGACGCGCCCAAGAAGTTCTTCCGCCTCGCCCCCGGCCGCGAGGTGCGCCTCAAGGCCGCCTACATCATCCGCTGCGACGAGGTCGTAAAGGACGAGCAGGGCAACATCGTGGAGCTACTGTGCTCCGTGGACCTCGACTCCGCCTCCGGCAGCGAGGGCGCCAACCGCAAGGTCAAGGGCACGCTGCACTGGGTGGAGGAGACCACCGCGCAGCCCATCGAGGCGCGCCTGTACGACTACATGCTCAAGGAGGAGGACACCGGCGACGAGGCCGACCCCGAGGGCGATGAGGACGCCGCCGAAGCCCCCAAGAAGGACTTCACCGACGACTTCAACTGGGATTCCATCAAGGTGATGGACAAGGCCGTCATCGAGGGCGGCCTCAAGGACGCCAAGGTGGGCGACCACTTCCAGTTCCTGCGCCAGGGCTACTTCGTCGTGGACAAGGACTCCACGCCCGAAAAGCCCGTCTACAACCGCACCGTGGGCCTCAAGGGCAGCTACAAGCCGGAGTAACGCCATGCAAAGGGGACGCATCGTCTACCTGTCCGGCCTGACCAGCACGGGCAAGAGCTCCATCGTCAAGGTGCTCCAGTCGCGCACCGACTGCCTTTGGTGCGCGCTGGGCTTCGACCTGTTCGAGGAGACGCTGCCCGTCTGGGCGGCGGACGACAGCGCGCTGTACGCCAAGGCCATCCGCGCCATGTACGCCGCGGCAAAGTCGTTTTCCGATCAGGGCCTGGACGTGCTCATCGACGGCCTGCTGATGGATCAGCCCGGGCTGACCCCGCACGGTCGCGCGGTGGAGGAGACCTTCACAGGCTATCCGCTGACCCTCGTGCAGGTGACCTGCCCCATGGACATCCTGCGCCGGCGCAACATCGCCCGCGGCGACCGCAGGCCGGAGCAGTCCGAGCAGCAGGCAAAGCTGGTCGATCCCAACGCGAAATATCACCTGGTGCTGGACACCTCCGCGCGCACGCCGGAGCAGTGCGCACAGGCGCTGCTGGACGCCCTCCGGCAGCAACAGTAACATATATGAGGAGAATCGATATGACGGTTCGCACGAGATTTGCGCCCAGCCCGACCGGGTTCATGCACCTGGGCAACCTGAGGACGGCGCTGTACACCTATCTGTTCACCAAAAAGCACAACGGCACCTTCATCCTGCGCATCGAGGACACCGATCAGGAGCGCTTTGTCGAGGGCGCGACGCAGGTGATCTACGACACGCTGACCGACTGCGGCATCCACTGGGACGAAGGCCCCGACGTCGGCGGCGAGTACGGCCCCTACGTCCAGTCCGAGCGCAAGGACCTCTACCTGCCCTACGCCAAGCAGCTGGTGGAGCAGGGCGACGCCTACTACTGCTTCTGCACCAACGAGGAGCTGGAGCAGCGCCGCGCGGAGGCCGCCGCCAAGGGCGAGACCTTCAAGTACGACAAGCACTGCCTGCACCTGTCCAAGGAGGAGATCCAGGAAAAACTCGACGCGGGCGTGCCCTATGTCATCCGCCAGAACGTGCCGCTGACGGGCGAGTCGGACTTTGACGACCTGGTTTTCGGCCACATCTCCGCGCCCAACGAGACGCTGGACGACATGATCCTCATCAAGGCCGACGGCATGCCCACCTACAACTTCGCCAACGTCATCGACGACCACCTGATGGGCATCACGCACGTCATCCGCGGCATGGAGTATCTGTCCTCCACGCCCAAGTACAACCTGCTCTATCGCGCCTTCGGCTGGGAGATCCCGCAGTACATCCACACCACGCCCGTGATGAAGGATGCGCACAAGAAGCTCTCCAAGCGCGACGGCGACGCGTATTACAGCGACTTCATCGACAAGGGCTATCTGCGCGAGGCGCTGGTGAACTATCTGGTGTTCCTGGGGTGGAATCCCGGCGACGACCGCGAGTTCTTTACCATGGAAGAGCTGGAGCAGGTGTTCGACGTCGACGGCCTGAGCAAGAGCCCCGCCATCTTTGACATCAACAAGCTGCGCTGGATGAACGCCGAGTACATCCGCCGCATGACGCCCGAGCAGTTCACCGCCGCCGCCCTGCCCTGGTATGAGAAGGCCGGCATCGCGCACATGGACAAGGACATCCTGCAGCGCAGCCTGCAGCCCCGCGTCGAGGTGTTCGGCGAGCTGCCCGACATGGTGGACTTCCTGCGGCAGCTGCCCGACTTCTCCACCGACCTCTACTTCTCCAAAAAGATGAAGACCAGCGCCGATACCGCGCGCGCAGACCTGCCCGCCATTATCGAAACGCTGGAAAACCTGCCCGACTGGACCGAAACCTCCGTCCACGACGCGCTGCTGGGCCTTGCCGCCTCCCAGGGCAAAAAGAATGGCGTCATCCTCTGGCCCGCCCGCATCGCCATCGCCGGCAAGCTCGTCACCCCCTGCGGCGCCATCGAGATCGCCGTCCTCCTCGGCCGCGACGAAACCCTCCGCCGCATGAAGGCCTCGCTCGCCAAGCTGCAGGGGGCGTAGGAGAACGGGGAGGGGAACGCGCTTTCTTTCCTGAGGAAAGAAAGCTGCGCAAAGAAAGGCTCGGATGGGCTAGTGCAAGGTGGGAACTGTCGAACTCTAGCCAACTGCAATCCGTCTCTTAAGGAGGCGTTCTGCGTGAGCAGAACAAGCCCCCTGCCGGGCAAGGCCCGGCAGGGGGCTTCATCTGTCTTACGACAGATGCTACACCAGGAAGCAAATTGCAAAAGGGCTAGAAAACGTACACTACCACTTAGCGCAACCCATCCACGCTCTTCTTTTGCGCAGCTTTTCTTCTCTCAGAGAAGAAAAGCGCGTACCTTCCCCGTCTCTTACGCCTTTGCGACGATGCTGAGCTTGAGCTTGGCGGAGACTTCGGGGTAGAGCTTGACGACGGCTTCGGCGGGGCCGACGTTCTTGATGCCGTCGACGGTGATCTTGCGCTTGTCGATGTCGAGGCCATAGCGGGCCTTGAGGGCGTCGGCGACCTCCTGATTGGTGACCTTGCCAAAGAGCTTGCCGTTCTCGCCTGCGCGCACGGCGACCTCCACGACCATTTCGCCCATCTTTCGGGCCAGCTCCTGGGCCTCCTGCTTTTCCACCTCTTTGCGGTGGCTCTGGGCGGACTTGGCGTTTTCAATGGCGTTGAGGTTTGCGGCGCTCGCTTCCATCGCGAGCTTGCGGGGGAAGAGGTAGTTGCGGGCAAAGCCGTCGCTCGCCTCGATGATCTGATCCTTCTTGCCCGTGCCCTTGATATCCTTGAGCAGTATGACTTTCATGCGGATTCCCTCCTAATACAAATCGTTGTTTTCGTTATCGTCGCCGTCGCGGCCGTCGCTCCGCAGCCCGGGACGGCCCAGCCCGCGGAAGCAGAAGAACTGCTCTGCAACGCCCAACAGCAGCAGGATGTCCTGCAAAAGCAGGTAAGCCGCGCACAGGATCAGCGCGCGCAGCACGCCTGCCCAGTCGTGCTTTTTCATGAACCATTGCGCGAGCGACAGCCCCTGCATCGCGTAGACAAACTTGACTGCGCTCCACACCGCAAGATAGGCCGCGTAGGCGCTCGTATCAAACAGCATCCACACCCACGAGAGGATCAGCGCCAGCATGATGAACACCGCGGGCTTTGCGGGGATGCGCGCCGCCGTCAGGTCGGGGAGAGGCGTCGCGGGCGCCTCGGGCTTGCCGCCCAGCGCGAGCAGCGGCAGCAGCACGCCCAGGAAGGTCGTGTGCAGCGCCTGCTGCATCAGGATCTGCATCAGGCTCAGCCGCAGCGAGGAGTCGTACAGCTCGATCAGGCTGGCCGTGAGCACCGCGCGCGTCTGCGCATCCAGCTCCAGCACGGGCTGGGTCAGCTCGACGTCGGGAAGCATGCCGTTCAGCGACAGCATGGACAGCAGCAGGTCGTACAGCTGAGGCATCAGCCCGCTCATCTGCGCAAGCTCGGCAGAAAGCATGTCCGTCACCCGCGCGATCAAATCGCCCGTGACAAGGTTGCCTGCGATGTAGCTCACCGCGCCGAACGCGAACAGCCCTGCGCCCGTGAACACCATCGCGCGCCCCGCGCTCACACCTGCGCGCAGCTGCCCGCAGATCAGCGCCAGCGCAAGGCCCAGGAACAGCCCGAACCATGGCGCGAGCGCCAGCATCCCGGGCTCCAGCAGCCACAGCGACAAGGCCATGCCGCCGCAAAACGCGCACACGCCCAGCACGCCCGCCGCGGCGCCCAGCGCGAGAAAGGCCAGCGCCGCAAGCGCCGCCGTCAGCCCCGTGAGCCACGGCATCACCGCCAGAAACAGCCCCGACACCGCGCCCAGCACGAGCATGCCCGGCACGAACAGCGCCGTCAGCCCGATCTTCATCGTTCGCTTCATCTCATACTCCCAGTTGCCGTCCGCCATTCGGACGGCGCAGTCTATTCTCTATTTTAGCCCCGATACAGGGGTTTTGTCAACCACTGGCTGCCGCCTTCGGGGCAAAGCTGTGTAGGAGTGTCAAACATAGGTAACAGTCAAAACAAGTGGAGATAGTCGGAAAGGACATCATTGGGAGAGCGCAAGCCGAGGCAGGTCATGATGTGGTTGTTGGATGCCCGCTGGTAGCGGGCAAGCTGTGCGCGGCCAT
>JAXEXP010000170.1:0-6756 GCA_034113365.1 Candidatus Spyradocola sp.
CATCTTTTCCGAATTGCAGAAAAATTCGCGCACGGCCTTGCCGCACACGAATTTTTCTGTATCGGAAGCGATTTTCCATCTGCAAATAGTTAGGGAACGGATGGAAAAGAGAAGCCATCCATCTATATTCTTCCTAACTTATACAGAAAATCGCTCCTCGGCGGGGTACACGCCCCCGTCTGCGGATTGAAGATGAAGGGGCTGCGGCCCCTTCATGCATCCCCGGGGAGCACATGCCTGTTTTTTGACAGGCTGCGGCACGCACCGCGTGCCTTTTGACTATCAAAAAACTGGCAGTAACAACAACGGTGTAAACTTTTGGCTTCCCCTTGAGGGGAAGCTGTCAGCCGCAGCTGACTGATGAGGTGTCGGTCAAAAACCAACCCCACCCCAGTAGCACAGAATCACTTTATGTATGAGCTGAAAGGCGCGCATCGCGTGCCTTTTTCGCTATCTCCCGGTATCCAGCGTCAGGGAACCGTATTCCGCGCCGCTGCCGTCCCAGGAGGCCTTCAGCAGGTAGACGTACCCCGGCTCCACGTCGATGCGCAGCCTGCCGTCCGCATCCTGCGTGACCGCGACGCGCTCGCCGTCGACGGTGGGGTCCTCCGCGCGGTAGAGCGCGTCGGACCAGCGCTCCGCCGTCACCTCTTCGGGCACGGGCTGCGCGAACGCCAGAGACAATGTTCCCGACGCCCCGATCTGCGCGATGGGGCACCACATCAGCACGTGCGGCCCGCAGGCGATCACCGCACTGGCCGTGCCGTCGCCGTTGTCGCGCTGCCAGTGGTAGTTGCCCACGCTCGCCTGCGCGCTGCCGCCCTCCCATTGCAGCGTAAGAGTGGGCGGCTCGTCCTGCGCCTCCTCGGGCAGCAGCCCCGCAAGCGCCTCGCGGTAGGGGGCGAGGTCGTCCTCGTCGCCGCGCGACACCACGCGTGCCGCCGTCACGCCCGGGTACTGCGCCGGCCAGCTCTCCGCCAGCACGCCGTCTCCGGTGAGCTCCACCACATCGCCCGTGTTCAGCGCGTCCGGCACGATGACGCTGCCGTCTACGTCCGCAATCTGCTCGGGGAGCTTCGCGCTGAAGGGCTCGGGCGCGCCGTCCATGCGCACCAGCAGCAGCCCGCCGCCCGGCAGCCGCACCGCCATCGCGCGCATCGTCTCCCCGGTCGCCGCCCGCGCACACCCGCTCAGGCACAGCAGCGCCAGCAGCACACACAGCAGTTTTTTCATCCGCATCGCCTCCCGTTTACCCTTTTGACGGAAAAACCCTCCTGCGGGTTTCGCGATTCCCCACATTTTTCCAAATGAATAAACCGCGTCCGCGCGGGCCATACTGGTTCTGGAAAATACCGGCAAAAGGGAGGCGAGCGCTACGCAGGTGCGGGAGAGCGGCGGCGTCGTGGAGGTCTGGCTGCGGCGCGGCGAGCGGGACGACCCCGGCGTGCAGGCGAGGCTGAAGGCGCTCTGTGCGCAAAACGCGGGAAACCGGACGGTCGCGGTGTTCCTCTCGGGAGAGGGGGAGCTGACCGCCCAGACCAGCGCGCTGCTGTGCGGCCATTTCCGCCGCGGCGCGCAGGGCGGCCCCTGAACTGGAAAGACCTGACATTGTCGGGTCTTTAATTGTATGCTAAACTGTTTTGCGGATACCATCACACGAGGAGGGGATGCAGAAATGGAGCAGCTGCACCGCATCGCGGGCTATTGCCGCATCTCGGTGGACGAGGAGCTGGATCGCGACAACGTGTCCATCGAAAACCAGAAGTCCATCGTGCGGCAGTACGTCGCCCAGCGCTTTCCCGGCAGCGCGTTGGAGTTTTACGAGGATCGCGACCGCTCGGGCTACACCTTCGAGCAGCGCGAGGGCTATCAGCGCCTGCGCGCGGGGCTGATGCGCCGCGACTACGATATATTGGTGGTCAAGGATTTTTCACGCTTCTCCCGCCGCAACAGCCGCGGGCTTGTGGAGCTGGAGGACCTGCGCGACGCGGGCGTGCGCATCATCTCCATCGGCGATAACATCGACTTTCCCAACGACGACGACTGGCTCAAGATCCAGTTTCAGTTTCTCATCAACGAGATGCCCGTCACCGACACCAGCAAAAAGGTGCGCTCCGTCATCCGCAGGCGGCAGGAGGAGGGGCGGTGGATCTGCGCCGCGCCCTACGGCTACGTGGTGGGCGCGCAGCAGCAGTTCGAGGTGGTGCCGCAGGAGGCCGAGGTGGTGCGCCGCGTCTACAGCCTCTACCTGGACGGCTGGGGCTACAAGCGCATCGCCAACCGCCTGACGGACGAGGGCGTGCCCACCCCGCGCATGAGCGAGCAGGAGCGCCGCACGGAGCGGGGCGAAAAGTCCTCCCGCCGTACCAGCCGCGCCTGGAGCATCGTCACCGTGCAGGGCATGCTGGACAACGACTTCTACACCGGCACGCTGCGCCAGGGCAAGTACACGCGCAGCAAGATCAACGGCGCCGACCGCAAACGCGACGAGCGCGAGCAGCTGGTGTTCGAGCACCATCACCCGCCCATCATCGACGCGGGCACCTTCGCCGCCGTGCGCGACCAGCGCATAAGGCGCGCCAGGACCAACTACCGCGGCGTCAGGACCCGCGACAACCCCTATTCCGGCCTGCTCGAGTGCGGCGACTGCGGCAGCCCGCTGTTCGCGATGGGCCGCAGCGACCTGGCGCCCGCCTATCATTGCGGCGCGTACCACCGCCGGGGCCGCAGCGCGTGCACCAGCCACCACATCCGTCAGGACACGCTGGACGCGCTGGTCCTATCCTACATCCGCCGCGTGCGCGACAACTCCGCCGCCATGCTGGATCGGCTCAACGCCGACCTGCGCTTGGAGCGCGCCCGGCTGGACAGTGGGCAGGCCGAGGCGGAGGACGTCGAGCAGACGCTGCGGCAGCTGCGCGAGGAGCTGCGCACCGCCAAGCGCCAGCGCATCCGCGACATCGCCCGCCACCCCGAGCGCGAGGAACTGCTCGAGGCCACCTACGACGAGCTGGAGGGCGACCTGCTGCGCCGCATCGAGGCCCTGCAGCGCCAGGCCGATGCCCTGCGCGACCGCAAAGCCGCGCTGCGCACCGTCCGCACCGCAGGGGACGCCGCGCTGTCTGTGTTCGACGACCTGCTGCGCAGCGAGCGCTTTTCCCGCGCCGATCTCGACCTGATGCTGGACAAGATCCGCATCTACGAGGACCACGTGGAGGTGCAGCTCAAGGCGGACGTGGACGATATGCTGTCCGGCGCGCCGGAGGAGGAGCCCGCCGTCGTGCAGACCGCCCGCAACCGGAAGGACCGCGCCTTCCCTGTCCATGTTGTCAGCAGCGGCGACCCGCTGGAGATTTTCACAGACCGCGACGGCGAGGTCATCCTCAAAAAGTATTCCCCCATCGGGGAGCTGTCGGGCTTTGCAAAGGAGTACACCGAGTCGCTGGTGCGCGCGCTGGGACACGCGGCCGTCGTCTGCGACAAGGACCAGGTCGTCTCCGCCGCGGGCCCCCTGCGCAAGGAGCTGCAGGACAAGCCCATCAGCCCGGAGCTGGAGGGCGTGCTCAAGGAGCGCCGCACCGTCTGCGCCTCCGCCCGCGAGGGCAGGCTGCTGCCCATACTCAGCGGCGAGGACGCCTCGGCCTACACCGCGCAGGTCATCACCCCCATACTCGTGGAGGGCGAGCCGGTGGGCGCGGTGATCCTGCTCTCGCGCGAGCCGGGCGCGAACATGGGCCAGACCGAGATCAAGGTCACCGAGACGGCCGCGGGCTTCATCGGCCGGCAGATGGAGCAGTAGGTTTTCCGCCCTTCCCGCCCGTTTTTGGTTAAGTTTCGCGGAAAGCCGGGCGGGGGAGGGCGGGAAATCTTGCATTGCGGGGCGTTTTCTTTTATAATGAAGAGCGAATATGAAAGGCGGAGCGGCAGTGTGTGTGACCGGCCGCCTTCCGAAATTTCTATGGAGGAGAATGCTTATGCAGAACAACAGACGCCCGGAGGATATGGAACGCATCACGACGCAGGCGCTGGCCGAAGCCTTCATCCAGGAGCAGGTCGCCGCGATCCGCGCGCAGGTGGGCGACAAGAAGGTGCTGCTGGCGCTGTCCGGCGGCGTGGACTCGTCGGTCGTCGCCGCGCTGCTCATCCGCGCCATCGGCAAGAACCTGGTGTGCGTGCACGTCAACCACGGCCTGCTGCGCAAGGGCGAGCCCGAGCAGGTCATCAAGGTGTTCCGCGACGAGATGGACGCCAACCTCGTCTACGTCGACGCGGTGGACCGCTTCCTGGACAAGCTGGCCGGCGTCGCCGAGCCCGAGAAGAAGCGCAAGATCATCGGCGCGGAGTTCATCCGCGTGTTCGAGGAGGAGGCCCGCAAGCAGCAGGGCGTCGAGTTCCTCGCCCAGGGCACCATCTACCCCGACATCCTGGAGTCCGGCCCCGTCAAGGCCCACCACAACGTCGGCGGCCTGCCCGAGGACCTCAAGTTTGAGCTGGTCGAGCCCCTCAAGTTCCTCTTCAAGGACGAGGTGCGCGTCGTGGGCAAGACCCTCGGCCTGCCCGACAACATGGTCTACCGTCAGCCCTTCCCCGGCCCCGGCCTGGGCGTGCGCTGCCTGGGCGCCATCACCCGCGACCGCCTGGAGGCCGTGCGCGAGTCCGACGCCATCCTGCGCGAGGAGTTCGCCAAGAACGGCCTGGAGGGCAAGGTCTGGCAGTACTTCACCGCCATCCCCGACCTCAAGTCCGTCGGCGTCCGCGGCGACCGCCGTGCCGACGAATGGTGCGTCATCATCCGCGCCGTCAACACCCGCGACGCCATGACCGCCACCGTCGAGCCCGTGCCCTTCGACCTCCTCCAGCACATCACCGCCCGCATCACCTCCGAGGTCCCCGGCGTCAACCGCGTCCTCTTCGACCTCACGCCCAAGCCCACCGGCACCATCGAGTGGGAATAATTCCCGCACCTATTTGACAGAATTAAGAACCCGAAAACCCTTGCAAATCAAGGGTTTTCGGGTTTCTTGTTTTACGGAACAATCTTGACTTTGCGGAACATTTGCGGTATCTTTGGGGTATGATTTGCGGAACGATTTCAGCAAAGGAGGATTTGGCTATGAAATATACAACTGTAAATGTTCAGCAACTAACCAACCGAAAAGGCAAACCTTGGCAGGCAAGAGCCAAATATAAAGATGTGTATGGCAAATGGAAAGAAGTAAGTAAAATGCTTCCCGAAGCAAAAGGCAAGAAAGAAGCTATGCGAATAGCTAAAGAATGGTTAGACCAATTAAATGCCGAAGCTGATTTGATGCCAAATGCAGGAAAGGCAAAGACAGTAGATGAAATCTATAAGGAATATCTGCTTCACCAAGTATCAACAGGAGAAATAGAAAGAAGCACCTATAGCAATACCCTGTATTCCTACAGCAAGTATATTAAGCCTTATTTGGGTGACTATGTTTTTGCAACTGTTGATAAGACAGTATTAAGCGGTTGGCTTACTAAGTTATATCAAGCAGGCTATTCGCAGAATACAATACATACCACTTATGCTCGATTGAAAAAAGTATATAATTACTACTACAACAATGGAGAACTATTAAAAGACCCTTTCAAAGGCGTAAAGATGCCTAAAAAGGGAGAAGCAAAAGTAACACACTTGAACAATGAGCAAATGGATAATGTTTTATCAGCTGTCTATTTGGATTTTGAACCACAAGACCCAATGTATGTAGGAATACTATTGGCTTTCTATGCGGGATTAAGGCGTGGTGAGATTTGCGGATTACGATGGAATGATATTGATTTTTATAGACACACAATTACTATTAGGTCTGCCGTTGGTGTAAGTAATGGAATTAGTGGCGATTATACGAAGAACCCAAAGAATAAGAGTTCCAATAGAACATTCCCAATGTTGCCGCAGTTAGAAGAAGCATTGAAGCAAAGAAAAGTATTGCTTAACCCGCTCGATAGTTGGTATGTAATTGGTGAGCAAGAGCAGTTTATGCGACCTCAGCAGTATAATCGCCTGTTTAGTGAGTTTGTAGAAAGAAATAGTTTAGTCGATGCCTATGGTAAAAAGATTGTGCCGCACGGACTAAGACACAACTTTGCAACTGTCGGTATTCGTGCGGGAATGGATATTGCAAGCCTTGCTCTTATGATGGGACACGCAAGCAGAGCAATGACATTAGATACCTATGGTGATGCAAATGCTGATGCTCTCACACTTGCAAGTGAAAAGCTTAAAGATACATTCAATGACAATACCGAATGGTTTGGACTTGAGGAAGAACAAGAGGACACAGAGGAAGAATAAAAACACACCCGCTCCCGCCGCGAATAACACTTGAAATCTGCAAGTAAATCCCTTATAATGATTGTAGGAACAGTTAGACAAACTTGAATTTGTGGAGATGATAAGATGGTCAATATAACAGATGTAAAACAGATTCTTCAATTTGCAATAGATGCGGAGATTAAAGTCTTTCTTGATGGTGGCTGGGGTGTAGATGCTCTTCTTGGACATCAGTCAAGAGCCCATAACGACATTGACATTTTTGTAGAAAAGAACGATTATCAGAACTTTATAGAAATAATGAAAGCTAATGGCTTTTATGAGATTAAGATGGAATATACAACATTGAACCATACTGTATGGGAAGATGCGAAAAACAGAATTGTTGATTTGCATTGTTTTGAATATACGGGCGAAGGTGAAATTCTTTATGAGGGGGATTGTTTTCCGATAGA
>JAXEXP010000171.1:0-27416 GCA_034113365.1 Candidatus Spyradocola sp.
CAGGCGATACCTGCATTTTGCGATCCTCGCCGCGCTGTTCATGGTGGGCGAGGTGATGATGGACCTGATCCAGCCCGGCATCATGAGCCGCATCGTGGATGAAGGCGTGCTGGGCACGACCACAGGCGGCGTGGGCAACCTGCGCCTCATCTGGCAGCTTGGGCTGCAGATGATGGGGCTGGTGATCGTGGGCGGCCTGAGCGGCTCGCTCAACAACGTGTTCGTGCACATCTCCAGCCAGAACATCGGCAACGAGATGCGCAAGGACTGCTTCCGCAACATCATGGCCTTCTCCTTCCCGCAGGTGGACGGCTACACCACCGGCTCTCTGGTCACGCGCGTGACCAACGACGTGACGCAGGTGCAGAACTTCATCGCGCAGTTCGTGCGCGGCATGATCCGCACCACGCTGCTGACGGTGGGCAGCATCGTGTTCATGTTCAGGCTGGACGCGCGCTTTGGCTGGGTGGTGCTGTGCGCGCTGCCCTTCATGCTGGGCTGCATGACGCTGTGCTTGAGCAAGGCCAATCCTCTCTTTGAGAAGCTGCAGGCGCAGCTGGACCGCATCAACAGCATCATGCAGGAGGACGTGTCGGGCATCCGCATCATCAAGGCCTGCGTGCGCGAGGTCTACGAAAAGCTGCGCTTTGGCAAGGCCAACGACGAGCTGGTGGGCACGCAGCTGTCGGTGCTCATCATCTTTGCGTTCATGAACCCCGTGATGAATGCGCTGATGTACATCGTGGTGGTCATCATCCTGCTGATGGGCTCCTACCAGGTGACGGCGGGCGCGACTACGCCGGGCGTCATCATGGCGGCCATCACCTACACCACGCAGCTGCTCAACGGCATCCTGTCGCTGGTGATGCTGTTCCAGAGCATCTCGCGCGGCGTGGTGTCCTGGAAGCGCGTCAAAGAGGTGCTGGACAGCAAGCCGCAGCTGGAGGACGGCCCCTGCGAGGGCCCGACCGAGGCGCGCGGCAAGATCGAATTTAGAAACGTTTCCTTTGCCTACCCCGGCAGCAGCCGCAAGGTGCTCCGGGACGTCAGCCTGACCATAGAGCCCGGCCAGACGGTGGCCATCATGGGCGTCACGGGCAGCGGCAAGACCACCGTGGTCAACCTGCTGATGCGCTTTTACGACCCGGACAGCGGCCGCATCCGCATCAACGGCCAGAGCATCGCCGACGTGTCGCGCGCCAGCCTGCGCCATGACGTGGCCATCGTGCTGCAGGACACCGTGCTCTTCTCCGACACCGTGGGCAACAACCTGACCTACGGCAACGCGGAGGCGTCGCGGGCGCAGCTGGAGGAGGCCGTGCGCATGAGCCGCTGCCGCGAGATCGTCGACCGGCTGCCCGAGGGCTACGACACCTTCCTCACCGGCGCGGGCGCCAACTTAAGCCAGGGCCAGCGTCAGCTGCTTGCCATCGCGCGGGCCTTCGTGGCCGACCCCCGCATCCTGATCCTGGACGAGGCCACCTCCAATGTCGATACCCGCACGGAAAAGGCCATTCAGGACGCGATGCAGCAGGTGATGCGCAACCGCACCAGCATCGTCATCGCGCACCGCCTGTCCACCATCCGCGACTCGGACTGCATCGTGGTCATGGACAAGGGCCGCATCGTCGAGTCCGGCACCCACGACGAGCTGCTGGGCCGCAAGGGCCGCTACTACGAGCTGTACATGCCCCAGTTTGCAGGCTTTGCGACCTGACGCCATCCCAAAAGAGAAAGCATCCCGCCGCACCTTCCGGTTTTCCTGGAAGATGCGGCGGGATTTCTGTATTCACGGGGGCGGTGCGCCCAGAAAAGCGCGGGGCTTGTGCTTTGGCGGGAAACGCTGTATAATGAAGGCATCCGAAGCAAAAAAACACCATAAATCGGGGGATGACCATGATCGGTACGGATTGGGAGGGCCTGGAGAGGCGCTGGCGCGCGTTTTGGGCCAGGGAGAACGACACGCCCCTGCTGGGACTGACCGCGCCCAAAGAAGGCGCAGCGCCCTTTGTCTACCCGCGGGCGCATCGCAGCGTGGCGGAGCGCTGGCATGACGTGGAGCACCGCATCGCGCAGGCGCGGCACGGCATGGAGAGCACGTATTTCGGCGGGGACGCGTTCCCGATGGCCTTCCCCGACCTGGGGCCGGATCTCATCGGCGCCATCTGCGGCTGCGGGCTGAACTTCGGGCAAGGCACGAGCTGGGCCGAGCCGTGCGTGACGGACTGGGAGGACTTCCCGCCCATCGCGTTTGACGAAAACGACCCGTGGTTTCGCGAGATCCTTGCCATGACGCAGCGCATGGTGCAGGACGCGCAGGGCGACTACCTCGTGGGCGTGGCCGACCTGCACCCCGGCGCGGATGCGCTGGTGTCGCTGCGGGGTCCGGAGGCGCTGTGCTGCGACCTGATCGACTGCCCGGAGCTGCTGCCCGAGCGCATCCGTCAGGTGCACGCGGTGTATGCGCAGGTGTTCCGCAGGCTGAGCGACGCCATCGCGCCTGCGCAGCGCGGCTCCACCAACTGGATGGGCATCTGGCGGCCCGACGGCGACTGGTACGTCACGTCCGCCGACTTCGGCGCGCTCATTGGCCCGAAGGATTTTGAGTACATCGTGCTGCCCGCCATCGAGGCGGAGCTGGAATACCTGCCCGCGAGCATCTACCACCTGGACGGCCCCGGCGCGCTGCGCCATCTGGACCGGCTGCTGGAGCTGGACAAGCTGGACGGCGTGCAGTGGGTGCAGGGCGCGGGCGCGCCCCCGCCGCGCGCGTGGCTGGAGGTCTACAAGAAGATCCAGCGCGCGGGCAAGCTGCTGCAGGTGACGGAATGCCCGCCCGAGGACCTGCTGCTGCTCTGCCGGGAGCTGGAGCCGGAGGGGCTGCACATCTCCTGCCGCGCGGACAGCGAGCAGCAGGCGCGGGAGCTGGAGGCCGCCGTGCGCCGCTTCTACGGGAAGGACAGTGCCCAATGAAGGACAGCAGGCAGGACATCGAACGCAGGCTGAACGCCGCAAGGGGGCGCGCCGCAGAGCGCATCGCCGCGCTGCACGACCACGTCAGCCTTACGGAATACCGCGCACTGGTGAAGGTCGTGGACGGCCGCGAGGTCTGGAGCGACGCGCTGCAGCGGGCGCTGGACGAGCATCAGGTGGTGGCGATCCCCGCCCGCGGCGAGCCGTACTTCCTCGACCGCCAGATCGTGATCGGCTCCGACCGGCGCATCGAGGCGGACGGCGCGACCATTCGCCAAACGCCCGGCTGCCGCGTGCTGATGCTGCGCAACCGCAGCTGCGCCGACGGCACCCACGCGCCCATCCGCGGCGTCAAAAGGGACGCGAACCTCTCCATCCGCGGCGGGCGCTGGGAGGAATCGCGCAGCGAGCGCGCGGGGTATGGCAAAAGCGGCATGTTCGACGAGGCGCGCAGCCTGTTCGGCGTGTCTACGCTGTTTTTGTTCAACAATATGGAGGATCTGACGCTGGAGGACGTCACCTTAGCCCACACGGGCGGGTTCGCGGTGCAGATCGGCGACGTGAAAGGCGCGTTCTTCGAGCGCATCCGCTTTGACAGCTGCTACGCGGACGGGCTGCACATAAACGGCAACACCGAGAATCTGCTCTGCCGCGACGTCAAGGGCGAGGTGGGCGACGATCTGGTCGCGCTCAACGCCTACGACTGGCAGAATTCCTCCGTGAACTTCGGGCCCATCCAAACGGCGCTGTGTCAGGGGTTGGAGCTGGCCGAATCCAGCCGCTACAAGGCGCTGCGCATCGAGCCGGGGCGGTATTTTTACGACGACGGCAGCTCGGTGGATTGTTCGATTTCCGACGCCATCTTTCGCGACGTCCGCGGCATCCGCACCTTCAAGCTGTACTATCAGACGCCGCGCTACCGGCTTGGCGAAGCGCCCGAGCGCGGCGGCGTGGGCAGCGCGGACAACCTGTTTTTCGAGGACGTCGCGGTGGACCTGTGCGCGCCCATCGACCCCTTTGACGCGTATCTCCGCTCCGACCCCGTGCGCGGCAGCATCGCGGCGTTCGAGCTGGGCGCGAACATCGGGCGCATCCGGCTGGAAAACATCGATCTTACGCTGCACAGGGAGCAGTTCCCCTGCTCCTACCTGCTCTGCTGCGGGCCGAAGTCCATCGTTTACGAAGGGGATGAGATCTTCGACCCGTACGTCTCGTGCAGGGTCGGGCGGCTGGAGCTGCGCGGCATCCGCGTAAACGGGCAGCCGGCAGCGTCCGCGGAGGGGCTTGTGCGGGAGATCGACCTGACCGCTCTGCACGGCGGCCGGGGACAGATCGAGCAAATCGTGTTTGAAAAATGAGGAGGTTTACACCATGAGCATCAGCGCAAAGGATAGGGAACGGCTGCGCACGCTGGCCGCGCAGCAGATGGAGCTGAGCCAGAGCGAGCGCAACCGCAGGCTGTATAAAGAATGGGTGGCGTTCGGCAACCGCGAGCCGGGCGCGCGGCCCATGCTGACGATAGAGCTTGGCACCTTCCAGGGGGAGATGCTGGACCCGCTGATGCAGTGCGAGGGCGAGGAGGCGCGGCGCATCGAGGTGCGCCTGCTGGAGAAGATGTTCAACTTCCAGCACTTCGGGGACGACTTCCTGGTGCCCGACCACTACGGCGTGGGCACGCACGCCGAGTTCATCCCCTTTAACCTCCCGCCGCGCCGCCACGATCAGCCGGGCAGCATCGCTTACAGCTACGATCCCTATCTGGTGGATCTGGAGGAGGACTTCCACAAGCTGGGCAAGTCGGTCTACCACATCGACGAGGCGGGCACGCAGGCGGAGCTGACGCAGGCGGAGGAGCTGTTTGGCGACATACTGCCCGTCAAGCGCCAGTGGGACGGCTTCTACATCTGCCCGACGCAGGACATCGTGCACATCATGCGGATGGAGGACCTGTACATGGCGCTCTACGACGCCGAGGAGCTGGTGCATCGCATGATGGATATGCTCACCGACGACTACCTGGCGTTCATGGCGCTCTACGAGCAGGCGGGGCTGCTGCAGCCCACTGTGCGCGACGAGCACCTGGCGCAGGGCAGCTACTGCTTCACGGGCGACCTGCCGAGCGACAACGTGCACAGCTTTTCGCAGGTGTGGGGCTATCTGGACTCGCAGGAGACCAGCGCCATCTCGCCGCAGATGTTCCGCGACCACTTCTTCCCGTACTATAAGAAGCTGGCGGAGAAATTCGGCCTGCTGTCCTACGGCTGCTGCGAGCCGGTGCACGGCATCTGGGACGAATGCCTGTCCACGCTGCCCAACCTGGGCAAGGTGTCCATCTCGCCGTGGTGCGACGAGCGCATGATGGGCGAGCGCCTGCGCGGCAAGCGCACCGTCTACCTGCGCAAGCCCCCGGCAACGCTGCTGGGCAGCCCCGGCGCGCTGGATGAGGACGCCGTCACCGCCTGCATGGAAAAGACCGCCGAGGCCGCGTCGGGCTGCCGTCTGGAGCTGGCCCAGCGCGACGTCTACCAGATCGGTCAGGGCCCGCAGAAGGTCGCCCGCTACGTGCAGCTCATCCGCGAGGCCTTTGACCGCAAATATAAGCCGTAAACTACCAAAAAACGACCGCCGCATCCGGGAAGAAGCCGGGTGTGGCGGTCGGTGTTGTTTTGGCGGGGGGACGACCTCATCAGTCGCTGCGGCGACAGCTTCCCCTAGGAGGGGAAGCCAAAGGAACGGCAGCCGCATCCGGGAAGAAGCCGGGTGTGGCGGTCGGCGTTGTTTTGGCGGGGAGACGACCTCATCAGTCGCTGCGGCGACAGCTTCCCCTAGGAGGGGAAGC
Organism: Candidatus Spyradocola sp.; assembly: GCA_034113365.1. Taxonomy (GTDB): domain Bacteria; phylum Bacillota; class Clostridia; order Christensenellales; family UBA1750; genus Spyradocola. The sequence goes on from JAXEXP010000171.1 coordinate 5,813, forward strand.
CAAAGGAACGACCGCCGCATCCGGGAAGAAGCCGGGTGTGGCGGTCGTGGTTGTTTTGGCGGGGGGACACCTCATCAGGCGCCTGCGGGCGCCAGCTTCCCCTCAAGGGGAAGCCAAAGGAAGGTTACGCGTTATCCTTTTATTTCTGCTGGCTGGCGACCAGCGCGGCGAAGTAGGTGCGCAGCGCCTTGAGCGTGTCCTTGTCGGGCTGGTAGGTGGTCTGGGTGCCGTCGCTGTAATAGAGCGTCAGCGAGGTGCCGGTCTCCTTGCGGCTGCTGCGCTCGGGCAGGGCTTCGACGTTCAGACCCTGACAGACCGTGGCGATGTCCTCCCATGCCTGCGCGTCCACGCGGCCGTTGTAGGAGCGCTCCGCGAGGCCCTCGTCCCAGTAGGCGAACAGGTAGAATTCCCCGTTAAGGTCGGCATTGTCCACCGGCGTGCACTGGTAGGAATACTTCTCACCGAACAGGCGCGGCTTGTTCCAGAAGTAGATGCCCGAGAGGCGGGGCACTTCGTAGCGCGGGATCTCGCGGCCGATGGGCTCAGCCAGCTCCTCCAGCAGCGCGGCGAGCGTCGAAAAGCGGCGATCGCTGGGGTGGGAGTATTGCACGCGCGTCTGCTGACCGTCCTTTTCCCACGTCAGTGCGAAGGCGAACGTGTCGCCGCCGTCCTGCACCATCAGCATCTCGGGCAGCACGGAATCCGCCAGCTCCGCCAGCGGCACGACGGGCTTCAGGCTGTCCGCCAGCTCTTGTACGACAGCGTCCAGTTCCTGCCACTGTTCGGGCGCGATGGCGACGTCGGCAAGCTCCGTCATCTCGTCGGCCTCCCAGTCCTCGTAGGGCCAGTAGCGCGCGGTGACGATGCGCGACGGCTTCACGTCGATGGAGAAGGCCGTGTGCGCCACCATGCCGCTGCTGTACGAATACTCGATGCGCACCAGCGTGCCGGGGTCGGCGGGGGTTGCGGACGGCGTGCCGGACGAAGCGGGCGAGCAGCCCGCCATCGCGGAGAGCAGAAGCAGCAGCGCGAGCGCGCCGGAGAGCTTGCGAGCGGTGTACATGGACAGATTCCTCCCCAGATGGATGGTTTTCCTCCCCTTCATTATATCTGCCGCCGGCGCGCCTGTCCACCCAAAAAAGGCGCGATTTTTACACATTTGCGCCTGCAAAGCGCGCGGGGGCACGCTATAATAAGCCGTAAACGGTTTTGGGGGAGGGACGGAACGTGAAAAAGACGTTTGTCACGCACATGGACGACCACGCGGGCGCGTTTTTGCAGGCCTGCGAGCGCATCTCGCCGCTGGACGTCAACATCACGCGCGTCAGCTATGACAAGTCCATCGACAGCCGCACGCTGTTCATCGAGGTGGAGGGCGAGGACGGCGCGGTGGAAGAGGCGGCGCGGCGCCTTGCGGGCATCGGCTATTTGCTGGACGAGTACAGCCGCCGCCGCATCGTGCTGGTGGAGTTCCGGCTTGTGGACGAGCCGGGGCGCGTGCTGCCCGTGCTGCGGCTCATCGAGCGCTACGGCTTCAACATCTCCTACATCAACTCGCAGGGCAATGGCAGTGGTTGGCAGAGCTTCCGCATGGGGCTGCTGGCCGAGCAGGACGGCGCGCGGCTGTCGCAGTTCCTGAACGAGTGCGCGTCGCTGTGCCCCGTGCGCGTGCTGTCCTACGACAAGACCGAGCGCAACCTGGACAACACGGTGTTCTACCTCTCCTTTGCGGGCGACATCGCGCAGCGGCTGGGGCTGGACGAGCAGGCCAAGAACGAGCTGATCATCAGCGCCAACCGCATCATGCAAAACCTGGACGGCGGGGGCGGCAGCCCGTACAAGACGTTTGAATACATCGGCCGGTTCGCCGACTGCATGCAGCGCTACCGCGGCGAGGCCTTCCGCCCGCGCATCACGGTGCACCGCACAGCGGCGGGGCTGCTGCTCTACCTGCTCGAGCCGCCCTGCGGCAGCAACGTCTGCGCGATCCGCTGCAAGGGGGAGTATCTGTTTGTGGACAGCGGCTTTGCCTGCTACCGGGACGAGCAGCTGCGCGAGCTGCACGACCTTCTGCCCGGCTTTGACGCGCTGCCCCGCCGCGCGCTGATCACCCATGCGGACGTGGACCACTGCGGCATGCTGGACGACTTTGCCGAGGTGTACATGAGCGCAAAGTGCGCCGAAAACTTCCGCCTGGAGCGGCAGGGGCTGCCCAACCTGCGCGAGGAAAACGCGCTGCACCGGCCCTATGTGGCCATCAGCAAGATCGTGTCGGGCTACCGCACGGTGGCGCAGGCGCGCTGCCGCGTCATCGGCGGGGAGGCGGCGGCCTCGGACGAGCCGCTGCGGCGCATTGGCACGGTGGAGCTCGCCGGGCTGTGCTTCGAGGCCTGGGAGGGCGCGGGCGGCCACGTGGCGGGCGAAACGGTGTTCATCGAGCGCACGCACCGGCTGGCCTTTACCGGGGACATCTATGTCAACGTAAAGGAATTTACGCCCGAGCAGGCGGCGTTCAACCGCCTCGCGCCCTACCTGATGACCTCGGTGGACAGCGATCCGGCGATGGCAGCCCGCGAGCGCAGGCAGCTGATGCAGCTGCTGGGCAGGGGCGAGTGGCTCGTGGTGGGCGGCCACGGCGCCGCGCAGCGGCTCAATCTATAAACAGCGACCCGGAAGGAGGCGGAAAGCGGCCTCCTTCCGGGTCTTGCACAGGGGGGTTACGCGGGGTTGACGGAGAACTTGAGGAACTGCGCGATCAGCTCAACGGCCTCCTGCGTCCAGCAGCCGCTGCCGTGGCCTGCGCCCACGATCTTGACGAACTCGGCGCGGCCGCCGTGCGCGCGCACCTGCTCGCAGAAGCGCAGACCCTGCGCCATGGGGATGATGTGATCCTCCTCGCCCTGCAGGTAGAGGAACCGGGGCAGCTTTTTGCAGGTGGCGATGTAGTTGATGGGGCTGGCGCCGGCCAGTATGTTCTCGGGGTCTGCCAGGAAGTCGTCCTGGAACATCTCGCGCGCCTCAAAGGGGTAGTCGCCCTCGCCGGGGCGCAGCTTCTTGCCCTCTGCCAGGCGGTCGGCCACCAGGTTGGTCATGTCGATGGGCCCGTAGTAGATCACGCAGGCCTTGACTGCCGCGGACTGCTCCAGATGCTCGCCGATGTTGAAGCGCTGCTCGTCGTCATTGACCAGCGCGGCGGCGGCAACCGTGTGCCCGCCCGAGCTGTCGCCCACCAGCACCACGTTGTTGACGTCGATGTGGTATTTGTCCGCATTGGCGCGCAGGAAGCGGATGGCCTCCCGGGTGTCCTGCACGGCGGCGGGGTAGCGCACGTCGTCCTTGAAGGTGCCCCGATAGGAAATGCAGCCCACCACAAAGCCCTGGCGGCACAGGTCCAGCATGTGCGCGATGTAGTTGTGGCCGTCGCCGCCGCTCCAGCCCGAGCCGGGCACGCCCACGATCAGCGGAAAGACGCGGGTGTCGGGCGCGGGGGGCACGTATTGGGGTCGGCCTTGCGCTGTTTTTCGATCTGCGCATAGAGCTTGTGGGTCTGCTTGCGGGGGATGTTTGGCGAGGCGGGGCAGAGCAGCTGCAGCGTCAGCTCGCCCGTCTCCCGGTGCGCGTAGACCACGTCGGGAACATAGCTGGCCTCATAATCGGCCTTGGAGTCGGACAGGATCGAGAAGATCTCCATAAAGTGCACGTCTCCTTTCGTCGTGGAAGTGGGTCATCGGGCAAGAAGCGACGCGGATTTGTCCAGCATGCCGCCCAGCAGCTCGAGCAGCAGCGCCTCCTGCCCCGCCGTCAGCCCGCCCAGCACCTCCTGCTGCCACAGGCGCAGCGCGGCGCGCGCCTCGTCTGCGGCCTGCCGGCCCGCGTCCGTCAGCGCCAGCGCGTACTGGCGGCGGTCGTCCTCCCGGCGGCGGCGCTCGACGAGCCCCATGTGCTCCAGCCGCATCACCAGGCGGGCCAGGTTGCCCTTGTCCAGGCACAGGTGCGTGCGCAGCGCCTCCTGGCTGACCCCCGGGTACTGCGACAGCGTCAGCAGGATCATCGGCAGGTCGCCGCACAGGCCCAGGTGCGCCAGGCGGATGTCCAGGTAGCGGCGGCGCTCCCGCTCCAGCTGGCGCAGCGCGCGGCTGATGCGCTGGGCGGGCTCCACAGGCAGGCTCAGCGGTGAGCGCGGGATGCGGGGCGAATCGGTCATGGCGCTTCCTCCCTCAAAAAAGTTGTATCATACAACTAAATGATAGCACGGTGCCGCGGCATCGTCAAGCGCAATGCGGGCGTTTTTCACTTGTGCAGCGGCGGTTTTGAGAGTATAATTATTTTGGTGATTTATTTTTCGTCAGCAAGGAGGGCGCGTATGCCCGGAGAGTTTTTGCCTGTGACGCGCGAGGAGATGCTCGCGCGGGGCTGGGAGCAGCCGGATTTTGTGGTGGTCTCGGGGGACGCGTACGTCGATCACCCCTCGTTTGGCCACGCCATCATCTCGCGCGTGCTGGAGGACGCGGGCTACCGCGTGTGCATGCTCTGCCAGCCGGATTTTCACGATACAACCGATTTTATGCGCTTCGGGCGGCCCAAGTACGGCTTCATGGTCGCCGCGGGCAACATCGATTCCATGGTCAACCACTACACCGCGGCCAAAAAGCCCCGCTCGGAGGACCTCTACTCCCCCGGCGGCAAGCCCGGTCTGCGCCCCGACCGCGCCACCATCGTCTACTGCAACCGCATCCATCAGGCGTACGGCAAGGTGCCCATCATCATCGGCGGGGTGGAGGCGTCGCTGCGCAGGTTCGCACACTACGACTACTGGAGCGACAGCGTGCGCCACTCCATCGTGGACGACTGCGGCGCCGACCTGCTTTCCTACGGCATGGCGGAAAAGCAGACCGTGCTCATCGCCGACCGCCTGCGCGACGGCCTGCCGCTGACGGGCATCCCCGGCACCTGCTACATGGCAGACGCCGTGCCCGAAGGCGCGGTGGAGATCCCCTCCTTCATGGACTGCAAGCGCGACAAGGTGGCCTACTGTAAGGCCTTCAAGGTGCAGTACGAGGAGCAGGACCCCATCCGCGGCAAGACGCTGGCCCAATGGCACGAGAAAAAGGTGCTCGTGGCCGAAAAGCCCATGATGCCGCTGACGCGCGAGGAGCTCGACCGCGTCTACGAGCTGCCCTACACCCGCAGGTGGCACCCCATGTACGACAAGGACGGCGGCGTGCCCGCGCTCAAAGAGGTGGAGTTCTCCATCGCCAGCACGCGCGGCTGCTTCGGGGCCTGCGCGTTCTGCGCGCTGACCTTCCATCAGGGGCGCATCGTGCAGTCGCGCTCGCCGCAGTCCATATTGAAGGAAGCAAAGCTGCTCACCACGCTGCCCGGCTTCAAGGGCTACATCCACGACGTGGGCGGCCCCACCGCCAACTTCCGCTTCCCCGCGTGCAAAAACCAGCTCAAGGTCGGCGCTTGCAAGAGCCGCCAGTGCCTCGCGCCAGAGCCCTGCCCCAACCTCGAGGTGGATCAGCGGGAGCTGACGCAGCTGCTCAAGGACCTGCGGCAGCTGCCCGGCGTCAAGAAGGTGTTCATCCGCTCGGGGCTGCGCTTCGACTACATGATGCTGGACAAAAACGACGGCTTCATCAACGAGCTGTGCGCGCACCACATCTCGGGGCAGCTGAAGGTCGCGCCCGAGCACGTCGCGCCCAAGGTGTTAAAGCTCATGGGCAAGCCCGACTGCCGCGTGTTCAAGGCCTTCACCAACAAATACAAGCAGGTCAACCAGCGCTTGGGCATGGATCAATATCTGGTGCCGTACTTCATCTCCAGCCACCCCGGCTGCGATCTTTCGGCGGCCATCGAGCTGGCGGAATACCTGCGGGACATCGGCCACCAGCCCGAGCAGGTGCAGGACTTCATCCCCACGCCGGGCACGCTGAGCACCGCGATGTTCTACACGGGCCTCAACCCGCTGACCTTCGAGCGCGTGTACGTGCCCCGCTCGCCGCAGGAAAAGGCGATGCAGCGCGCGCTGCTGCAATACAAGCGGCCGGAGAACCACGCGCTGGTGCGCAAGGCGCTGCACATGGCGGGCCGCGACGACCTGATCGGCTACGGCGGGCGGTGCCTGGTGCCCCCGGCGGGCGGCAGGGGCCCGCAGAACGGCAAGGGGCCTAAAAACGGCAGGGGTTCCCCAAACGGCAGAAATCCGCGCCCGGACCGGCGCGATCCACAGAAAAACGGCGGGAAACGTCCCGCATCCGCACGGCAGGGAGGTAAAAGGAAATGAAAAGCGATATGCACTACACGGAATATCTGAGCCGGGTGCGCGGCTGCATACTGGGTCTGGGCGACATGAGCTGGATCGAGCCGGCGCTGCGCGTGGTGGCGAAAAATGGTATGGATTTCACCGGCGAGCAGCTGGCCGCGGCCTATGAGGCGGGCGGCGCGCTGACGCCCCACTTCCTGCGCAACATGGAGCGCGGCATCACCCCGCCGCTGGCGGTGTTCGACGACCCCGAGCGCGACGGCCCCGGCGGCATGGACTGCGCGCCGCTGTGGGCGTGCGTCTGCCCGGGCGATCCCGAGCGCGCGATGGAGTACGCCGCGCGGGACGCCTCCGTGGACCACGCGGGCGAGGCGGTCGCGGCCGCGCAGTTCCTCGCCGCGGCGATGGCGCTGGCGTTTGTGCGGGACAGCGCGCAGGAGTGCCTGACCGAGGCCGCCGCGCTGCTGCCCGAGGAGAGCCGCATCGCGCGGCTGGCGCTGGACGCGTGCAAGCTGTGCGGGGACAACCCCGGCGAAGCCCGCGCGCGCATGGACTGGCGCTACGGCGGCGTGGACGGCTCGCTGCTGCCCAGGCTGTCGCAGGTGCTGCTGTCGCTGCTGCTGGGCGACGTGCCCGACCGGCTGGCCGCGGCGTTCCGGGGCATTTTGATGGGCGCGGAATCCGTCAGCGACGTGAGCGACGCGGTGGCGGCGCGCGTGTCCCGCGCGGGGCTGTCCTGCATGGAGATGGCGGCGCGGCGGGGCGGCGAGCTGCCCGTGCGCATCACGGCGGCGCCGTTTGTGGCCGTGCCGGGCGACGCGCAGCCCGTCAGCCGCATCAGCGTGTCCTACATGGGTCAGCCGGTGCTGATGCCCGGCCATGCGCGCCAGTGCGTGCTCAACGTGGTCAACTGCGGCGATACGGCGATGGAGGGCCCCATCACCTGCCAGGCGCAGGGCAGCGTGCAGGCGCTCACCGCCGCGCACGCCAAGGTGCTGCCCGGGCAGACGGCGCGCATCCCCTTCACCGTGTGGATGCCCGAGGACGTTGACACCGTGTGCGAGTGCAACAAGCTGGAGGTCGCCTTTGCGGGGATGACGCACACGTTCGGCATCGCCGGGGCGCAGGGCTGGCGCGTCTGCGGGCGCATGGGTCTGGACGAAAAGAGCATATTCGAGGGCCGCGCGCTGCCGGAGCAGCCGCTGTGGGAGCCGTACTTTGCGGAGGGCAACCGCATCGAGCTGGACGCGCTCAACGGCTGGGTGGGGCCGTGCAGCTTCGTGCTGGAGCGCACGCTGGTGGTGCGCGAGGACACCTGGGCCGACGTCGAGGTGCTGCGCACCTGCCCCTTCGTGCTGGAGCTGGACGGCCAGACGCTGCTGCGCGGCGAGGGCACCGACGGCTGGGCGTTGGTGGCCGCGCAGGAGCCGGGCGTGGAGCTGACCGCGGGCGAGCACGTGCTGCGGCTGTACCTGGACCGCAGGAGCCCGGGCGGCAGCATCGAGGTGGAGCTGCTGCGCGACGGCGCGCTGCTGTCGATGGAGGCAAAAAATCCTAAGAAAGGCTGATTTCTGCGATGGAAACGCTGTATTTTGCAAAGTTGCGCCCCGGCGCGGTGATCCCCTCCAAGCGCGTGGAGGACGCGGGCTACGACATCTACGCCTGCTTTGACGAGGACTACGTAGTCATCGAGCCCCTGCACACCGTGCGCGTGCCCACCGGGCTGATCTCGGCGTTCTCGCCCGACTACTACCTGCAGCTGCAGGAGCGCGGCTCCTCGGGCACCAAGGGCATCGCCCAGCGCTGCGGCGTGATCGACTCGGGCTTCCGCAACGAGTGGTTCATCCCCATGACCAACGTAAACGACGTCCCCGTGGTCATCGCAAAAAAGCACGCGGCGGCGCAGTTTGAGGGGAAAAACGTGATCGTCTATCCGTATGAGAAGGCCATCTGCCAGGCGGTGCTGCTGCCCGTGCCGCGCACCGAGGTCGTGGAAAAGTCGCCGGAGGAGATCCGCGCGATGGAATCGCTGCGGGGCATGGGCGAGCTGGGCAGCAGCGGAAAGTGAGCGCGGCATGAAGACGCTGTACATGGTCGGCGGCACGATGGGCGTGGGCAAGACCACCACCTGCACGCTGCTGCGCGACAGCCTCGACCGCTGCGCGTTCCTTGACGGCGACTGGTGCTGGAGCATGCACCCGTTCGTGGTCAATGAGGAGACAAAGGCGCTGGTGGAGGACAACATCTGCCACATATTGAACGGATTCCTTCGCTGCACGGCGTTTGACAGCGTGGTGTTCTGCTGGGTGATGCACGACCAGAGCATACTGGACGGGCTGCTGGCTCGGTTGGATCTGCGGGACGTGCGCGTGGTCAGCGTGTCGCTGGTGTGCAGCGAGGACGCGCTGCGCAGGCGGCTCATCCGCGACGTGGAGGCGGGCAGGCGCACGCCCGACGTGATCGCGCGCTCGGTGCAGCGGCTGAAATTGTATGATTTGCTGGACACGGTCAAGCTCGACGTCAGCGCGATGCCGCCCGAGGAGGCGGCAAAACGCATCCGCGCGCTGGCGGAATGAATAAAGGGAGGGGCAAAAATGGTTCAGGAGGAGATCATCAGACGGAGACTGCCCGCGGCGCTGCCCGAGGGGCTGACGGCGCAGGAATTTTCCGGCTGGCGCAGGGACATGGTGGCGCTGTACGAACGCGAGTGCTTCGGCGTGACGCCGCCCGCGCCCGCGTCTGTGCGCGGCGAGGTCATTGCGGAGCGGCAGGACGACTGGGCGGGCAAGGCGACGCACCGCGAGGTCAGGCTGAGCTTCGACATGGAGAAGGGCGAGTTCTCCTTCCCCGTGCATCTGGTGCTGCCCCACGGCGGTCAGCCCTGCCCGTGCGTGGTGTACATTTCCTTTACGCCGTATTCCACGGCGGGCTACCAGCCCATCGAGGAGATCGTGGATCAGGGCTGGGCGATGGCGGTGTTCAACTACGAGGACGTGACCCGCGACGACGGCGACATGGGCAGCGGTATCGCCGCGATGGTCAGCCGCACCGGCGGCGACAGCTGGGGCAAGATCGGCATGTGGGCCTACGCCGCCTCGCGCGTGCTGGATTATTTGCAGTCCGTGCCCGAGGTGGACGCGGGGCGCGTGGCGGTGCTGGGGCACTCGCGGCTGGGCAAGACGGCGCTGTGGGCGGGCGCGCAGGATACGCGCTTTGCGGGCGTGGTGTCCAACGACAGCGGCTGCTCGGGCGCTGCGGTCAGCCGCGGCAAGGTGGGCGAGAGCGTGGAAGACATCTGCCGCGTGTTCCCCTACTGGTTCTGCGAAAACTACCAGAAATACCGCAAAAACGAGGACGCGCTGCCCTTTGAGCAGTACCATCTGCTGGCCTGCGCCGCGCCCCGGCCGCTCTATGTGGCCAGCGCCAGCGAGGACACCTGGGCAGACCCCGCCTCGGAGTTTCTCTCCTGCTGCATGCTGGAGCCGGTCTACGGGCTGTTCGGCCTGCCCGCGCTGGGCGTGTCCGACCCGCAGCTGCCCGCGCCGGGCGGAAGAATCGCGGGCGGGCAGGTGGGCTATCATCTGCGGCCCGGCACGCACTATCTGAGCCGGTACGACTGGGTGCGCGCGCTTCGGTTCCTGAAGCTGCGTCTGTGACGGGAGGAGAGGAATCACGATGGCTCAAAGACAGGAACAGCCCTGGTGGGCGGTGATCGTGCTGCTGGCCGTATTCTTCCCCGCCGGCGTGATCGTGCTGACGCTCAAGGCGCTGCGGGAGACGTGGGCGCGCAGGAAAAACGGCCGCATGCTGTGCATACTGGGCGCGATCAGCGTCTGCATGGGCGCGCTGGGCGGCGCGCTGGCCGTGCTCAGCGGTGCGGACAGCCCGCAGATCGCGGCGGCGATATTCGGCCTGCCGGCGGCGGTGCTGGCGCTGTTTGGCGTCGCGATACTGGTCTGGGGCGCGCTGCTGCTGCACAAGGCCGGGCAGATGGAGCGCGTCAAGGACGTGCTGCGCGTGTCGCAGCAGCGGGGCATCGCCGAGCTTGCGATGAGCGTGGGCCTGCCCGTGCCGCGCATGGCGCGCCTGCTGCAGCAGATGGTGGAGGAGGGGCACATCCGCGGCGCCTACGTCGATTGGGGCCAGATGCGCCTGATGACCAAGGAAAACGCGGCGCAGACGGCGCTGACGTGCAGCCATTGCGGCGGCACGACGGTGCTCAAGGCGGGCATGCCGCCCGTGTGCGCCTACTGTGGGGCGAAGCTATGAAGCGCATGGATGGGAAAAAGGTGCTCTGGGGCATCGATGCGGCGGTGTCCTTCTTCGCGTGCCCGCTGGGGCTGGTGCTGACGGCGCTGCTGGCCGCGCGGGAGCGGAAAAGCCGCCGCCCCGGCCAGACGCCGATGCTCCTGCCGGGCGTGATGCTGGCGGCGGCAGGCTTGTTTGAGGCCATCCTTACCGCGCTGCTGACGCACGGCCAGCCGGCTGCGCTGCGGGTCGCGGGCTGGTTTTTCGGCGGGGCGCTGATCGGGCTGTGGATGACGCTGCTGGCGCTGGGGTACAGGGCGGCCGACCGGCGGCACGGTCTGCTGCGCACGGCCATACTGCAGTCGCACCGGACCGACGCGCAGACGCTTGCGGCGGCGATGGGGCGCCCGTATGCGGGCGTGCGGCGCGATCTTGCAAGCATGGTGCGCTGGGGCGTGCTGCCGGGCGCAGTCTATGACCGGGAGACCGGAAGCATCGCGATGCCGGACAGCCATTGGATGCAGAGCGTGACCTGCCCGGGCTGCGGCGCGCAGCTGACGGTGGACAAGGTCGTCACGCCCGTGTGCCCGTACTGCGGCACGGCGCTGTAAGCGGAAAAAATCGAGAAAAGGGCCGGGGTGCGGGCGCGCGCTCCGGTCCTTTGGACACTTCGGAGGGAATGTCCCAAAACGCGACAGAGGGGCGGTTTTGTCTATTGCGAAGCGGCGTCCAAAGCGGTAAAGTGTGCCTGAAAAAACAAAGGGAGGCATGTGTGATGGACATTGGCAAGGATCTGAAGAACATACTGCTGGCGGGCATCGGCGCGGTGGCGGTGACGGCGGAAAAGTCGCAGGCGCTGCTGGACGAGCTGGTCAAAAAGGGCGAGCTGACGGTGGATCAGGGCAAGGTGCTCAACGAGGAGCTGCGCCACAACGTGGAAAAGCGCGTCAGGGAGTCGGTGACGGTGCAGGTGACGCCGCAGGACGGCGAGGAGCTGCTGCGCTGCGTGGACGCGATGACGCCCGAGCAGCTGGAGGCGCTGCGCCGCAAGCTAAACCAGATGGACGGCGCGGCCCAGGGCGGGAAGGAGAATGGCGATGGCGAAGGAGCAGACGCCGGAGCAGCAGAGCAGAAGTGAGAGCAAGGAGCGCCTCAAGCAGATCGCGGAGATCCTCAAAAAGCACGAGCTGGTCAAGGGGCTGACGCCTCAAAAGCTGCGGGCGATCCTGGAGGACCTGGGGCCGACGTACATCAAGCTGGGGCAGATCATGTCCATGCGCTCGGACATGATCCCGCGGGAATACTGCGAGGAGCTGACGCGGCTGCGCACCGCGGTGCCGCCCATGCCCTTTGACGAGGTGCGCCGCGTGGTGGAGGGCTCGCTGGGCCGCGCCATCGAGGAGGTGTACTCGGAGTTCAGCCGCACGCCCATCGGGTCGGCGTCCATCGCGCAGGCGCATGCGGCACGGCTGATGGACGGCAGCCGCGTGGTGGTCAAGGTGCAGCGCGAGGGCATCCACGGCATCATGGCGCGGGACATGGCGCTGCTGCGCAAGGCGGCGGGGCTGCTGCGCATCGCGCCGGGCGCGGGCGAGGTGGTGGACTTTACGATGGTGCTGGACGAGATGTGGAAGGTGACGCAGGAGGAGCTGAACTTCAACATCGAGGCGGCAAACGCCGAGGAATTCTACCGCCTCAACGAGGACGTGGCCTTTGCCACCTGTCCGCGCATCCACCGCGAGCTGACCACGCCGCAGGTGCTGACGATGGAGTACATCGACGGCTTTGCGGTGGACGACCGGCAGAGCCTTGCGGACAACGGCTACGACCTGAACGAGATCGGCGCGAAGCTGGCGGACAACTACATCAAGCAGGTGGTGACTGACGGCTTTTTCCATGCGGACCCGCACCCGGGCAACATCCGCATCCGCGGCGGGCAGATCGTGTGGATCGACATGGGCATGATGGGCAGGCTGTCGGCGCGGGATCAGGCGCTGTTCGGCAAGGCGGTGGCGGCGGTCGCGCAGCACGACGTGGACGGCGTCAAGAGCGTGGTGCTGGCGATGGGCCGCTGCAAGGGCAAGATCGACCACGGCGCGCTGTATGCCGACATCGAGGAGCTGCTGACGCGCTACGGCGGCGAGGAGCTTGCGGGGCTGGATCTGGGCCAGCTGATGGCAGAGTGCCTGGACGTGGCGCGCGCGCATCACATCGCGCTTCCCGAGGGCGTGTCCATGCTGGCGCGGGGGCTGGCCACCCTCGAGGGCGTGGTGGCGGATCTGAGCCCCGAGACCAACGTCATCACCATCGCCACGGCGCGCGCCTCGGGCCTGATGCTCGACGCGCTGGACATGAAAAAGGAGCTCCGCAAGGGCCTGCAGGCCATACTGGAGTCCGGGAAAAAGGCGCTGGCCATACCGGGGCTGCTGTCCGATTCGCTGCGGGCGCTGACTAAGGGCCAGACGCGCCTGGGGCTGGACATGAAGCTGACCGAGGACACCTTCAAGGCGCTCAACAACCTGCTGGGCAAGGCCATCGCGTGCCTGCTGGCCTTTGCGCTGCTCATTTCCTCGTCCATCATCTGCACCACGGACATGGAGCCCAAGCTGCTGGGCATCCCCGCGCTGGGGACGCTGGGGTATCTGGGCGCGATGGTGCTGACGGTGTGGATGTTTGTGCGGATCGGCAAGGACGAGTGATATAAGGGGATGGCGGGGAGATGACCCCCTCGGCCCCTCCCGATGGGAGGGGCCGAGGGGGGCTATGGTTTCCTCGACGGAAACCGGGCGTTCTGGGGCGGCTTGGTGCGAAGGGGCGGGGGCGCCGCACGGGTGTGTGGTGCGGAGCCGGGCGCGGTGTGTGCGGCGCGTCGGGGCTGTGTGCGAAGGGGCGTTCTGGGGTGGGTGTAGTGCGCGGGAGGACACTTCATACTGCGCACCGAACCAGTCCTTCGGCCTGTTCCGGTGTTCCGGTCGGCTTATTTTCCAGAAACAGTCCACCGGACTGTTTCTTCCAAAACGCTCGACCTTCAGGGCTTCGCCCCTCCGTGTGCGCCACCTTCCCACTCCGCACCGAATCAGTCCTTCGGCCTGCTCCGGTGTTCCGCATGGCCCATTCTCCTTGGGCAGTCCATAGGACTGTTTCTTCTGAAACGTTCATGCTCCAGGGCTGCGCCCCTCCGGGTGAACCCTCAAGGGGAAGGCTTTTGGGGGCATGGGGCGTGTTTTGTCCGAAGGTGCGGCACATTCTTTTCCTTTGGGGGCGGGCGTTGACAGGGGGGCGGGAGTTGTGGTATTTTGGTATATATTGTTTGAAGGAAAGCGGGAGTGGTTCATCGGATGTCGAGGCTGTTTGTCAAAGAGAAATCGTTTTACCGGCTGATCCTGTCCATCGCGGTGCCGGTGGTGCTGCAGAATATGATCACCATCGGCGTCAACATCATGGATACCATGATGCTGGGGTCGTATGGCGAGATCCAGCTGTCGGCCTCGTCGCTGGCCAATGAGTTCATCAACATCTACCACATCATGTGCATGGGCATGAGCATGGGCGCGGCGGTGCTCACCGCGCAGTTCTACGGCATGAAGGACAACGTCAGCCTGAAAAAGTCCGTCACCATCATGCTGCGCATGGGGCTGATCATCGCGGCTGCGTTCACGGCGGCGACGATCGTCGCGCCGGGGGCGATCATGCGGCTGTACACGCCGGACGAGGACGTCATCGAGATGGGCGTGAAGTACTTCCGCATCAGCGCGGTGACGTACGTGCTGCTGGGCGTGTCGCTGATGCTGACCAACATACTGCGCACGGTGCGGCAGGTGCGCTTCCCGCTGATGCTGTCCATCGTGACGTTCTTTGTCAACATCTTCTTCAACTGGGTGTTCATTTACGGCAACCTGGACGCGCCGGAGATGCAGATCGAGGGCGCGGCGCTGGGCACGGTGATCGCGCGCGTGGTGGAGTGCGGCGCGCTGAGCGTGTATTTCTTTGGCATCGACAAGCGCATCGGGTACCGCGTGCGCGACTTCTTCACCAAGTGCGGCGACCTGGTCAAGACGTATGTGACTTATGCGCTGCCGGTGATGGTGTCGGACACGCTGCTGGCGCTGGGCAATTCCGCGATGTCGGTCATCATGGGGCACATCGGGTCGGGGTTCGTGGCGGCCAATTCCATCATCAGCCAGGTGGTGCGGCTGTCCACGGTGTTCAACCAGGGGCTGTCGTCGGCGTCGTCCGTGATCACGGGCAACACGCTGGGCGCGGGCGAGCGCGATAAAGCGTATCATCAGGGCGTGACGTTCCTGTCGCTGTCGGTGCTCATCGGGCTTGCGGCGGCCGTTGTGATCCTCATCGTCAGCCCGTTCATCGTGGAGAGCTTCAACGTGACGCAGGAGACCAAGGCCATCGCCTACCAGCTGATGTACGCGGTGAGCATCATGATGGTGTTCCAGACCGTGCAGGGCGTGCTGACCAAGGGCGTGCTGCGCGGCGGCGGAGACACCCGCTTCCTGATGCTGGCGGACATGCTGTTCCTGTGGCTGGCGTCCATCCCGCTGGGGTACCTGTGCGGGCTGGTGTGGAAGCTGGACGCGTTCTGGGTGTACGCGGCGCTGAAGGTGGACTGGATCATCAAATCCATCTGGTGCATCTTCCGGCTGAAGTCCAAGAAGTGGATCCGCGTGGTGAGCGATTGATTCCGGCGCAAAACGGGTGTATACTGATTGTAAAGCTGATATAGAAACAGGAGGAAAGGCTTATGAAGATCGGTTTTATCGGCGTGGGCGTGATGGGCGGCCCGATGGTGCTCAACCTGATGAAGAAGGGCTTTGACGTGAGCGTGTACACGCGCACCAAGAGCAAGGCGCAGGCCGTGCTGGACGCGGGCGCGCACTGGTGCGATACCGTCGCCGAGGCGGCGAAGGGCCGCGACGTGGTGATCACCATCGTGGGGTACCCCAAGGACGTGGAGGAGGTCTACTTTGGCGCGGGCGGCATCATCGAAAACGCCGATGCGGGCACCGTGCTCATCGACATGACCACCACCAGCCCCCGGCTCAGCCAGCGCATCTACGAGGAGGCGGCGAAGAAGGGCTTGCCCGCGCTGGACGCACCCGTCTCGGGCGGCGACGTGGGCGCACAGAAGGGCACGCTGGCCATCATGGTGGGCGGCGACCGCGCGGTGTTCGACCGCATGCAGCCCGTGTTCGCGGCGATGGGCACCAACATCCGCTACCAGGGCGCGGCGGGCAACGGCCAGCACACCAAGATGGCCAACCAGATCGCCATTTCCGGGTGCATCGCGTCGGTGTGCGAGGCCATCGCCTACGCAAAGAAGTGCGGGCTGGATCCGCAGGACATGTTCGACGCCATCTCCACCGGCGCGGCGGGCTCGTGGCAGATGACCAACAACGGCCAGAAGATCATCGACGGCAACTTCGCGCCGGGGTTCTATGTGAAGCACTTCATCAAGGACATGAACATCGCCATCGACGAGAGCGACGCGCGGGAGATGGGGCTGGACGTGCTGCACCTGGTGCGCGATAAGTACGTAAAACTCGCCGAACTGGGCGGCGGGGACGACGGCACGCAGGCGCTGATCAAGGTCGTGGAAAAGTAAGAAAGGCGCGAAAAACTGCTTCGGGAGAACGATCCCGGGGCAGTATTTTTTTACGAAATGTTGAGCCTTTACAGGGACGGGATGGGAAGTGTATAATGGAAACGTATTATTGCGCGGAGGGGGAAGAAAAATGATCACGAATCGTGCATACAGCCTGCTGGGCGGGGATTTTCCGCGCGTGCGGGCGTTTTTGGATGAAAACTGCGGGCAGTTCGGCGAAAAGAGCCGCGGCGCGGAGTATTGGGAGTACGCGCACAGCCATCCCGCGTTTGTTTACGCGTCCAACTGGCGCAACAGGCTGTGGGAGGAGGACGGCAGGCTCGTCGCGGTGGCGTGGTACGAGATGGAGCTGGGCAAGGCGTATCTGACGTGCGACGATGCGCATGAGGGCCTGCTGGACGAAATGCTGGACTATGCGGAAGCGTGGCTGAGCCGGGACGGCAAGCTGCAGGTGGAGGTCACCTCGTGCCAGCCCGAGCGCGCAAAATGGCTGGAGAGCCGGGGGTACCGCCTCGACTGGGCGGAGGACGAGAACCAGTACGACCTGGTGGGCGTGGAAGTGCCTGCGCCGCAGCTGCCGGAAGGGTTTGCGATGCGGCGGGTGTCGGAGATCCCGCCAAGCGAGTGGCAGAAGCTGGTGACGGCGATCCATCATGGGTTCGACCACGAGGGCGAGGGCGACGTGGACACCTGCGGGCTGATCCTGGCTGCGCCCGACGTGCGGCCGGAGCTGGCGCGCGTGGTGGTGGCGCCCAACGGCGATTACGCGGCGTATGCGGGCATGTGGTTCAACGAGAAGAACCGGTATGCCTATCTGGAGCCGCTGTGCACGCAGCCGGGGTACCGCAAGCTGGGGCTGGCCAAGGCGCTGCTGTACGCGATCCTTGCCCAGGTGCAGGCGATGGGCGCGCGGTACATGACGGGCGGGGACAACCCGTTCTACCGGGCGATCGGGTATCGGACGCGGTACCGGCATTTGACTTATGAAAAGGTATTGAAGTAAAAAGGGTACGGGGAAAAGGATGACCCCCGCGGCCCCTGCCCGCCACGGGGAGGGGCCGCGGGGGTCTATGGCGTCCTCGACGGACGCCGGGCTATCCTACCGCGCCGTTTTCGTCGGCGTCGGGGGAGAGGGGATCGGGGGAGACGGGCTCGGGCGTCTCGGTGGGGAGGGGCGTCTCCTCGTGGCCGGGGAACACGTTGGTGCCGCCGTTGTCCTCGTCGGGGTAGTCGGGGTAGAACTGGGGCAGGGAGTGCAGCGTGCAGGTGAGCGCGGCGTCGGGCAGGGTGGCGGCGGCAGCCTGGTATTCGGCCGCGGTGCTGTACCCCCGGATGCCGTGCGGGAACAGCTTGTAGAAGGTCTCATCGTCCATCTCGTCGCAGCCCCAGGAGGGCGGCACGATCTGATAGGCGGTCTGCGTGACCTCGGGGCAGCCCTCCACGGCCAGCTGGCCCGTGACGGCGCAGGTGTTGACCAGCACGTGCTGATCGCAGACCTCGGTGGGCACGGAGTCTGCATGGCACCAGTCGGTGGTGGGCTTGAAGTCCTCGTCCAGCGCGCAGGCCTCGGAGGCCAGCTTGCCCGTCAGCGAGCAGAGCGTCACCTTGACCAGGCCCAGGTCCTTGGGGTCGGCGTCGAGGATGGGCTTGTCCTCCAGACCCTTTTCCTCGTGGATGCGCGCCATCACGGCCTGCCAGATGGGCGCGGCCTCCTTGCCGCCCGTCGCGCCGCGGTAGAGCGACTTGAAGTCGTCATGCCCCACCCAGACCGCGCCCGAGTAGTAGGGCGTCAGGCCCGCGAAGAACACGCTCTTGTAGTCGGAGTGCGTGCCCGTCTTGCCCGCTACCGTCATGCCCTTGATGCGGGCGGCGGTGCCGGTGCCGCGCTCGACGGCGTCCTCCATCATGTCGATGAGCATGTAGGCGGTGCCGGCGCGGAACACCTCGCGGAGGCTGGCGGCCTGCTTGGCCTTCATGTCCAGGATCACGTTGCCTTCGCTGTCGGTGATTTTGGTGAACGTCAGCGGCTGCTGGTACTGGCCGGCGTTGCCGATGACGCCGTAGGCGGTGGCCATCTCCATCACGGTGATGCCCGAGGAGCCCAGCGCAAGGCCGGAGCCGTCGGCGTTGATGTGGTCGGGGTCGATGCCCATGGCCGTCAGGTACGCCACGCTGTCCTCAATGCCCACCTTGTCCATCAGCGTGTTGGCTGCAACGATGTTGAGCGAATTGCGCATGCCCACGCGCAGCGTCAGCATGCCCACGTAGGACTTGGTGGTGGAGTTGGAGGGGTAGCCCTTGGAGGAATTCCAGCCCTCGATGGGCAGGGGCAGGTTGGAGGTGACGGAGGCGGGGGAGTAGCCCTTGTCCAGCGCGGGGCCGTAGACGGCAAGGGGCTTGATGGAGGAGCCGACGGGCATGTTGGCGGAGGTGGCGCGGTTGAGCAGCAGGAACTGCGTGGGCGGCGTGCGGCTGCCCACCACGGCGCGCACCTCGCCCGCCGCGTAGTCGTAGATGACGCAGGCGGCCTGCGGCTGCTCGACCTTGGTGCTGGTGGAATAGGCGTCCGAGGGGTCGGCCAGCTCGGGGTAGTCCTCCCAGTTGTAGAGCACGTCCTCGGTGATGCGCTGCACCTCGGGGTCGATGGTGGAATAGATGCTGTAACCGCCGGTCTGGATCTCATTGCGGATGAGCTTGCGGTTGGCGGAGGTGTCCTCCATGCCGCGGTCCTCGAGCAGCGCGGTGACCACGTCGTCCAGCACGGTCTCCACGGCCGAGGGCATGTCGTACAGCTCGTTGACGGTGGATTCCTCCACCACGGACAGGCGCTGGCTGAGCGCCTCGTCGTACTCCGCGCGGGAGATGGCGTTGTACTCGTACATGCAGCGCAGCACGTAGTCGGTGCGGTCCTCGGTGGTGGAGGGCGTGCCGGCGCCGTAGTAGTTGCGGCGGGGGTTGTAACGCGTGGGGTTGCGGGTGATGGCGGCGAGCGAGGCGCACTCGCGCAGCGTCAGCTCGGACAGGTCCTTGTCATAGTAATCCTTGGCCGCGGCCTTGACGCCGTAGTTGCTGCCGCCCAGCGGGATGATGTTGAGGTACCACTCCAGGATCTGATCCTTGTCGTAGCGCTTTTCCAGCTCGATGGACAGGTAGGCCTCCTGGATCTTGCGCTTGTAGCTCTGCTCGGAGGAGAGCAGGCAGTTCTTGACCAGCTGCTGGGTGATGGTGGAGCCGCCCTGCGTCGAGCCGTTGGACAGGTTGGACACCAGCGCGCCCATGATGCGCTTGACGTCGATGCCGTTGTGGGTGTAAAAGCGCGCGTCCTCGGTGGCGACGAAGGCGTCCTGCAGCATCTGCGGGATCTCGTCGATGGTGGCCCAGACGCGGTTTTCCGAGCCGCGGTAGGCGGTGATGAGGTCGCCGTTGCAGTCGTAGATAAAGGAAGTGAGGTTCTGGGAGCTGATGGACTCGACGTCCAGCTCGGGGGTGGTGTCGTAATAGGCCTTGGCGATGCCCATCACCGCGCCAAAGCCCCCCATGCCCAGCACGAGCGCCGCAAGCAGCAGCAGCGCCACGGTGCTCACGACGACGGAGAGTATGAAATTGGGCTGCTTATCGCGCGGCTTGAAGATCGAAAAGCGTTTCTTGCTGTGTTCCTTGGACGGCTGTTTCATGTCATGTTCCTCCCGGGTGTGCCATAGGCATAGCATAAAGATATTCGCGCCTTATATGGAAAGTTCCTTCTTTTTGACGGGGGTGGAATGGATGCGGCGCAGGGCAAGGGCGGCGCTGGGGTGCGCGGCGGGGGTGCTGGGGGTGCTGATCGTGCTGTTGGCGCTGGTGGGCCGGAACCTTCGGCCCATCATATTGAACACGGCGGAATCGCGCGTGCGGGCCATCGCGCTGGACGCGGTGAACTCGGCGATCGCGCGCAACATCAGCGGCGTGGAGTACGCGGACCTGGTGACGGTGCACTGCGACGAGGCGGGGCGCGTGACGCTGCTTCAGGCCAACACGGTGGGCATGAACCGGCTCTCGACGCAGACGGCGCTGACGGCGCAGCAGTACATTGCGGACATCGGGGAGCAGTCGCTGCGCATCTCCATAGGCTCTGCCACGGGCAACCCGCTGCTGGCGGGGCGGGGGCCGGAGATGCTCATCAAGGTGATCCCGGTGGGCTCGGTGCGCACGGAGTTTGTCACGGAATTCCAGTCCGCGGGCATCAACCAGACGCGGCACAAGATCTACATCAAAATTCACGCGGCGATGCGCGTGGTGATCCCGGCGGGGGCGAAGCTGGTGGAGGTGTCCACGCAGGTGCCGGTGGCCGAGACCGTGATCGTGGGGCAGGTGCCGCAGAGTTACGTCAATGTCGAATCCACGGAGGATATGCTGAACCTCCTGCCGGAAATGGACGACTGAGCAGAGAATTTACCTGCACATTACCTAAAACGACGCGGGAATGGCATTCGTTTCCCTTTACGAACGGACGAAAAATGTGCTATAATTACGGGTAAACATTTTTCGAGCATTCTCGGGAGGGATAAACCTATGTCCGGACATTCCAAGTGGCATAATATTCAGATGAAGAAGGGCAAGACGGACGCCGCCAGGGCCAAGATCTTCACCAAGATCGGCCGCGAGATCGCCATTGCCGTCAAGGCCGGCGGCCCCGATCCGGCGCTGAACGCCAAGCTGCGCGACGTTGTGTCCAAGGCCAAGGCAAACAATATGCCCAACGACAACATCCAGCGCTCCATCAAGAAGGCCGCTGGCGAGGGCCAGGGCGAGAACTACAAGGAGGTCACCTACGAGGGCTACGGTCCCGCCGGTACCGCCATCATCGTCGACTGCATCACCGACAACCTCAACCGCACCGCCTCCGACGTGCGCCACTGCTTTGAAAAGCACGGCGGCTCGCTGGGTGCGACGGGCTGCGTCTCCTGGATGTTCGACCGCAAGGGCATCATCGTCATCGACGGCGAGGGCCTGGACGAGGACGAGGTGATGATGGACGCGCTGGAGGCCGGCGCGGCTGACGTCGCCTTCAACGACGGCTACTTCGAGATCGAGACCGATCCCAACGACGTCGCCACCGTCAGCGAGGCCCTCGAGGGCAAGTACAAGCTCGAGTCCGCCGAGGCCACCCTCGTGCCCCAGAACACCACCGACCCCACCGGCGACGACCTCGAGCGCCTCCAGAAGATCCTCGATATGCTCGAGGAGCTCGACGACGTCAACGAGGTCTCCCATAACGCCAACCTCCCCGAGGAGGACGACGAGGAGTAGGGAACGGAAGGTACGCGCTTTTCTTTCTGAGAAAGAAAAGCTGCAAAAGAAAGCATGTGATGGGCAGCGCCCGATCCATCTTTGGCCCGTACGGTGGCCAAAGATGGATCGGGGGCTGCGGGGGTTTGGGGGAGGAATGGGGCAGTGGTTGGGGGGGACGGGGGGCGCCGCACGGGGGTTGTGTG
>JAXEXP010000172.1:0-15036 GCA_034113365.1 Candidatus Spyradocola sp.
CCCGCACGGGGTGGGTGGATTGAAATCCGGGTGAAATGACCGTCATCGGCGGGCGACCCAGACCCGCTTTGCAGGAGGGAGATGTGGCTGTGGGCTGTGGGAAAAGAAGCCCCATCCTGGGAGGGATGGGGTGGGGAGTCAGAGGGTGGACCAGCGTTCCAGGTGGCTGTCGCAGTCGCCTTTGAGGTGGAGCGGGAGGCCGTAGTGCATGAGGGCCTCGCCGGTCATCTGGCGGCCGTCCTCGCAGGTGTAGAGGGCGTCGGGGATGAGGCCGCGCATGCGCAGGCGGGGGATCGCGAGGTTCCAGGCGTGCATGCCGTGGGCGAAGGCGAAGAGCGTGAAGGCGCGGCGGCTGCGGTTGACGTACTGGAATACGGCGTAGGGGTTTTCGCGCGCGGAGGAGATGCGGTAGACGTAGGAATCCTGCAGCTCGGCGCGGCGGAGCTTGAACTCGGCAACGGCAGCCTTGAGCTGGTCCAGCTCGGACTGGGGAGCGGTCAGCAGGTTGATGCCGATGCTCATCCAGCCCGTCATGCCCCAGTGGATGCGGAAGGAGAGCGGCGTGGGTCTGCCGTGGATGTGATGGCGCGCGGGGGCGATGTTGCCTGCGCCGCCGCAGGTCTGCGGGGGGAAGAGCATGCTGAAGCCCTCGTGCAGGACCATCAGGTCCACCGGGTCGGCGTTGTCGGAGCGGTTGATGCGGTCGGCGTATTGCACCATGCCGAAATCGCTGCGGCCGCCGCCGGAGGCGCAGTTCTCAAACAGCACGTCCGGGTGCGCTTCGTTCAGGTGCTGCCAGATGGCCATCAGGTTGCGCGTATAGCGGATGGAGAGGCTGCGGCGCTCCTCGGGGGCGGCGTCCGGCCAGCCGTTTTCAAATACATACCGGTTCATGTCCCATTTGAGGTAGTCCAGCTGGCAGTCGTCGATCAGGTCGTCCAGCCACGCGATGGCCCAGTCGCGGACGTCGTCGCGCGCGAGGTTGAGCGTGAGCTGGCTGCGCTGCAGCGTGCGCGGGCGGGTGGGGTCGTGGATGACCCAGTCCGGATGCGCGCGGTAGAGATCACTGTCCGGGTTGACCATCTCGGGCTCCACCCACAGGCCGAAGCGCATGCCGTTGGCGTGGCATTTATCGGAGATCACGCGCATGCCGTGCGGGAAGCGCGCCTTGTCCACGACCCAGTCGCCCAGGCCGGCCTTGTCGTTGACGCGGCGGGGCATCCAGCCGTCGTCGATGACGAACAGATCGACGCCCATGTCCGCGCATTTGTCGATGAGCGCGAGGCAGTTTTCCTCTGTGACGCCGAACTCGAAGGGGTACCAGGAATTGTAGATGACGGGGCGCGCCAGATGGGGCTTGCAGAGCTTGTCTCCGCGGGGGAGCAGCGCGTCGAACTGCCAGTCGTAGAGCACTTCGCTCATGCGCTCGAAGCCACGGTCGATAAAGCCGCCGGTGAACAGGGGAGTTTCAAAGGATTCACCCGGCTTGAGGAGATATTCGGTGTCAAAATCGTTGATGCCGCCGCTGACCGAGACGCGCTGGGCGAACTGGCGCTCGACCGTGATGCTGAAGTTGCCGCTCCAGTGCAGCACGCCAAAGTACAGTTCGCCCATGGTCTCCGTGGTGTGACCGCCGGGGTCGAGCGCGTAAAACGGCGTCTGCTGGGCCGCGGCGCAGGTGATGCGGTTGTTCTGCAGCACGGTGCGCGCCTGCGTCAGCATGACCTCGTTGCGGGTGTATTCGCAGCCCCAGTTGCCGCTCAGGTGCGTCAGGCGGTAGGGGCCCGCGGGAACGTGCCAGGCGGCGCTCTGCAGGCGGCTGAGCCGGATGGGCGCGTCGCCCGCGTTGCGGAGCACAAGCCGGCGGCTGAGCAGCGGGAGCTCGCCCCAGCCCCTGTAGTGCGCCTCCACCTCGAAGGGATAGACCCGGTCGCGGAGCGTCACGACCAGCTCGTCGCTGCGGATCTCATGCGATTGGTAGGCCAGGCGCAGGCTGCGCACGCCGTCGGGCTGAACGGCAAGCAGCACCGGATCGGAGAAATCGCCCGGCTCCATCGTCGGGATCTCGTAATCGAAGATACCAGCCTGATCCACGCCGACTGCGGGGTTATAGTCCCTGATCGGTTCGGCTGCGGGCGCGCGCAGGGAGGCGCTTTCGTTCAGCGCGCCGCCCCAGTACAGGTGCACAAGGCGACCGTCGGGCGTGACGCGGAAGGCGTAGGACATTTCCGGGGTTTGAAGATGGAAGCAGCGCGTGTCCGCATCATAATGGATGTGCATTTGTCATTCCTCTTTTCGTTTTGCTGCGTTGCCGGGCGGCGGTCACAGGATGCCCAGCGTGCGGAAGAAGGTGAAGGGCTGTCCCTCGGGATCGAGCGCAAGCAGGTCCGCGACGGTGCGCGCGCAGTCCTCCGCCCGGCCCAGGCCCTTTTCCGCCAGCGCCTTGATGAGCAGCGCGGGGATGCTGTTCTGGCGCTCGATGTCGCTCTCGTAGGGGAGCGGGGCGGGCATGCCCACGCCGAAGTAGCCGTAGAGGGATTTGTTCGCCAGGCGCTGCTCGGCGTTTTGCAGCATGGCGGTGTACAGCGCGCGGGCTTCCTCGCTGCGGCCGAGCTTTTCAAGGGATTTTGCCGCAAAGTAGCTGATCTCGCTGATGTGGCTGGGCTGACCTGCGGCGGCGAGCCATTCCGCCCTCGCGCCGTCCGCGTCGCCCTGCGATTCCAGCAGCAGGCCGGTATAGTAGTGGATCTGGCCCTCCTGCGCGCTGTAATGGCGGCCTTCACCGTAATTGGCGGGGAATACGAGCGCCTCTTGGAACCATTGGAGCGCCTGCGCGGTGTCGTTCTGGACCATGGCCTTGCAGCCCAGCAGCGTGTACAGCCAGCCGTGCAGGCGGGTCAGCTTGCCCTCGCCGCCCTCGTAGATGTTAAAGCGGCGGCTGAGCAGCAGCGCGCGGGCCTGTTCGTACCGGCCCAGCTGCACATAGAGCACGATCATGTCCAGCGCGCAGTCGTCGCGCTGCATGGCCAGGGCCCGATGGTTTTCCAGAAACGCCAGACGCTCCGCTATGGGCATGCCGGTGTTTTTGTAGAGCTGAAGCAGCTCGTAGACGATGCGGGCGTTGTCGGGCGCCAGTTCCAGCGCCTTTTCCAGGCAGGCGCGGGCCTGCTCCCGCTGCCCGAAGTGGTCGAACAGCGCCTGCGCGAGATTTCGCCAGGTGAACGCGTAGCCGGGGTTCAGCTGCGCGCTGCGCTCCCAGGCCTCGCGCGCGGCGGCGTAGTTCATGCGGTCGTAGTAAAGGCAGCCGAGGAGGTACTGCGCCTGCCATTCATCATCAAAGCGCCGGAGGATCGCGATGTCCTCCAGGCGGTTGGGGAAGCAGAGGGCCATGCTGCCCGGCTGGGGCGCTTCGCCCGTGACGGCGGCGAGGTAGTAGCAGACCATCTGGTCGGGCGCGGTGCAGGTGCGCAGCACGCGGGCAGCCTCCTGCGTAAGTCCTGCGCGCAAAAAGTCAAGCGCGGCGTCGAGCACGTCCTGCGGGCGGCTGCGCACGAAGGCTTCGACCTCGTCGCCCCCGAGCAGCCAGAGCGCGTAGCGGGCAAAGGTGTCCTGCGGGGAGAGCTCCAGCACCTGCTGCAGCTCCTGCGTGTTTTGGGTGAGGTAGCCGCGCAGCGTGTGCGCCGCGAGGTGGTGCGCGTTGGTCACCAGCGCCTGCGTCAGGTGCTCCACGGCGAGCGTCCGGTCACCGCGGGCGCAGTCGATGCAGCCCATCTCGTACAGGCAGGCGCTGCGCCAGCCGAACTGCCAGGAGGCGTCGGCATACAGCCGGTAGGCCGCGTCCGCATTGCCGCACAGGCGCTCCAGACGCGCCTTCTGGTAGATGGCCTCCGGGTCGGCGGGGTTGTCGTTGCGCAGCTTCAGGCGGGCGATGGCGCGGTCGAGATATGTGCGTGCGGCGGCAAAGTCGCCCTTCTCGATCATGGAGCAGCCCATCGCCAGATTGCAGCGCAGGTCCTTCGGGTCGCGGCGCAGCGCCTCCAGATAGTAGTCCTCCGGCACATAGGTGTGGTGCTTGTACTGCTCCAGATGCGCGCCGTGCAGGTACAGCTCCTCAAGGCTCTCCACCTGCGCGGGCTCCGGAGGGATGGCACGCGGCGCGGGCCTGGGCCTGCGGCCCTTTTCGGCGGGCTGATAGGCGACCAGACAGCGGCCGTCGGCGGCGGTCAGCTCGACGCGCAGGTCGGTCTCGCGGATGCCGTCGGGGATGGTTATGGTGCGCACGGCGGGATGGTCGGGATCGAGTGTTACGGTGTCGCACAGCAGGGGTTGGCTGCCTGCGCGGACGCACAGCCGGGCGTTCTCGCGGCGCGAGGTGGTGATGCAGCCCGTGGTCAGCACGCCGTTTTCAAGGCGGAAGGACAGCGCCGCCTCGCGGGTGGCGTTGGCGGTGGGGCCGATGCCGCGCGTAGGGTACCAGACCTGCACAAAGGTCTTGGTCTCGCCCGGCATGATGTAGGTGAAGTCGGGCTGGTTGTCGGTGAATACGCCCGTCATCAGCTCGATGTACCGGTCGCCGTTGTCCGTCAGGTTGGCGCACCAGGCGCGGCCGAAGTCGCCGTCGCCCCACGTCCACATCTTTTTGCCCACGGCGTAGTGGTGGTCGGACACCGTGACCGTGCCCGCGTCCGCCGCAAAGTCGTAGCCGCCCAGGAAGTCCATGTCGCTCTGCCCGCGCATCACCATCACCGAGGTGGGCAGCTTGACGTTGGAGAACCAGGTGGCGTCGGTGCCCTCGCCGTAGTCGAAGGGCCGAGCGGTCTGATATACGCCCTTCATCACGGGGAAGGAGATCACCGCGCGGCGGTCGTGGTCGTTGCCCCACTCCACGTCCGGCGGGAAGGTGGCCTTGTAGTCCTTGTGGACGCGCACGGCAAGGTTGTTCCACCACATGAAGGGCTGCGGCGCGTCCGTGCGGTTGCAGACGACGGCCCTGGCCTCCACCAGCGAGGAGCCCGGGTACAACGTGACGCCCACGGCCGCGCGCATGCGGTGGAAGGGCTCCGCCTCGCCCATCCAGCAGGTCTTGGAGCCGTCCGGGTTCTCGCGTAGCGTGGCCTCGGTGGGCATGAACGTGGTGGGCCGGTGGTGCTGCGGCCAGTTGAACTCCACGCCGCCGGACACCCACGGGCCGGCCAGCCCGACCATGGCGGGCTTGATGCAGACGTTTTTGTAGATGAACTCATAGCCGTTGCTCTTTTGCAGCGCGCCGTGGATCTTGCCGCCCAGCTCCGGCAGCAGCTCCACCTCGATGTACTCATTGGACAGGGTGATCATATCGTATTCCCTGTCCACAGCCGTGTTGCTCAGACGGTCCGTCACCGGCAGGGGATAGACCCGGCCGGTCGCGCCCTGATACGCCTTTTTCTCCAGAAAGAAGGGCAATTCGTTGGGCTTTGCGGGGATATAGCTGGGGATGATGCGCTTTTGACGTTTCATTTCGACCATGGCGCAGGCTCCTTTCGGGGGACTTGGATGTGTGTCCATTCTACCACACCCGGGCGCGCCGGGACTATTACGGAACAATCCACTTGGACATAACGAGCCTGTTTATGTTGACAATTCGCGCCCCTGGGGTACAATGGAGTCAGTCCTTCCATGGGAGATGATCACACATGTCCGAGCCCGTCATCAGCAGGATCGTGCTGGCTCATCACTTCGTTTCGCCGCCCGGCTGGTGCGGCTTGGATCACGCCCGCAGGCGGCAGTCGACGGGGATCGTCTATGTGCTGGACGGCTGCGCGGAGTACATCATGGCCGACGGCAGCCAGTTCAGCGTGCACAGCGGAGAGTGCATCTACATCCCCAGGGGGAGCGAGTACACCACCCAGTGCGGCGACCGGGAGAGCTTTACGCACATGACCGTCAATTTTGAGCTGGTGGGGAGCGAGGAGTTCTTTCCTTCCCTGGTGCGTAGGAAGCTCGGCAACCCGGTGCAGTTCGAGCAGCTGTTCTCCAAACTGATCCACTACTGGACGGTGCGGCACCCGTATTATCACGAGCGCTGCGTCGGCGTGCTCTATGAGATGGTCTACTTCCTGCTGAAGGAATTCACGCAGACCGGCGGGCCGTATTTGAAAAAGGTGCTCCCCGCGCGCGTGTATCTGGACGAGCACTTTACCGAGGAATTCGAGCTGCAGCAGCTGGCGGCGCTGTGCGGCCTGTCGGAGCCCTACTTCCGCCGCCTGTTTCTGCGCGTGTTCCACGAAACGCCCGCGGAATACCGCCGCAGGCTGCGCATCGCCTATGCGGAAAACCTGCTGCTCAGCGGCAGCTGCACCGTCTCGCAGGCCGCGCAGCAGTGCGGGTATTCGGATCCCGCGTATTTCAGCCGGATCTTCCGCAAGACGCTGGGCGTCAGCCCCTCGCAGTACGTCGGGGAGCGCCTTGGCGGCGAAGAGGCATGACCGCGCGCCAATGGCGGATTGCGTCTTTACAGGATGCCAAAATGCGGTATAATATACGTACAAATCGAAAACAAAACCGTTTACACAGGAGGATTGTGCCATGAGGTTCCCGGACTCCTTTATCGCTGCGGGCTTTGCGTACGCGGACCTGGATCGCTTCGTACCGGCGCCGTTTTTCAGGAAGGCCTTTGCGGCCGAAAAGACCGCGCAGGCGGAAATCGTCATCACGGCGACGGGCTTTTACCGGCTGTTTGTCAACGGAAGGGACGTCACCAAGGGCGTGCTGGCGCCCTACATCAGCAGCCCCGACGATTTGATCTACTATGACCGCTACGACGTGAGCGGGGACCTCGTCGAGGGGGAAAACGTCGTCGCGGTGCTGCTGGGCAACGGGTTCCAGAACGATCCCGGCGGGGCGATCTGGGACTTTGACAAGGCGCCCTGGCGGGGCGCGCCCAGCTTTGCGATGCGCCTGAGCCTGACGGCTGCGGACGGCAGCACGACCGAGCTGGAGAGCGACGAGAGTTTCCGCGTCTGCGATTCGCCCATCCTGTTCGACGATTACCGCTGCGGCGAGGTCTACGACGCGCGGCTGGAGAAGGAGGGCTTCCTCTGCGCCGGGTTTGACGACGGCGCGCTCGGCCACGCGGTGCGTGTGGCGTCCCCGCGCGGGGAAAAGCGGCTGTGCACGGCGGATCCGGTGCAGGTCTACAAGGAGCTCAAGCCCGTCTCGGTCAGCCGGCAGGGCGAGGGCTGGCGCTACGATTTCGGCGAGAACGGCGCCGGCATCTGCAGGCTGGATATCGATGCTGCGCCGGGGCAGAGGATCACGCTGCTCTACGGGGAGTGGCTCAAGGACGGCGAGCTGAGCCTGGACAACATCCGCTTCCCGCAGCAGAGCGAGCTGCAAAAGAACTTCGTGCAAAAGAGCGTATACATCTGCAGGGCGGGGCGGCAGACGCACGTGCCCAGCTTCATATTCAACGGGTTCCGCTATGTGCTGGTGGAGGGGATCACCGAGGAGCAGGCCACGGATGCGCTGCTCACCTGCCTGAGAACCAGCTCTCTTACGGAACAGGCGGGCGAATTTGCCTGCTCGGACGAGGTCATCAACCAGATCCAGGCAGCGACGCTGCGCTCGGACGTGTCGAACTTCCACTTTTTCCCGACCGATTGCCCGCAGCGGGAGAAGAACGGCTGGACGGCCGACGCGTCGCTGTCGGCGGAGCAGGTGCTGCTGAACTTCCGCCCGGAGAGGTCCTACAAGGAATGGATGCGCAGCATCTACAAGGCGCTCAACGACAAGGGGCAGCTGCCCGGCATCGTGCCCACGGGCGGCTGGGGGTACCACTGGGGCAACGGCCCCGCGTGGGACAATGTGCTGGTGAACCTGCCGTACTACACCTACGTCTACCGCGGCGACCGCGAGATGCTGGAGGAGCTTGCAACGCCGCTGATGCGGTATCTGAATTATCTGTTCACCCGGCTGGACGAGAGGGGTCTGATGGAGATCGGCCTGGGCGACTGGTGCCAGCCGGGCGTGGGGGCGGCGGACTACGACGCGCCGCTCGTGGTGACCGACACCATACTGACCTATGACATTGCGGTAAAGGCGGCGTTCATCTACGACGTGCTGGGGCAGGAGCCGCAGCGGCAGTTCGCGCTGGCGCTGGCGCAGCGGGTGAAGGCGGCGTTCCGCGAGCACCTGCTCGACCGCGAGAGCGGCGAAGTGCAGGGCAACACCCAGACTGGCCAGGCGATGGCCATTTACTACGGCCTGCTGACCGAGGAGGAGAAGCGCAAGGCGTTTGCGCTGCTGCTCCGCCTCATCGACGATGCGGACGGCCACTTCAACACCGGCGTGCTGGGCGGCAAGGTGATCTACCGCGTGCTCGCCGAAAACGGCGAGGTCGATCTGGCCTACCACATGATCGTGCGGCCCGACTACCCCTCCTACGGCAACTGGATCCGGCGCGGCGCGACGACGCTGTGGGAGGACTTTCAGCCCGAGGGCGGCCCCGTCCACTCGCTGAACCACCACTTCTGGGGCGACGTGTCGGCCTGGTTCTACCTCTACCTGGCCGGCATCCGGGTCAATCCCACGGGCCGCGACGTGTCCCATGTCGACATCAAGCCGCTCTTCCCCCGTGGGCTGGACAGCGTCACGGCGCACCACGACGCGCCCAACGGCAGGATCGCCGTCCGCTGGGAGCGCACCGGCGAGCATCAGCTCCTGCTGCACATCGAAGCGGCCGAGGCGCTGCACGGCATCATCCGGCTGCCCGACGGCTGGCGCTTTGCCGACGGCGCGGAGGAGAAGCCGCTGGCGAGCGGCAGCTTCCCCGTGCGGCGCGCCTGACGGCAAATCATAATGCAGAAGCCCTCCCTCGCGTGCAGTTTCATGGATGTGCATGCGAGGGGATCGCTTTGTATTGGAAACGAAAGCAAAGCACCGGCGGGCGCGTCAGCGCCTGCCGAGCGTTCCCTGCCTGCGGTTTTTAACGAAAAAAGAATCATTATTTCCAAGTTTTTGAAAGATTAGGACTTGAAATGATTAGTAGAAACTGATACAATATATCAAGATATAAGGGGTGGACTATGCTTGTCTTTCGTTTCAGCACGAGTGACGGCAGCATTCCAGCATCAGCAAATCATTTCAGGAGGGCAAAAACATGACTCAGAAGAAAGTGCTTGCTCTACTATTGACGCTTTGCCTGGTCTTTTCCATGACCGTACCTGCGTATGCGGCAAGCAGCCGCAGCAGCAGTTGGCCCTGGACGAGCAGCAGCGCGGCCGCAAAAGAGGAGCCTGCCAGTACCAGCAGCGGCTCTCTGGTCCTGGTGGAGGACGAGAGCACCGTCACCGAGGGCACGGAGCTTCGCGCCAGCACCTATGTGCTGACCAATGACGGAAGCGCCTCTTCCGCAAGCGCCGACGTGTATATCGAGGTGGATACCTCCATGACCGCTTCCGAGCTGGCGAAGGCCGCGGAAGAGGGGGAGACCTTCTACTATCTCTCCAACGGCGTCTACTATGAAGTCACCATCGCCAAGAGTACAATCGGTTCCTTTATCAAGAGAACCATCTATACCCTGACGGCCAACAACGTGAGGATCGCCACCCTGTACGGCACCTCCAAGCTGTCCAGCGCGAGGGTCACCCTCTATACCAAAGAGGCTGCGGTCAGCGCTGCGGCTCTGACCGCGGATGCGACCGGATATGTCCTCAATGATAGCGGCGCTTCGACCTATGCTGGCGAACCCGACAGTACCACCACCCTGAAATACTTCCCGGTGACCCTGTACAACTACAACACGACCACCATCAACAACGCCACCCATCAGGCGGAGGTGGATAACGGTCTGGGCAGCACCTGGAACGGCATCTACTTCAATAATGGCAACCCTTCGGCTGAGAGCTATACCTACTCCACCGGCGGCGAGGTCAGCTATACCAGAACCACCGTCGACTACTCCAATAATAACAACTATAATAAGTATATCAATAATGGCTATTATGTGGACGTCGACGGCACCAAGTATCTGGTGACCGGTCTGAGCTGCAAAAGAAGTGGTCATTGGTTGGTGGGTTACACCTATTCCTGGACCATCTCCTACGCTGGCGGCACTGCAACTCCCAGTGGCTCCAGCATCACCCTGTATAAGGCCAGCACCGGCAGCACTGCAACCACTGCCAGCCTGTCCTATGCAGCCTGGAACTTCTGGACGGGCCATCTGGGTGGTAATACAGAATCGAATAGTCCCACAACGATTACCGGCGCAAATGGCAACTATCTTTACAGCGGCCTGGTGGAAAGCACGCTGACCGCCAACAAGGATATTACCTTCACCAAGCCCGACGGCGGCATCTTCAATTCCGACGCTACTGTGAAGGACATCTACACCGGTGTGGAAATGCCCTTCGTCTATGAGAACGGCACCTATACCTTCGACGCCAGCCAGAACGGTGTGTATTTCCATGTTGATAACACGCAGGGTTCCACTGAAGCCCAGTCTAATGGACGTTTGTATTTTAATGAAAAGAATACGCAGTGGAACAATTATCAGTACGGAAAATATGGTGATGGAAGTCAAACCGTTTGGTTGCCTTTCAATGATGCAACAAGCATCAGCGGTGAAAGCAACTGCGACTACCATTTCGGTATGCGGACGACCATTCCGTTCACCATGACTGCCAACGGTAAGATGAACCCCAACGATGAAACCTCTGAAGACATCACCTTCTCCTTCTCCGGCGACGATGACGTCTGGGTATTCATCGACGGCCAGCTGGTGATTGATTTGGGCGGCATTCACAACCGTCTGGACGCCACCATTGACTTTGCCGCCAACACGGTCACTTATGCAGAAAACAACGATGCAACCGGTGAGATGGGCGACGCGGCAGGTGTGCTGAATGTCACTGCTACCCAGACCCTCTTTGGCGGCCTGATCAGCCAGGACCGCACCACCTTTGCCGCCACCGACAGCCACGAGCTGACCATCTTCTACCTGGAGCGCGGCGCAGGTTCCTCCAACTGCAAGATCCAGTTCAACCTGCCCATGAAGGATGTTGTGTCGGTTACCAAGCGCGCCACGCAGTCCATTTCTTCTGACGGCGCCCTTTCTCCGCTGACCGCCCAGGAGCAGGAAACTGTCAATAACATCGACTTCGGTTTCACCCTGACCAAGAACGGTACTTCCGTTGCCAACACCAACTACAGCCTGCTGAACGCCAACGGCCAGGTCATCGGCACGCCCAGTACCGACGCCAACGGCCACTTCACCCTGCGCAACGGCCAGACCGCTAAGTTCGTCGGCGAGATCGCAGCGGAGGGTGCGGAATATCAGGTCGTGGAGGACGCCGTGGAAGGCATCGGCTTTGAGCTGCCCACCTACACCTACAACGGCACCGCCGCAGGCGGCTTTACCGTCAGCGACACCCCCTACAATAAAGGCTCCGACATTCCCGCGACTCAGAAAAACCTGACCAGCGCGGCGGTTACCGCCAGGGGCAGCACCGACGCTGAAGACTCCTTGCAGTTCATCTGCGAGAACTACTTCGACGCCACCCTTCCCAACCCCAGTTCCCGTCCCGTGGATGATCAGATCGTCATTGACTACGGCCTGCCCGTTATCATTGACGCCCTGGCCAACGACGTCTACCGCGGCGACACCATTGAGCTGACCGATGTCACCGGCGCCCAGTACGGCACCGCCACCATTGAGAACGGCAAGATCACCTATCAGCTGACCAAACAGCTCACCGGCGTGGAAGTGCTGACCTACACCGCCAAAGTCACCGGTTCTGGCAATTCAGGTAACGAAACTACGACCGCCAGTGAGTCTAAGCAGGCAAATATCTACATCATCCCCGCCACCTCCATGTATTACGAGGAGAACTTCAGTGGTTTGGTAACCTTCTCTGATGGTTGGAGCGATGTAGGTTCGGCGCAGACTGATCCTCAGGAGCCCGGCGTGGTTGGTACCGTCGGTGACAGCCCCTACGGCTCTGACGCTGCCTACCTGAACGACAGCGGCGACAGCAACGGTTCCAGCAAGTTCGTCAACACCGCCAGTGGCTCCGCAACCTTCTCCTACACCTTCACCGGTACTGGCACCAGCTTCTTTGCCCGTACCAGCGGCAGCACTGCGGTGATTAACATTAAGGTGACGAATGAGAGCGGGCAGGTCGCCTACCAGAACCGCAATACGATCTATACTTCCGTGGACGGCACCGATGTCGGCACTCTGTATAACATTCCTGTGTATACAAATGACGGCTTAAACTATGGTACCTACACCGTGACTGTGACGGTCCTGAAAGCAGTTTCTGCACTGAACTATGGTGCGGAGTTCTATCTGGACGGCATCCGGGTCATAAACCCGCTGAACAGCACTGATGCAAACGCATCTGTTGCGAATGCTGCCTATGCCACCGACGGCGAGGCCAACATGGCAGTCGTGACGCTGCGGCAGAAGCTGATTGGCGAAGCGCAGATAAATGGTGATAACACCATCTCCTGGAACGAAGGCGACAACTTCGTACTGTTCACGGATACCAACGGTGAAATTAAAACTGCGGATGAGTACAAGAGCAACGGTCCGAAGGAAGAGGTTTATCTGAACAACGGCCAGAGCGTTACCTTCTCCCTGACGAATTGGGACGCCAACACCAACAAGATCTACCTTGGCATCAAGGCTCCTGTTGGCAGCGGCACCGTCAGCATCAACGGCAACACCCTGAATATCAATAACGCTACCGATTGCTACTACGATATCAGCGGGTATGCTAATATCACCACTGATGAGGATGGCGTCAAGACCGCAACCTTCGAGATTAAGGCGACCAGCAGCTTGATTTCTGTCACTAACATCAAGGTCACCGGCAATGCGGAGTTCATTATCGTCAACCAGGAAGATAAAGATTTCAATGGTAGTGAAGGTGGAAAAGAAGATGTCAATAGTGGTGAGGGTGAAGACCAAGAGATCACTGATGGTGGTGCGGAGTAAAGGAGGCGATAATAATGAAAAGAGTTTATGAGGCTCCTGTTCTGGAAATCGAGATCTATCAGCTGGACGCCAATATTGCCCAAAATTGCGCAGTTGTTGTGACCATGGGCGGTTACGGCGGCGGCGAGGGTGAGCCTCCGTGCAATGATTACCTTGAGATGGTAGGCTTGCCAACTACTTCTTCTTATTCTCTGCGCCCACATAATGTGAACTTCTGGGAGAGTAACTGTGATTGCTATACAACAGCGGGTGGTTTAGGTTTCTTTACATCATAATCCCGATCTACCGACTGATCTGCAATGAAGTTCTGAATAGCCGCCAGGCTTCTGGCGGCTATTTCCCTATGTAGAGGATAGTGCTGTGGAAATTGTTTTGCTCTTTGCAGGGCTTCGTTTTCTTGTCCTGTCGGAACGAGATATCGGCGTTGACCCAATTCTACAAGGATTTATTGGCTCCAACAGCGCGGACGCCGAGGTCTCTGTTCGTATTACCTGGAAGTGGGATCTTCTCTCCTTAGGCAATCTGTCTTTTCTGGGTGAAGACTTGCTCTGCCGGTATTATCGTCAGGAGGAAAAACTGCTCTGCATTTCCAAGGGAAAAACAAAAGAACCGTTGGCCTGCACCTTCTATGGGACGGATTGTACCAAAATCGACTGCTATATCAATGAGCAGCCATTCCTGTTCCCGCCGAAGGACTTGAGTTCCATTTTGCGCATGCTCCCCATGCGCGCCATTTTTCAAGGGTTCGGCGTGCTGTTTCTCCATGCCTCCCAAGTTGCCTATCGGGGCAGGGGCATACTCTTTACGGCGCCTTCCGGGACGGGCAAATCCACCCAGGCGAAGCTGTGGCGGCAATATCAGGGAGCCGAGATCATCTGCAACGACCGCACCTTGGTGCGGAATGTGGATGGCGTGTGGCGAACCTACGGCTATCCCCTGGATGGCTCCGAGCCTGTGAAAAGCAGCGCGGTTCACAGATTGGGCGCCGTTGTACTGTTGGAGCAGGGCGGGGAAAACACGGTGAAGCGTCTTCGCCCATCCAAAGCATTGCCGCGGCTGATGGAGCAGCTGGTACTGGACTGCTGGAACAGCGAAGCCCGCACGGCTGCGCTGGATCTTCTGATCAAATTGATGGAACAGATCCCGGTCTATCTGCTGTGCTGCACCCCGGATGAACAGGCCGTGGAAACCCTGAAAGAACAACTGATGGAAGACGAGGTGATTCCCCGTGGGTAAGATTTCTGAACGGCTCTGGAACAAAGCCGGGATTATGCGGATCCCCCTGACAGGCGCCTTTGAGCTGCTCCCGGTCTGCAATCTTCACTGTAAAATGTGCTATGTGCGCAAAAGCATGTCCGAAGTCAACCAGATGGGTGGTCTGACGCCCACGGAGCAATGGCTGGACTGGGCGCGGCAGGCCCGGGACGCGGGGATGCTCACCCCGCTTCTGACCGGCGGCGAGCCTTTCCTGCATCAGGATTTTCAGAAGATACTGGCGGACATGCAGCAAATGGGCCTTCAAGTCAGCATAAACTCCAATGCAACCTTAATCGATGAACCCATGGCGAAATGGCTGGGACAGCATAAACCCACCCGCATCAATATCACGCTCTATGGAGCCAGTGAGGAAAGCTATGAGAAGCTGTGCGGCGATGGGTGCGCTTTCGGCCGGGTCCGCCGTGCGGTTGAGTGGCTCAAACAGTACAACATACCAGTCAAATTTAATTGCAGCGTGACCCCGGAGAATGTGGGCGAACTGGAGGAAATCATTGCATACGCGAAGTCGGTGAATTCTCCCATTCAAGTGGCGACCTACATGTTTCCGCCTCTCCGCCGCGACGCCGGGTTGATCGGGCAGAACCATCGTCTGTCTCCGGCTCAAGCGGCACTGGCGCGCGTCAAAGCTGACTGGCTGCAAAGCGACCCGAACTGGTTTCAGGGGCAGGCAGAGCGGTTTAGCCATTTTGTAGAGCCAACAGACGAAATGCTGCGCTCGTTTTCAACCCAGGAACCCCGGGAAATGAGCTGCCGCGCAGGTCGTTGCTCTTTCTGGATCGACT
>JAXEXP010000173.1:0-11417 GCA_034113365.1 Candidatus Spyradocola sp.
CTGCGGCACGCTGGTCGGGTCCGCCCCGCGCGCCCCGCCCCCCGGCACCGCCATCTCCTGGCTGATCCCCAACGCGCAGAAGAACGAAATGGAGCCCATCCTGCTGGAGCTGAGCCCCGGCGGCAGCACCGAGACCGACGACCCCCACGCGGGCGAGGAGTTCGGCTATGTGCTCAATGGGCAGATCACCATACGGCTGGGCGACAAGGTGCACAAGTGCAAAAAGGGCGAGAGCTTCTACTTTCAGCCCCACGCGCCCCACTGCCTGGAGAACCACGGCAAGGTGCCGGCCAAGGTGCTGTGGGTCTCCTCGCCGCCATCATTTTAAGGAGGTAAGCCGAGTATGTCCGTCGTGGAAAGCACGCATCTGATCGATCTGGTGGGAGTCTCCAAGACCTTTGACGGCGACACCGAGGCGCTCAAGCCCATCAATCTCTACATCCGCAAAAAGGAATTCATCACGCTGCTGGGGCCCTCGGGCTGCGGCAAGACCACCACGCTGCGGCTCATCGCGGGGTTTGAAACGCCCACGACCGGGCGCATCCTGTTCGAGGGCAAGGACATCACGGACGTGCCGCCCTACAAGCGCCGCGTAAACACGGTGTTTCAGAAGTACGCGCTGTTCACGCACATGAACGTGTATGAGAACATCGCCTTCGGTCTGCGGCTGAAGAAGCGCCCGCAGGCGGAGGTGGATCAGAAGGTGACGGAGCTGCTGCACCTGGTGGGGCTGGACGGCTTTGGCAAGCGCACGGTGGACAAGCTCTCGGGCGGGCAGCAGCAGCGCGTGGCCATCGCGCGGGCGCTGGCGAACGAGCCCGAGGTGCTGCTGCTGGACGAGCCGCTGGGCGCACTGGACTTGAAATTGCGCAAGGAGATGCAGGTGGAGCTGAAAAACATGCAGCAGCGCCTGGGCATCACGTTCATCTATGTGACGCACGATCAGGAAGAGGCGCTGTCCATGTCCGACACCATCGTGGTGATGAAGGACGGCTTCATCCAGCAGATCGGCACGCCGACGGACGTCTACAACGAGCCCAAGAACGCGTTTGTGGCGGACTTCATCGGCGAGAGCAACATCATGCGCGGCACGATGATCCGCGACGAGCTGGTGGAATTTGAGGGGCGGCCCTTCCCCTGCGTGGACAAGGGCTTTGGCGAGAACGTGCCCGTGGACGTGGTCGTGCGGCCGGAGGACGTAAAGCTATCCGAGCCGGAGGAGGGTCAGGTCGCGGGCGTGGTGCAGTCGGTGGTGTTCAAGGGCGTGCACTATGAGATGATGATCAAGACCGACACCTTCACCTGGATGGTGCACTCGACGCAGAGCTGTCAGGAGGGGCAGCGCGTGGGGCTTTCGGTCATTCCGTTTGACATCCACATCATGAAATGCTCCGTGACTCCTGTGGAAAGGGAGGGATAGCGCATGAATCGCAAGGTGTGGGCGACGCCCTTCATCGTGTGGATGGTGCTCTTTACGCTGGCGCCCATCGTGCTGGTGGTGATCTACTCGCTGACAGACGCCTCGGGCGCCTTCACGCTGGACAACTTTGCGGCGTTTCTCGACCCCATCTACATCAACGTGCTGCTGCGCTCCATCGGCATGGCGCTGCTGTGCACGCTGATCTGCCTGCTGATCGCATACCCTGCGGCGTACTTTCTCTCGCAGAAGGACATTGACAAAAAGGGCGTGCTGATCCTGCTGTTCATCATCCCGATGTGGATGAACTTCCTGCTGCGCACCTATGCGTGGCTGACGCTGCTGGAGAGCAACGGGCTGATCACCTCGGCGGTCAACCGGGTGCTGTCCTGGTTCGGCGTGCAGCAGGAGGTGCGGCTGCTGTACAACTACGGCGCGGTGCTGATGGGCATGGTGTACAACTACCTGCCCTTCATGATGCTGCCGCTGTACACGGTGCTTTCCAAGATGGACGGCAGTGTGATCGAGGCGGCAGAAGACCTGGGCGCGAACCGGCTGCACGTGTTCACGCGGGTGATCTTCCCGCTGTCGCTGCCGGGCGTGGCAAGCGGCATCACGATGGTGTTCATGCCGGCGGTGACCACGTTCGTCATCTCCCGCCTGCTGGGCGGCGCGCAGTTCAAGCTGTTCGGCGACCTGATCGAGCAGCAGTTCCTGTTCACGGGCAACTGGAACTTCGGCTCGGCGATGTCGCTGGTGATGATGGTGCTGCTGCTGGTTTCGATGGGCATCATGAACCGCTTTGGCGACAAGGAAGGGGGCGGCGTGCTGTGAATAAGAAGGCATCGGGCGCGCGCATGGGCGCGGGCGGCTTTTTCAAGCGGGCGTATCTGGGGCTGGTTCTGCTGTTCCTGTACGCGCCGATCCTGACGCTGATCGTGTTCTCCTTCAACGCCTCCAAGTCCCGCGCGCGGTGGGACGGCTTTACGCTGGATTGGTACATTCAGCTGTTTCAGGATACCGACATCCTAAACGCGCTGTACGTGACGCTGGCGGTGGCCGTGCTGGGCGCCATCCTGGCCACGATATTAGGCACGATGGGCGCCATCGGCATCCACTCGATGGGGAGATTCGGCAAGGGGCTGTGGATGAACGTTGCCAACCTTTCCATGCTCACGCCCGACATCGTGATCGGCGTCAGCATGATGATCCTGTTCATATTCTGCCGTCTGGAGCTGGGGTTCCTGACGATGCTGCTGGCGCATGTGACGTTCAACATCCCCTATGTGATCTTCTCGGTGCTGCCCAAGCTCAAGCAGATGAACGCGCACGCATATGAGGCGGCGCTGGATCTGGGCGCGTCGCCGTGGCAGGCGCTGATGAAGATTGTGGTGCCGGAGATCATGCCGGGCATCGTCTCGGGCGCGATCCTCGCCTTCACGCTGTCGCTGGACGACTTTGTGATCTCGTTCTTCACCACCAGCGAGGTGCAGAACCTGTCCATCATGATCTACTCGATGGCAAAGCGCGGCATCAACCCCACCATCAACGCGCTGTCGACGCTGATGTTCCTGTCGGTGATGGTGCTGCTGCTGGTGCTCAACAAGCGCTCGTCGCTGATCGAGAAGCGCTAGAGATAAGGTTTTACGGGGAGTTCCCCCATAAAATA
Organism: Candidatus Spyradocola sp.; assembly: GCA_034113365.1. Taxonomy (GTDB): domain Bacteria; phylum Bacillota; class Clostridia; order Christensenellales; family UBA1750; genus Spyradocola. The sequence goes on from JAXEXP010000173.1 coordinate 3,087, forward strand.
CCCATTCCACACACACGAAAGGAAACAGAGAAGAGATGAAAAAGCTGTCCCTGCTGCTGGCTGCGCTGCTGCTGGCATTGGCGCTGACCGGCTGCTCCTCCGCAAAGGAGAGCATCACGGTGTACAACTGGGAGGACTACATCTGCCCCGAGGCGCTGGAGCTGTTCACCGAGGAGACCGGCATCGCCGTCAAGTACGTGCGCTTTACCACCAACGAGGAGATGTACATCAAGCTCTCCCGCGGCGGCTCGAGCTACGACGTGGCCTTTCCCTCGGACTACATGATCGAGCGCATGATCGCAAACGACATGCTGATGGAGCTGGATCACGAAAAGCTGACCAACTTCTCCCAGAACGCGCAGTGGCTGCAGGACCCCGACTACGACCGGGGCAGCCGGTACTCCGCGCCCTACATGTGGGGCACGGTGGGCATACTCTACAACACCACGATGGTGGAGGGCGGCTCCATCGACTCGTGGGGCGCGATGTGGGACACGCAGTACCAGCGCAACGTGCTGATGATGGACTCGGTGCGCGACTCGCTGGGCGTGACGCTGTGCTACCTGGGCTATGACCTGAACACCCGCGAGCTGAGCGAGCTTGAGGCTGCGCGCGACAAGCTGATCGAGCAGCGCGTCAGCGGCGTGCTGCTGGCCTACGGCGTGGACGAGATCAAGGACAAGATGGCCAACAACGAGGCCGCGATGGGCCTGGTGTGGTCGGGCGACGCCATCACCAGTATTGACATCAACCCCGATTTGGCGTATTGTGTACCCAAGGAGGGCTCCAACATCTGGGTGGACGGCATGGTCATCCCCAAGACGGCCAAGAACTACGAGGGCGCGCTCAAGTTCATCGACTTTATGATGCGCCCCGACATCGCCGCGATGAACAGCGAGTACATCGGCTACTCCACGCCCAACCAGGGCGCGCTTGAGCTGCTGGACGACAAGCTGGTCAATGACCCGACCTTCAATCCCCCGCAGGATGTGATCGACCGGTGCACCTTCTTCCACGACGTGGAGGACGTCATCGACATGTACGACCGCATCTGGGTGGAGGTCACGGCCAACTAAGCTGCGCATTTCGCCCCGGACGCCCTTGTGCGGCCGGGGCTTTTCCTGTATTTGATTTCAAGCGGACTGGAGCGATTCACGATATGGCAGGGATCTACAAGCTGACCAGCGGCGGCCTGATGGTGAACTATCGCTGTCAGGCGCGGTGCGGGCACTGCCTGTACTGCTGCTCGCCCGAGCGGGAGGAGGATTATCTGTCCTATGAGGCGGCGCGGGACATATTCGCTCGCGTAAGGGCGCTGGGCGCGCCGTCGATGCATATCAGCGGCGGCGAGCCCTTTCTTGAGCCGGAAAAGCTGACCCGCGTGCTGGACGCGGCGCGCGACGAGGGCATGCCCATCGACTACATCGAGACGAGCGCGTCGTGGGCCGAAGAGGACGGCGCCGTGCGGGAGGTGCTGCGGCGGGTGAGGTCCTATGGCGTCACGGCGCTGAGCGTGTCCATCTCGCCCTACCACAACGAGTACATCCCGCTGGACCGCGTGCTGCGGCTGACGGGGCTGTGCGCCGAGGAGGGGCTGGACGCGTCGCTGTGGATCGACGAATTTCTGCCGGACATGTCGGTGTTTCCCACGGACGCGGTGCACAGCAAGCAGGAGTACGTCGACTTTTTCAACCGCAACTACTGGGCGCAGCTGCCGCCGCGCTACGCGCTCTACCGCATGGGGCGCGCGGTGCTGACGCATCGCGACGACATGCCCACCTTCCCCACCCCGCGCATCCCGCACATGGGGCGCTCGTGCGAGGAGCTGGCGGGGCGGTCGCACTACCACATCGACGTATACGGCGGGTACATCCCGCCGGGGTGCCCGGGGCTGGCGCTGCCGCTCGAGGCGCTGGGGAAAGAACTTGACCCGGAGGAATACCCCATCTACACGCGCCTTGCGCAGGAGCCGCGGCAGCTGCTGGACTACTGCAAGGCGCAGGGCTTCGTGCCGGGGCCGAGCTACTACAACCGCTGCCACCTGTGTCAGGAGATGCGGCTATTTCTGTATCAAAAGTTCCCGGGGCGGTTCAGGGAGCTGGCACCCGCGAGCTTCTATGAGACCATCCTACGGGAACGCTCGGTTGAAGCGGGGCAGGGAATGGTGTAAACTGTCTAAAAATGAATTTCTTTCAGGAGGACGCTTGCAACATGGAACTTGAAACTCTCGCGCTGCGCGGCGGGTACAAGCCCGGCAACGGCGACACGCACACCATGCCCATCTACCAGTCCACCACCTACGAATACACCTCCGCCGACCACATGGCGCACCTGTTCGACCAGCCCACCGAGGGGCACATCTACTCGCGCATCTCCAACCCGACGGTGGGATTCGTCGAGGAGAAGATCGCCGCGATGGAGGGCGGCGTGGGCGCGCTGATGACCACGTCGGGCCAGGCGGCCTCGCTGCTGTCGATCCTGAACATCTGCAAGGCGGGCGACCACTTCATCTGCACAGCGGGCGTGTACGGCGGCACGGTGAACCTGTTCGCGGTGACGCTCAAGCGCTTCGGCATCGAGTGCACCTTCGTCTCCCCCGACGTGACGGAAGAAGAGCTCAACGCCGCCGTGCGCGACAACACGCGGCTGGTGTTCTCCGAGACGCTGACCAACCCCACGCTGGTGGTGTGTGACATTGAGAAATTCGCAAACTTTGCGCACGCGCATAAAATTCCGCTGATCGTGGACAACACATTTGCCACGCCCATGCTGTGCCGCCCGTTCGAGTTCGGCGCGGACATCGTGACGCACTCGACCACCAAGTACATGGATGGCCACGCGGTGGTGGTGGGCGGCGTGATCGTGGACTCGGGCAAGTTCGACTGGACGAACGGCAACTTCCCGGAGTTCACCGAGCCCGACCCCACCTATCACGGCATCGTCTACGCCGACTACGGCGCGCCGGCGTACATCATCAAGTGCCGCATGCAGCTGATGCGCGACTTTGGCGTGCTGCCCAGCGCGCAGGACGCGTTCCTGCTGGATCTGGGCCTGCAGACGCTGCCGGTGCGCATGGCGCAGCACTGCAAGAACGCGCAGATCGTGGCTGAATACCTGGAAAAGTGCGATAAGGTGGAGTTCGTCAACTACCCCGGCCTGCCGTCCAACAGCCAGCACGAAAGGGCGAAGAAGTACCTGCCCAAGGGCTGCTCGGGCGTGATCTCCTTCTCCATCAAGGGCCCGCGCGAGAACGCGGCGCGCTTCATGGACGCGCTGCAGATCGCCTCGACCGTCACGCACGTGGCGGACATCCGCACGCTGGCGCTGCAGCCCGCCAACACCACCCACCGCCAGCTGACCGACGAGCAGCTGCGCGCGGGCGGCGTCACCCCCGGCCTCATCCGCTTCTCGGTGGGTCTGGAAAACGTGGACGACATCCTCGCTGACGTCGATCAGGCGCTTGCCAAGGTGTAAAACTTCATCATAATAGATAAGCCGGTGCGGTTTTGATGCCGCACCGGCTTGTCTATGATCAGAATCTCTGCCGGATATACGCAAGTCGTGTACCAGTGCGTCTGGGGCAGGGCTGGTGCTGATCGGACACCTCATCAGTCGCCTGCGGGCGCCAGCTTCCCCTCAAGGGGAAGCCAAAGGATGCCCCCCGTCATGGTCTGCATAAGTCTTTTGCAATCTGCAAGCCAGTGCGGTTTTGCTGCTTCATCGGCTTGTTTTTTTAGTTTTGGGCGCGCCATTCGGTGTCGAGCATGGCCATGAGGATATCGTCGGCGTAGGTGTCGCCGTCGGGGATGGCGGCGCGGCGGGTGCCCTCGTGGACGAAGCCGGCGCGCTCGTAGGCGTGCAGGGCGCGGGGGTTGAATGCGAACACGTCCAGCTCGAGGCGGTGGAGGTGCAGGTGGTCGAACGCGGCGGCGCAGGCGCTGCGGATGAGGAAGGCGCCAAGGCCGCGGCCGCGGTGGGCGGGCTGGAAGATGGCGCAGCGGAAGTTGGCGCAGCGGGCGTCCCAATCGATGTCGTTGACCACGCTCTCGCCGACGATGGCGCCGTCGCGGGCGATGAGCAGCAGGTCGAGGCGATCCTCGTCGCCTATACAGGCGTGGAAGAAGGGCACGACCTGCTCGCGGGTGAAGTCGGGGCGGCAGCCGGTCAGGCGGGCGGCTTCGGGATCGAGCGGGCAGAAGTTGTGCGCGTAGTAGGCCTCGGCGTCCGCGTGGCGGGCGGGGCGCAGCAGGTAGCCTTCGTGGGTGAAAGTCGGCGTTTCGCGGTTCATGCTTGTCTCCTCCGGGCAAAAATGCGTAAAAACAAACCCGCGCGCAAAAACTGCTGCGGGCTTGCGGGTTTTCTGGTATACTGGGGACGTGGACTATTTCTTATCCTCGCGGGTGATGCGCGTCCAGAACAGGCCGGTGGCCATGTCGCAGATGCGGCGCTTGTCGGCCTCGGTGACCACGACGCCGCCGACGGTGATGGTGTGGTCGCGCATGAACTCGGTCAGCTCGTAGGCGTCCTTTTCCTTGTATTCCTTGGCGGTCAGGCGCTCCTCGGTGCGGCAGAGCAGATAGTCCACCGACACGCCGAAGTACTCGGACAGCTGCAGCAGCAGCTCCAGCGTGGGCTCGCGCAGATTGCGCTCATAGGAGCCGATGGCGCTGGAGGACAGGCCGTACAGCTCGCCCAGCTCGCGCTGCTGCAGACCGCGCTCCTTGCGCAGCTCGCGCAAACGGTCTCCAAACGTCGTACCCGCCATGCCGCCACCACCTTTCGGACTTCGATGATACTGATTATAGCATATCCGCGGTCGGTTTGGAAATACATTTTGTTCAATTCAGGAGGAATTTTTATGGTGAATCTCCCCCAGGAGCCGCTGGCACAGGCACAAAACGTAGTGCACGCCGCGCAGGAACACTGTCCCGGGCTGATCGCCGCCTATCTGCACGGCTCCATCTGTCTGGGCGGATATGTTGAGGGGCGGTCGGATCTGGACCTGCTGCTGGTGAGCGAGGGCTCCATGACGCGGGCGCAGCGGCAGGGCTTTGCGGACGCGCTGCTTGAGCTGCACGGCGCGCCCTGCCCGGTGGAGCTGTCCGTGGTGACGCGGGCGGGGCTTGACCGGCAGCCGCCGGTGTGCTGCTTCCACTTCAGCGAAATGTGGGCCGGGCGGTACGCGGCGCACGACGCGGACAACCCGCTGCTGGGAGACGACTTCCCTGACGAGGACATCCCGGCGTACTACCGCGTGGCGCGGCAGAGCGGCGTGACGCTGCTGGGGCCGGAGCCCGAGGTTCTGCTGCCCGAGGTGGACGACGAGGCATTCTGGCAGTCCATCACGCAGGACATCGAGGAGTACGATTTCCACGCCTACGGCATGTTCGCGTCCAACATACTGACGCTGCCGCGCACGGTGTCGTTCGCGCGCCTGCGGCGGGTGCTGACCAAGGCGCAGGCCGGGCGCTGGGGCATGGAGGCCTTCCCGGAGTACGCAGACCTGCTGCGCCGGGCGCTTGCGGAGTACAAGGGCGGGCAGGCGCAGGCCTTCACGGCGGAGGAGCTTTCCGCCTTCCGCGCGGACATGCTGCGTCAAATCGCAAAGGGGCTGCGATGATCCATTTCATACAGCGTTTGATGAAAAAAGGGCGTCTGCCCTTCTTCAGCAGACGTCCCGATTTCAGCGGGCCGTTTCATTGGTAGACGTCCTCGTCCAGATCCTGCGCCGAGAGCGTCCAGACGCCGTCCTCGTGGATGAGGGCAAAGTCCTGCGGGACGGGCTTTGCGGCCAACGCGAGCAGATGGGTCAGCGCGCCCTGGGCCTCCGCTTCGGGCTTCATGGGGCCGGAAAAGGGCGCGTCCACCGCGTAGAGGTAGACGTCCGCATCGCCGATGAGGCCGACGCCCGCAAAGCGCGCCTCCTCGGGCAGCAGCTGCTGCGGCAGGCACAGGGGCGGCAGCTCCTGACAGCGCACCGCGACCTGCTGCTGCCACAGATAGAGTGAGATCACCATGCAATTCGTCATCGCAGGCACTCCTTTCGCATAAAAACCTCCGCCCCCGCAGAGATGGGAGCGGAGGGAGGTCACGGCAGGGATCAAGCGAGGTCCGCGGTGACGGACTTTAGCATGTCGATGATGTCGATGTGCTGGGGGCAGACCGCCATGCACGCGCCGCACTCGACGCACTGGGTGGGCGCCTTGCCCTCGGAACACAGGCGCTGGTAGTCCTTGTTGCCCTTTTCCAGACCGCCGTAGAGCGAGGCGTTGTTCCACGCGGAGAAGGAGCCGGGGATGTCCACGCCCTGGGGGCAGGGCATGCAGTAGGCGCAGCCCGTGCAGCCCACCTTGATGCGGCTGTTGTAGGCGTCGCGCACGCGATCGATGAGCGCAAGCTCGTCGGCGTCCATGCAGCCGGGCTCGACGGTGTCAAAGATGCGCAGGTTGTCCTTGGTCTGCTCGACGGTGGTGACGCCGGAGAGTACGGTTGCGACCTCGGGCTGGTTGCACAGCCAGCGGAAGGCCCATTCCACGGGCGAGCGCTTGGTGGGGAAGGCGTCGTAGAGCGCCTGGACGTTGTCGGGCGCGTTGGCGAGGCGGCCGCCCAGCAGGCCCTCCATCACCACGACGGGGATGCCCTTGGAGCCCGCGAGCCTGACGCCCCTGAGGCCCGCCTGGTTGTTGACGTCCATGTAGTTGAACTGCAGCTGGCACATATCCCAGTCGTAGTCGTTCAAAATGTACTCGAAGGCGTCGTAATCGTCGTGGAAGGAGAAGCACGCGAAGCGGATCTTGCCCTCGGCCTTCAGGCGCGTGAGGAACTCGCGCACGCCCAGCGCCTTGGCCTTGTCCCAGCGCTCGCGGCCCAGCGCGTGCACCAGGTAGAAGTCGATGTGATCCGTCTGCAGGCGCTTCAGCTCCTCGTCGAACATGCGCTGCATGTCCTCGGGCTTCTCCACCAGCCAGATGGGCAGCTTGGTGGCGATGGTGCACTTGTCGCGGTAGCCGTCCTGCAGCGCCTTGCCCACCACGACCTCGCTCTGCTGGCCGAGGTAGACGTAGGCGGTGTCCAGATACGTCACGCCGCCGTCGATGGCGGTGCGGATGATGTTGATGGCGTTTTCCTCATCGACGACCTTCTTGCCGTCCACTTCCTTCATCGGGAAGCGCATGCAGCCCAGGCCGAACGCCGAGCCCTGGATGCCCAGCTTGCCGAAATTGCGCAGCTTCATACTTTTTTCTCTTCCTTTCTGTGTTCCGGAAACAGCCGTTAATTCCGACCATAATGATACCATATCCGGCGCGGGATTGTAAACGCGCGGGATGTTAATTTAAGGAGGACGAGCATGCTGACGACACGAAAAACCGAACCTTCCGATCTTCCCGTCTGCGTTCAGATGGCGCTGGAGGCATACGGGCGCGAGCGCGCGGCGAACCCCGTGCTGCCCAAGGTGCGCACGGAGGACATCTCGGGGCCGCTTGCGTGGATACTGCAACAGGGCTTTGGCTGGCTGGCGCTGGAGGACGGCGCGGCGGTGGGGTTTCTGGCGTTCTGCCCGCCGCATGACGGCATGTTCGGGGACTGCCGGGGGGTGTTTTCGCCGGTGCACGCGTCGGCGTTTGGCGGGAGCGATCCCGAGCGGACGCTGACGGCGCTGCTGGGTGCGGCGACGGAGGCGCTGTACGCGCAGGGCGTGACGTCGATGGGCATCAGCCGGTATGCGCACGAGGAGCAGACGCTGCGGGGGCTGTGCCTGAACGGGTACGGCATCCGCTGCTGCGATCTGATGCGGAGGGTGGAGGTCAAAGAAGCAGCACCTCTCCCCTATGAGGTGCGCAGGATGCGTCCCAGCGAGGAGGAGGCGGTGGCGCGGCTGGCCAATGCGCTGGAGGATCACATGGAGCGCACGCCGGTGCTGCTTCCCCAGAATCGCGTGACGGCGCAGCAGGTGGCGGAGTGGGACGCGGCGGTGTACGTTGCATGCGACGGGGACGGCGTGTTTGCACTGCTGCTGGTGGAAGAGGGCGGCGAGACGTTTGTGGACGAGCTGCCCGGTATCCGGCACATCGGAAAGGCGTATTGCGAGCCGGGACATCGAGGCAGCGGGGCGATGCCTGCACTGCTGGCGGCGGCGCAGCGCGACCTTGCTACGCAGGGCATCGCGCGGCTGGGCGTGGACTGCGAGACGCTCAACCCGCCTGCGTACCGCTTTTGGCGCAGGCATTTTCAGCCGTTTACCTATTCCGCGGTGCGGCGGCTGGACGAGCGGATGCTGCGCTAGGAGGAAGCCCCCGCGGGGGCCGGCGCCGGCCGCGGGGGCGGCCCCCC
>JAXEXP010000174.1:0-62022 GCA_034113365.1 Candidatus Spyradocola sp.
CTTAATCCATAGGCAGATGGAAAATCGCTTCCGATACAGAAAAATTCGTGTGCGGCAAGGCCGTGCGCGAATTTTTCTGCAATTCGAAAAAGATGAGTATTCATCTTTTTCGAGCCTGTCGACTTTGTCGACAGGCTGAGCCGCCGTTTTCACCCTGTTTCAAGGGGAAAACGGCGGTATTTTCTTGCCCAAAACGCTGCGAAAAAGCCCTATGCGTAGCCCACGGAAACCGCGAAAATCAGCAGCAAAGCCGTCAGAATCAGCACCACAAGCTGCAGTTTCCACGTCCATTTGAACCATTTGGTGTACGGAATATCCATCATCCCCAGCACGATCAGCAGCATCGCGTTGGTGGGGAAAAACACGTTGGTGAACCCGTCTCCGAAGCAGAACGCCAGCACCACGCTCTGCCGCGTCAGCCCGATCAGGTCGGCCAGCGGCACGATCAGCGGCATGATCAGGAAGGCTTTTGACGCCGCGCTGGACACAAAAAACTGGAAAACCAGCACGATCGCATACAGGATCAGGATCGCCGCAAAGGGCGTCATGCCCTGTAAAAGCGTGTATGCGCCGTGCAGCAGCGTGTCCAGTATGGCGCCCTGTTCGATGATGTGGCGCACCGACATCGACAGCAAAATCAGCACCGCGCCGGGCGCCATGCTCAGCACGCCCGACCCGAAATCCTTCCACATTCCCTTGGGATTGTACCGCGATATGCCCCCCGCGATCAGCGCGCCGCAGGGCAAAGCCAGCGCCATCACCACCATCGTGTAGTCCGAAAGCCCCGGGATCGTCAGCGCCAGCAGCACATAGCCGAACACGCACCCCAGCGCGATCACAAACGCCAAAGCCGCCCTTCCGACTGCCTTATTGGCCAGTATTTCGTCGTTTCCGGAGGCCGTCAGCGTGCTTCTGCGCGCCTCATCCTGCGCAAACGTGTAGGAAACCTGCGGATTTTTCTCCACCTTTTTGGCGTGATGCACCAGAAATACGCACAGGAGCGCGTAGATCAGCACGAACACGATCAGCCGCAGCCACAGCCCCGAGAACAGCGGAACGCCCGCCAGCTTCTGTGCCACAGCCACCGTAAACGGGTTGAACGTGCCCGCCGCGAAGCCAAAGCCCACCGAAAGCAGGCTCATCCCAACGCCTGTGAGCGTATCCCACCCCAGCGCGAGCGAAAGCAGCACCAGCAGCGGCACCAGCGGAACCGTCTCCTCCAGCAGCCCCATCGTCGACCCCAGCGCCATGCAAAGCAGCGAAATCAGGCACAGAAGCAGATATTTTCTGCCCCCAAACCGCCGTATTGTCGCCGCGATCAGGTATCGGAACACCCCCGCGCGGTCCAGCACGGAGAACGCCCCGCCCACAAGCAGTATGAACACAATGATGACGATCGCGGTCAGCGCCTGCGCGTCGCCCAGCATCTCGACCGGCGCGGTGAACCACCGCCACACGGGCAGTCTTTCGGCGTCCGGGGTCAGCACATAGGAGCCTTCCACCACGATCTCGTTGCCGTTTGCGTCGAGTGTGCGCGCATATTGACCCTGCGGCAGCACGCGCGTGAGCACACCCGCCAGCACCATCAGCGCCACCAGGATGGCCACCGTTGTCAGGAACGAGCGGGTGCTCACATGCAGCCCGCCCTTGGCGTTTTTATCGTTTTGCATGGGGATTTTTCCTCCGAATCATGCGTTTTTTGGCGTCAAATGCGCCGCACGGTGCCGCGCTCCACCAGCCACACGTCCTGCTGGATGCGCTCGGCAGGGGCGCTCTTGTCGCGGATGTGGCGCACCAGCATCTCCACCGTGGCGCGCGCCTTGCCCGCCACGTCCTGCCCCAGCGTGGTCAGCGGCGGCTGCGTCATGCGCGCCAGCGGCAGGTCGTCAAAGCCCATCACGGAGACGTCCTGCGGCACGCGGCGGCCCTGTGCGGCCAGCACGAGCATCAGCTGCGCCGCCACGCGGTCCGCCGTGCAGAACAGCGCGGTGGGCGCATCCGGGCGGTCGAGCAGCGCGTGCAGCATCGCGTCCTGACGCTCCGGCGCGGGCACGGTCAGCACGTTGCGCGGCTCCAAAGACACTCCGTTTGCCGTAAGCTCCTCGGTAAAGCCCTGCAATCGCAGCTGATCGACGCTGCTTTCCTCGATGCAGTTGCCGATGAATGCCAGATGCCTGTGCCCCATTTTCAGCAGATATTGCGCCGCGATGCGCCCGCCCGCCAGGTCGTCCACGTAGACGTAGTTCATCGAGGGAATGGGAAAATAGCTGTCCGTGAGCACCGCGGGCACCGAGGACAGCCCCTTGATGTGCTGCAGATTGCGGTCAAACGCGCCGCAGAGCACCGCCCCGGCCACGTTCCAGCCCAGCAGGTTGCGCTCCACGTCGCGGTAGTCGTCGGTAAAGCGCAGCAGCGGATAGTAGCCCCTGCGCTGCAGCTCGATGGTCACATCGCCTATGAATTCGGCCATGTAGGGGTTGCGGAACATGTTCTCGCCCTCGGGGCACTGCGCGATGATGGCCACGATGTGGCTCTCCCGCTGCGCCAGCGAGCGCGCCGCCTGGTTGGGCACATAGCCGCTGCGGCGGATGATCTCCTGTATGCGCTCGATGGTGGCCTCGGACACCCGCCCCGTGTTGCCGTTGATGACATTGGAGACGGTGGTCATGCTCACCCCTGCCTCCTGTGCGATCTCTTTGAGTGTGATCAAGCTCGCTTCCCCTCGCTTTTTGGTTTGTTTTTCCTACTATATCATATCGGATAATGCGGCGCAAGGACGGAAATCGCGGCCGCTATTTCGCGCCGGTCAGCGCGCAGCCGTGCGCATGGCGCAGCATTTCGGTCAGCAGCTCGTCCGGCGCCTCGTAGTGCCACACTGTCACAAAGTACGGCGCCTGCACCGGCGGGCAGTGATAGCCACGCGTGACCGTCTCCGGGTGCTGCGCGCGCCATACCTCGCCCATCAGCCGCGTGCAGCGGAAGGTCACCTTGTCCGTGTTCAGCTGCGCGAAGATGCGGTTTCTCGGCCCTGCCTTGAAGCAGATGGGTAGCGGGCCGAACGGCGTGCATTCCAGCGCCCCCTCGATGCCCCGGCAGGCCGTCAGCAGCTGCTGCATGTCCATCGCGATCCCCCCTGTTTGTTTCCTCTGTTATTATAGCACATCTTGCGGCGCATGTATTGACAAATGGCATCATTTGCGGTATTCTAGACGCAGGTTAAGCGCTAAACGTAATCGAATTTTCGGATAAAAGGAGCGGATTGAGCATGTCTACCACCATTTTGGGTCCGGTCTACCGCATCACCTTCCTCACCTCGCGCCTGGTGCGCCTGGAATACCAGCCCGACGGCCGCTTTGAGGACGCGCCCACGACCATGGCGCGCTGCCGGGATTTCCCCGAGGTGGCGGTCACGCAGGTGCGCGGCGCGCACGGGCTGGAGCTGGACACCGAGCATCTGCACATCGTCTACGACGAGGGGGAGTTTACGGGGCATGGGCTGTCCATCGCGGTCAAGGGCAATCTGAGCGCGTACACGAGCACTTGGCGTTTTGGTCAGGCGTTCAAGACGCTGGGCGGCACCGCGCGCACGCTGGACACCGCAAACGGAGCCATCCCGCTGGAGCCGGGTCTGGTATCGCGCGACGGCTTTTCCGTGCTGGACGACAGCGCGTCGATGGAGCTGGACGAGAACGGCGCGTTCCGCCCGCGCTCTGTCAAGGAGACGGATCTGTATTTCTTTGGCTACGGCCACGATTACGCCCAGTGCCTGAAGGATTTCTACAAGCTCTCGGGCGCGACCCCCATGCTGCCCCGCTACGCGCTGGGCAACTGGTGGAGCCGCTACCACGAGTACACCGAGGAGACCTACCGAAAGCTGCTGGACGACTTTGCGGCGCACGACGTGCCGCTGTCGGTGGCGGTGTTTGACATGGACTGGCACCTGACCGACGTGCCCTACGGCAGCGGCTGGACGGGCTACACGTGGAATAAGGACTTCTTCCCCGATCCCGCGCGATTCCTGCGCGAGGTGCACGACCGCGGGCTGCGCATCACGCTCAACCTGCACCCGGCGGGCGGCGTGCAGCCCCACGAGGAGCAGTACGAGGCCTTCTGCCGCGCGGTGGGCCGCGATCCCGAGCAGAAGCTGGGCATCGACTTTGACGCAGCGGACGACACGTTCATGAAGGCGTATTTCGAGCAGCTGCACCGCCCGCTGGAGGACGAGGGCGTGGACTTCTGGTGGATCGACTGGCAGCAGGGCGGCGTGAGCAGCGTCGAGGGGCTGGATCCCATGTGGGTGCTCAACGAGGGGCACTACCGAGACACGCAGCGCAACGGCAGGCGCAGCCTGATCCTGTCGCGCTACGCAGGCCCCGGCTCGCACCGCTGCCCGGTGGGCTTCTCGGGCGACACCATCGTCACCTGGGACTCGCTGGACTTCCAGCCGTATTTCACCGCGACGGCCTCCAACATCGGCTATCCGTGGTGGAGCCACGACATTGGCGGCCACATGAACGGCGCGCGCGACGACGAAATGGCCACGCGCTGGCTGGAATTCGGCGTGTTTTCGCCCATCGTGCGGCTGCATTCCTCCAAGAATCTGTTCGCGTCCAAGGAGCCGTGGACGTACGGGCCGCAGGCGTCGGCCATCATGCAGGAGCAGCTGCGCCTGCGCCACCGGCTGGTGCCCTACCTCTACACCGCAGCCGAGCGCCTGCATACCGAGGGTGAGCCGCTGATCCGCCCCATGTACTACGGCTGGCCCGAGCGCGAGGAGGCCTATCATGTGCCCAATCAGTACCTGTTCGGCAGCGAGATGCTGGTCTGCCCCATCACGCAGCCCATGGATCGCGTGCTGAACGCGGCGGCGGTCAAGGCGTGGCTGCCCGAGGGGCTGTGGTTCGACCTGCGCACGGGCGCCATCTACACGGGCGATAAGCAGCTGACGCTGTACCGCGGGCTGGAGAGCATCCCGGTGCTGGTCAAGGCGGGCGGCATCGTGCCGCTGGCGGAGGATCTGCGCGCCGACCGCAACCCGGCGCACCTGACGCTGCGCGTGTTCGCGGGCGCGGACGGCGATTACACGCTCTACGAGGACGACGGCGTGAGCCTGGACAGCGCCGCGGTGCGCACGCACATCCATCTGGACTGGGAAAAGGGTGCGCTGAGCCTGAGTGTGGACGGCGAGCGCAGCCTGCTGCCGGAAAAGCGCGTGTGGAACGTGGAGTGCATCGGGTTCGAGAACACCGCGGTGACGGTGGACGGCATGGCCGTCGAGACGCACTACGACGCATCGCGCAACGCGCTGTGCTTCACGGTGGAGCTGGACGCGGACTGCGGCGGTGTGACGGCGGAGTTTGCCCGCGCGGCGCTTGTGCAGGACGACTGGTTCGCGCGCGTGGAGCAGCGTTTGCAGGGCGTGCAGTCGCTGCTGGACGAGAAGGAGGCCATCTGGAAACTGCTGAAGAAGCGCGGGCGCACGGCGGGCGCGATGAGCACGCTGCGCGCGATGTGCCAGACCCCCGGCCTGCCGGATTTCCTCGAGGAGGTCGTCTGGGCGCAGGAATAAAGCGCTTTTGCGGCGAATCCTTTGGGAAAAGGAGGTGCGGTCATGTTTGACAGAGAGTTGATCGAAAACCGGGCGATGACGGAGCAGGCATGCGCGTTTCACCCGCCCTATCCCGAGCAGATCGGCGATTTTCTGACGGGAAAGCAGGTGCGCACGGGCGCGCAGGTGCAGCCCGACGGCAGCGTGGTATTCCGCGTGTACGCGCCGCAGGTGAAGAATGCGGTGGTGCACTTTACGGCGTTTGCGGACGTAGAGGTGGTGCTTAAAAAGGACGGCGACGGCATCTTTTCGGGCGCGCTGCCCTACGAGCACCGTCTGCGCGGGCCGCAGGACGTGGAGTTCTGGCTGGACGGGCAGCTCTTCCTGCACCCGCAGGTGCCGGCGCACTACCGGACGTTTAAGCTGGTCAACTTCGTGGAGCTGCCGGACGAGGAGAGCGGCATGATCCTGCTGCGCGACGTGCCGCACGGGCAGGTGGTGCGCGAGGTGTACTTCTCCAACGCGATGAACAGTTGGGAGCGCTGCCTGGTGTATCTGCCGCCGCAGTACCGGCAGGGCGGGGCCTACCCGGTGCTCTACCTGCAGCACGGCGCGACGGAGAACGAAAACGAGTGGGTGTACATGGGCAAGATGCCCTACATACTGGACAACCTCATCGCCGACGGCAAGGCCGTGCCCTTCATCGCGGTGATGAACGACGGCATGGAGCGCGCGCCCGGCGAGGGCATGGTGGACTTTGCCACCTTTGAGCGCATGCTGCTGGAGGACTGCCTGCCCTTTATCGAGAAGAACTACCGCGTGGTCGCGGACAAGGCGCACCGCGCGATGGCGGGGCTGTCGCTGGGCTCCATGCAGACCAGCGCGATCGGCCTTACGCACCCGGAGCTGTTCGACTATCTGGGGCTGTTCAGCGGCTTCATGCGCTTTGGCACGGGGGTGAGCACCAACTTTGCCGACTGGCCGCATCTTGCGGCGCTGGCGGAGGATCCCGGGTTTATCAGCGGCAATTACAGGCTGTTCTTCCGCGCAATCGGCGAGAGCGACCGCTTCTTTTCCGTGTTTGCGGAGGACAGCGAGCAGCTGGAGCGCCTGGGCAGCGACAAGCTGCCGGGATATGTGGCGCGCACCTATGAGGGCATGACGCACGACTGGGGAGCCTTCCGGCGCGGTCTGCGGGACTTTGCACAGCTTGTTTTCAAGTGAGAGAGCAGAAAAACATGGACGCCCCCGTCGGGGACTGCTTGCAGTCCCCGACGGGGGCGTTTTGCGCGGGTGGGCGGCCCTGTGCGGGGTCAGCGTTTGTAGGTCGGGAGGCCCTCCATGCTGACGACCAGACAGTAGACGTCCGGGCGCAGGTGGGTGACGACGTACTCGATGGGGCCGTCTGCGGACAGTGCGATGCGCTGCATTTGCAGCAGCGGCGAGCCCTCGGGGATGCACAGCTCCTGCGCTTCCTCCGCAGAGGCCACGCAGGCGGTGATGCGCTCGCAGCCCTCCTTGAAGTCCACGTGGAATTCGCGCGAGAGCAGCGAGTACAGGTCGAACGGGGTGGGAAATCCGTCCAGGCCGGGCGCTACGTCGCGGCGGACGTAGTTGACCATGCGCGCAAAGGGCATGCCGTCGGCATGGAAGCGGCGCCGGATGCGGTAGACGGTCGTGCCGGGGGCGATCTCCAATGCCTGCGCGGCCTCGGACGGGGCGGGGACGGAGTCCACGCGGAACAGCGCCGTCTCGGTGCGCGCGCGGTCGTAGCCCGGCGCAAAGCGCTCGGTGATCTCGGTGACGTTGTGGAATTTATGGAAGCCCATCGGCTGATGCTTGTCCGTGACCTCGGTGCCGTAGCCCTGGCGGACGGTGACGTAGTTGCCCTCCACCAGCTGGGAGACGGCGCGGCGCACCGTGGTGCGGCTGACCTGATAGAGCGCCTGCAGCTCCTTTTCGGGCGGCAGCAGCGTGCCGGGCGGGTATTGTCCCGACAGGATCTTCTGCTTGAGGTCAAAGGCGACGCGTCTGTAAACGGGGATGGACATGAAGCAACCTCCATACGTGCTGAGCTTGGATGGGCCGACGCATCCATCATAACACAATCTGCGGAATATGCAACCGTTGACAGCCCAGCTTTGTACTATGTTAAAATTTTAGCATTGCAATTTGCCGGTTTTCAGTGGAAAATAGAACCATAAGCAATCCAATGAAAGGAGATGGAACGCATGGCACAAAATGCGATCATGCGGCTGACCATCCGGTCCGAGGCCCTCAAGACCGTGACGGACGTAAACGTGCTCTATCCCACGCGCAAGACCACCGAGCGCAAGGGCGGGATGATGCACAACACCTGCGTCCGCCATGAGCGCTCGCTCAAGGTGCTCTACCTGATCCACGGAGGCGGAGACGACTACTCTGCGTGGATCAACAACACGCGCTTGGCGCTGTACGCCGAGAAGCATCCCGAGCTGCTCATCGTGATGCCCACGGTGCGCGACTTCCAGTCCTTCCGCACCGACATGGACTACTACGAGTACGTCTCCCGCGAGCTGCCCGAGTACATCGGCAGGCTGTTCAACATCTCGCACCGGCGCGAGGACACCTACATCGCGGGGCTTTCCATGGGCGGCTATCTGTCCTACCGCATCGCGATGCTCAACCCGGAGCGCTACGGCAGGGTGGGCAGCTTCTCCAGCCCGCTGGACATCGTGCAGGACATGATCGAGCGGCACATCGGCTCGGCGGAGCACGCCGCGCCCGAGGCGCTCATCGGCGACCCCTTCCGCGAGATCCGCACCATCGTGGACAACAACCTCAAGCACCACATCGCAATGCCCGCCTCCTTCCAGGCCTGCGGCACCGAGGACATGACCTACGCCATCAACTGCGCGATGCGCGCCTTCTTTGAGGGCCGGCGCATGGATCACACCTACATGGAGGGCCCCGGCGTACACAACTGGTACTTCTGGGATGAGTACATCGACAAATTCCTGGACTGGCTGCCGCTGGATGACAAGGAGGGCGTGTGATATGGCAAGAATACAGCTCAGCTATCCGGGCTACGGCCTGGCTTCCATCGACATGATCGCGCCGCAGTACGGCGACAGCCCCCGGGACGCGCAGATCAGCCGCGAGGACTACTACGCGGGCAAGCTGCCCGTGCTGTGGCTGCTGCACGGCGGCATGGGCTGCTCGAGCGACTGGCTCCGCTTTACCGAGGTGGAGCGCTTCGCGGCGGAAAAGCGGCTGTTCGTGGTGTCCATCTCGGGCGAAAACGGCGCGTATGTGGACATGGCGCGCGGCGCGCACTGGGAATCCATACTGACGGAGTACGTCTGGGATATGATCCATGACATGTTCCCGCTGGCCTCGGAAAGGCCGGAGGACAACAGCATCGCGGGGCTGTCGATGGGCGGCTACGGAGCGCTGCGCAACGGCCTTAAGCACCCCGAGAAGTACGGGCGCATCGGCGCGTTCTCGGCGGGGGTGCGCATCGTGGAGCGCGTGGGCGAGGACAGCGCGTTCGGCCGCGACCTGAAGGACGTGTTCGGCCAGGAGTGCGTGGGCACGCCCAACGACCTGTTCTGGGCGGCGCAGGCGCGGAAGGATGCGGGCAGGCCCTTCCCGCCCATCTACCTCTCCTGCGGCACGAAGGACAAGCTCTACAAGGACAACGCCGACCTGCGCGACCATCTGCAGGCGCTGGGCGCGGACGTGACCTGGGACGAGAGCGAGCACGGCCACGAATGGGCCTTCTGGAACCGCCAGATCGAGAAATTCATCGACTGGCTGCCGTAACGGACCGTATTTTTCTCCAAAGCCATTGACGCATACTGATGTATGCAGTAAAGTGGAGTGAAGCAATTGGCTTCATTCCACTTCAGCCTGTCGACAAAGTCGACAGGCTCGAAAAAGATGAAACCTCATCTTTTTCGAATTGCAGAAAAATTCGCGCACGGCCTTGCCGCACACGATTTTTCTGTATCGGAAGCGATTTTCCATCTGCCTATGGGTAAAGAACGGTGGAAACAGAGACTTCGTCCAGCTTATTCTTTCCTAACGTACAGAAAATCGCTCCTCGGCGGGGTACACGCCCCCGCCTGCGGATTGAAGATGAAGGGGCTGCGGCCCCTTCATGCATCCTCGGGGAGCACATGCCTGTTTTTTGACAGACTGAAGTGGAGTGAAGCAATCAGCTTCATTCCACTTTTTTATATTGATATTCAGGGAAAACAGGACCCAATCGTCATGGAACATAATGTGGAAGTATGTCTGTTTGCTTTTGGTATGGCAGTTGTGGTAGCATAGAGCGAAGCAGCTGTTTCAGAGAGATGTGTGCTGAGGAGGAGTTGGCTTATGGAACAGAAAAAGAAGTTCCGATGGGGGGCGTTCATCCGGGCGGTGGCGGTGATCGCGGTGCCGGTGGCGCTGCAGAACCTGCTGACCACCACGGGCACCATGGTGGACACCATGATGATCGCGCCGCTGGGCGAGACGACGGTGGGCGCGGTGGGGCTGTGCGCGCAGTTTGCGTCGCTGATGTTTTCCAGCTACTGGGGATTTGTGGGCGGCGGCATGCTGTTTTTCGCGCAGTATTGGGGCGCAAAGGACGACGACGGCATCGACCGCAGCTATGGCATTACGCTGACGTGCATGATGTTTGTGGCGGCGGTGTTCACGGCGCTTGCGCTGCTGGCGCCCGAGTGGGTGATGGGCGTGTACACCGACAAGCAGGCCATTGGGCTGATCGGCGTGAAGTACCTGCGCGTGGTGGGCTTTGCCTATCCGCTGCAGATCCTCTCCATGGCGATGAGCGCGCTGCTGCGCTCCACCGAACGGGTCAGGATCCCGTTCTACGCGGCGATCGCGTCGGTGGCGACGAACATCGCGCTCAACTGGGCGTTCATCTACGGCAAGCTGGGGCTGCCCGCGATGGGCGTGCAGGGCGCGGCGCTGGCCACGGTGTGCGCCGCCGCGGTCAACGCCGGAGTGATCCTGCTGCTGGCGCGGGCGCAGGGGTACCCGTATCTGTTCCACTTCCGCAGGCATTTTAAGTGGAACCGCGCCATTGTGGGCGAGTATTTCCGCAAGTGCTTCCCCATCATCTGCAACGAGGTGCTCATCGGCGTGGGCAACATGGTCATCAACATGGTGCTGGGGCGTCAGGCGGAGGAGGCCATCGCGGCCATTGCGGTGTTCCGCACGCTGGAGGGCTTTGTGATCGGCTTCTTTGCAGGCTGCTCCAACGCGGCGTCGGTGCTGGTGGGCAAGAGCGTGGGCGCGGGCGAGCTGGACGACGCCTACGAGCGCGCCAAACGGCTGGTCCCGCTGTGCGGCGGGTGCATCCTGGTGGTCATCGGGCTGCTGATCGCGGTGCACAAGCCGCTGCTGACCGCGATGAGCCTGTCGGGCGAGTCCTACCGGCTGGGCGTGGGGCTGCTGTGCGTCTACGGCGTGGCGGGTGTGATCCGCATGTGCAACTGGACGATGAACGACACCTACCGCTCCGCAGGCGACGCCACGATGGGCACGGTGCTGGAGATCACGTTCATGTACCTGATGGTGCTGCCGTGCGTGACGGTCAGCGGGCTGGTGCTGCACGCGCCGTTCCTGGTGATCTTTGCCTGCTGCTTTGTGGACGAGCCGGTGCGGCTCATCCTGATGCAGCGGCACATGTACTCGGGCAGATGGGTCAAGCCCGTCACGCCCGCGGGCAAGGCGGCGCTGCCCGCCTTCCGGGACAAGCACGGCCGGAGGAGGAAGCGCGCTGCGGCCTGCGCGGATTGACAAGCGCGCATCCGCGTGCTATACTGACACTGTTTTCCGGGGAGCCCGTGGGCACGGGCTGAGAGGAAGGTGAAACCTTCGACCCGATGGACCTGATGCGGGTAATGCCGCCGTGGGGAGTGGGAAACTCGTACTTTACGGAGCATTGCGTCGCGCGATGCTCCTTTTTTGACGCGCGAAAGGGTGAGCGACATGCTGGGAGAGCGGCTGGACAGCCTGCGGGCGGCGCGCCCGCGGGTGCACTGCATCGCAAACTACGTCACCGCCAACGACTGCGCCAACCTGCTGCTGGCCTGCGGCGCCTCGCCCATCATGGCGGACGACCCGCAGGAGACGGCGCAGATCACGTCGGCCTGCGCGGGGCTGGCGGTGAGCCTGGGCACGCCCAGCGCGCGGCGGCTGGAGGGCATGGCGTTGGCGGCGAAGAAGGCCGCCGAGCTGGGCATCCCGGCGGTGCTGGACCCCGTGGGCGTGGGCGGCTCGGACCTGCGCATGGAGGCGGCGCGGCGCATGCTGGGTGAGGCGAAATTCACCGCCATCCGCGGCAACGGCGCGGAGATCGCGGCGCTAAACAGCCTGACGCTCAACGGCGCGGGCATCGACGACGTTTCGCCGTGTGCGGACGGCCTGGAGACGGCGCAGAGATTGGCGCGGCGCACGGGCGCGGTGGTGATCCTCTCGGGAGAGCGGGACATCGTGACGGACGGGCGCACGGCGTACCGGGTGAGCAACGGGCACGAGATGATGCGGCTGGTGACGGGCGCGGGGTGCATGCTCACGGCGCTGGTGGGCGCGTATCTTGCGGCGAACCCGGGGCAGGCGCTGGACGCGGCGCTGGCGGCGGTGTGCGCGATGGGCGTATGCGGCGAGCGCGCGCACGCGCGGCTGAAGCCCGGTGAGGGCAATGCGAGCTATCGGAATCATTTGATCGACGCGGTGTACGCGCTGACGCCGCAGGACTTGGAGAGGGAGGCGCGCTATGCGGTGTATGGATGAGCTGCTGCGACTGTACGCGGTGACGGACCGCGCGTGGACGTTCAGGCAGACGCTGTTTGAGCAGGTGGAATGCGCGCTGCGCGGCGGCGTGACGCTGGTGCAGCTGCGCGAAAAGTCGATGGAGCGCGCGGCGTTCCTGGAGGAGGCGCTGGAGATCAAGGCGCTGTGCCATCGGTACGGCGTGCCGCTGATCATCAACGACGACGTGGGGCTTGCGATCAAATGCGGCGCGGACGGCGTGCATGTGGGGCAGAGCGACATGCGCGCGGGCGACGTGCGGGCGCGCGTGGGCAAGGGCATGATCGTGGGCGTCACGGCCAAGACCGTGGAGCAGGCGCTGGCTGCGCAGGCTGCGGGCGCGGACTATTTGGGCTCGGGCGCGGTGTTCGGCACGTCGACCAAGGTGGACGCAAAGCCCATGAGCCTGGACACGCTGCGCAGCATTTGCGCGGCGGTGGACATCCCGGTGGTGGCCATCGGCGGGGTGAACAAGGGAAATATATCGCTTCTTGCGGGCACGGGCGTCAGCGGCGCGGCGGTGGTATCGGGCATCTTTGCGGCGCAGGACATCGAGCGGGAATGCCGGGAGCTGCGCGCGCTGGCGGAAGAGATCGCACGGAAAGGATGAGAAAAACTATGAAAACGGCATTGACCATTGCGGGCAGCGACAGCAGCGGCGGCGCGGGCATTCAGGCGGACATCAAGACCATGACGGCCAACGGCGTGTACGCGATGAGCGCCATCACGGCGCTGACGGCGCAGAACACCACGGGCGTCTACGGCATACTGGAGTCCACGCCGGAGTTCCTGCGCAATCAGCTGGACTGCGTGTTCACGGACATTAGGCCCGACGCGGTGAAGATCGGCATGGTGTCGTCGGCGGAGCTGATCCGTGTGATCGCGGAGAGTTTGAAGAAGTACAGCGCGGGCAACGTGGTGGTGGACCCGGTGATGGTGTCCACGTCGGGCTCGCGGCTGATCTGCGAGGAGGCGGTGGAGACGCTGGAGCGCGAGCTGCTGCCGCTGGCAACGGTGCTCACGCCCAACATCCCCGAGGCGGAGGTGCTCTGCGGCCTTACCATCGAAAACGAAGCGGACATGGAGCGCGCGGCGGAGGCCATCTGCGGCAAATTCGGCTGCGCGGTGCTGCTCAAGGGCGGCCACAACGTCAACGACGCCAACGACCTGCTGGTGCGGCCGGGCGGCAAGCGCTGGTTCAACGGCGAGCGCATCGACAACCCCAACACGCACGGCACGGGCTGCACGCTGTCCAGCGCCATCGCGTCCAACCTTGCAAAAGGCTATGATCTGGAGACGGCGGTGGAGCGCGCCAAGGCGTACATTTCCAATGCCTTGGCTGCGATGCTGGACCTGGGCGCGGGGCGCGGGCCGATGAACCACATGGCCGCGCTGCACGGCGAATTCGTAGAGTAAAGGAGGGTCAGCATGACCTTTGTGGAGGAATGCGTGCGCGACAGCCTGCCCATCTGGCAGGAATGTCTGGACACGCCGTTTCTGCGCGGGCTGGCCGACGGCACGCTTGCCGAGGACTGCTTCCTGGGCTACATCGTGGAGGACAGCCTGTACCTGCGGGAGTACGCCAAGGTGTTCGCGTGGGGGATCCTGCACGCAAAGAGCATGAGCGAGGTGCGGACGTACTACTCGCTGCTCAGCTACGTCAACGAGAGCGAGGACGCCACGCGGCTCAAGTATCTGGAAAAGTACGGTCTGACGGACGACGAGGTGCAGGCGCTGCCGCTGCGGCCGGAGAATCAGGCGTATGTGGACGCCATGATCGAGGCGGCGCGGCAGGGCGAGGGCGCGGCGGAGTGCCTGATGGCCTGCCTGCCCTGCATGCTGAGCTACATCTGGATCTTTGAAAAGCTGGTCGAGGCGCATCCGGGCGCTTTGGATACAGTGTTCGGGCCGCTGGTGCGCGAGTATGTGTCCAAGGAATACGGCGACGTATGCCGGCAGTGGGCGGTGTTCGCGGACGGGGTCTGCGAAGGGATGGACGAGGCGCGCAAGGCGCGGTGCAGGGAAGTTTTCCGCGCGTGCTCGCAGCACGAGTACAACTTCTGGCGCATGTGTGAGAAACCTAGAGACGACATCCGGCGCGTTTGACGCGATTTCAGGATAAATAAACCTTTGAAGCAGGAAGGGAGGGGCTGCCGTCAGAGGGGGAGCGCCCTGTGACGGGTAGGCAGTTTTACAGCGATGGGAAGCCGTGTTCCGGCGTGAGAGGAGGCCAGTGAGCCTCGACCGAGCGGCGGGGGAAGTGGTCCCCGCCGTCCCCTGAGAACCAAGGGGGCGCTGTATGCTTTTGACGCCCCTGCATAGACTGTGAGGAGGTTTTATCAATGAAAAGAAATGCGATTCTGAAGCTGGCGCTGGCCGGCGTGCTGTGCGCGGTGGCGGTCGTGGGCAGCATGTTCTCCTTCCCGGTGTTCGGCAGCAAGTGCGCGCCGGTGCAGCACATGGTCAACATTTTGTGCGCGGTGCTGCTGGGGCCCTGGTGGGGCGTGGGCGTGGCGTTTGTGGCCAGCCTGCTGCGCAATCTGCTGGGGCTAGGCAGCCTGATGGCGTTCCCGGGCAGCATGTGCGGCGCGCTGCTGTGCGGCGTGGTGTTCTGGAAGTGGAAGAAGCTGATCCCGACGCTGGTGGCCGAGGTGTTCGGCACGGGCGTCATCGGCGGGCTGCTGGCCTACCCGGTGGGCATCCTGTTCATGAACGTGGACGCGGGCAGCGTGGCGTTTACCGCGTACATCATCCCCTTCCTCATCAGCACGGTGGCAGGCTCGGTGCTTGCGGGCGCGTTGATCTTCGCGCTCAAGGCGAGCAAGGCGCTCGACCCGATGCTGCGCAAGCTGCAGGGCTAAGGCAATAAACATAATGAAACCGTGTACGGCAAATGGGCTGTACACGGTTCAGCCTGCCCAAAAATGGCAGAGCCCCCTCCGGGGAGTGATTTTCTGTAAGTTAGTAGGATAATAGATGGATGAACTCTGAATTCCATCCGTTTTCGAACCATAGGCCGATGGAAAATCGCTTCCGATACAGAAAAATTCGTGTGCGGCAAAGCCGTGCGCGAATTTTTCTGCAATTCGAAAAAGATGAGAATTCATCTTTTTCGAGCCTGTCGACTTTGTCGACAGGCAGAGCCGTGTACGGCAAATGGGCTGTACACGGTTTTTGCGTTCAGCGGTAAGGTTTTACATATAATGGATTCCAGTCGCGGCGGAGGTAGCTGCGCAGGAAGAAGAGGAACAGCAGCAGGTTGTGGGCGATCATGCAGGCCCACGCGGAGACGAGGCCGAGATGCAGCAGCTGGGTGCACAGGAAGGTGCCCACGATGCGCACGCCCCACATGCCCAGTATGTTGTAGACAAACGGCGCGCGGGTGCGGCCGACGCCCTGCAGCATGCCTTCGATGATGATGGAGAAGCCGTAGAAGGGCTCGGAGACGGCGACCATGCGCAGCACGGTGGCACCCAGCGCCACGACCTCGGGGCTGCGGGAGAACAGGTGCATCAGCGTGGGCGCGAGTGCGAACAACGCGCCGCCCGAGAGGATCATCAGGCCGATCTCGATGGTGATGAACAGCGCGGCGAGTGCGTTCATGCGCTGTTCGTCCTTGGCGCCGTAGGCGTTGCCCAGCAGCGTGGCGGCGGCGGTCTGCATGCCGTAGCCGGGGATGTAGAACGCCGATTCCACGGTGTTGGCGATGGTGTGGGCGGCGGTGGAGACCTCGCCCAGGGAATTGATCATCGCGGCGAAGGCGACGTAGCCCAGCGACGTGCCGAAGCGCTGCAGCATATTGGGCAGCGCGACGCGCAGGCAGGGGCGCAGGATGGCGCCGTCGGGGCGCAGGGATTGACCGCGTGGAGAGAGCAGCGGGTGCCGCCACAGCACGACGGCAATGCACACGCCGCCCGCGGCGAACGCGACCGCGCTGGCCACCGCCGCGCCGATGACGCCCATCCCCGCGCCGGGCAGCGTCAAGCGCAGTCCCAGCAGCGTTACGCTGCGCGCGGGGTAGATGAGCAGCAGGTTGAGCAGCACGTTGATCAGGTTGACCAGCAGCCCCACCTTCATGGGCGTGCGGGTGTCGCCGCCGGCGCGCAGCACGGTGCCGAAGATGGTGGTGGCGGTGCGGGCCAGCATGGGGACGTAGAGTATGAAAAAGTACTGCGAGGCGAGGGGACGGATGGCCTCGTCCACCTGCATCCAGCGGGGCACGAGCCCGGCCAGCGACAGGGGCAGCACGGTAAACAGCGTGCCCGCGATCAGTGTGGCCAGCACGGCCTGTGCGGCGGCGCGCTTGGCGGCGTCGCGGTCGCCCGCGCCCAGCGCCTTTGCGATGAAGGCCAGAAAGCCCACCGCGAGCGCCGAGGTGGTGGAGCCCAGCAGCCAGTTGATGGTGGTGGTGGAGCCTACGGCGGCGGTGGCCTGCGTGCCCAGCGCGCCCACCATTGCCGTGTCGATGTACTGCACCGCGGTGTTCATCAGCTGCTCGAGCATGGTGGGCCAGGCAAGGCCCAGGATCACGCCCATCAGGCTGCGGTCCAGGCCGCTCCAGCGCTTGTTTTGCATGTCAGCACTCCCTTGTGCGTTGTCCGCAAAGAATTCGCGTGAAAAATACGCGCAGAATGTCAGATTCTCTGCGGAGGGGCAAAACTCCTGCTGCGAGGGCACGATGTTCCTGTTGGATTGATCGGATGGGTTGCAGCTGACGGGGGCTGTATGGTATCTTCGGTGTAGCATCCGGCGGCACTGCCGATCAGTGGGAAATATGCCCAACGTCAGGCATGACGACGGCAAGCAGCGGTATTACGACGACGTGGAGGCGGGGCGGGTGAAGTATGCGAGCAACCTGCTGCCGCGGGAGGAGGACGCATGAGGCGGGAGCTGGACATCAACGGCGTGAAGGTGACGGCGGAATATGAGCCGGAGGACGTGGAGGGCGTGTTCGTGCCGTTGCTGGAGGCGCTGACGCGGCGGCAGCGCGGGATGGACGGGCGACTGATCGCGTTCCTTGCGGCGCCGCCGGGCGCGGGCAAGAGCACGCTGGCGGCAGTACTGGAGCAGCTGTCGCGCGAGCGGCCGGGGCTGACGCGCGTGCAGGCGCTGGGCATGGACGGGTTCCACTACCATGCGGACTACATCGCGGCACACACGGTGCTGCACGGCGGGGTGCGCGTACCGATGGCGCGGGTCAAGGGCGCGCCGGAGAGCTTTGACGTGGACAAGCTGAGAGGCGCGCTGGAGGCGCTGCGCGGAGCGGACGGCAGGTTCCCGGTGTACGACCGGCGGCTGCACGACGTGGTGGAGGACGCCGTGGCGGTGGACGCGCCCATCGTGCTGCTGGAGGGCAACTGGCTGCTGCTGGATGAACCCGAATGGCGCGCGCTGCCGCGGGATTACGCGATCTACCTGGACGCGCCGGAGGACGTGGTGCGCGGGCGGGTGATCGCGCGCAGGCTGGCGACGGGGCGGACGATGGCGGAGGCGCAGCGGCTGTGGACGGAATGCGACGGGCCCAACACGGCGCTGTGCGCGCGCTGCCACACACAGCCCGACGTACTGCTGCGATGGAACGGTGGGCGGATCGAGCGGGCGGATTGATTTGGTATGTACATATGTATAAAAAATGAGGGGATGGATGTTTTCCATATAAAACTCAA
Organism: Candidatus Spyradocola sp.; assembly: GCA_034113365.1. Taxonomy (GTDB): domain Bacteria; phylum Bacillota; class Clostridia; order Christensenellales; family UBA1750; genus Spyradocola. The sequence goes on from JAXEXP010000174.1 coordinate 18,022, forward strand.
ACTGTCAAAAATGAAAATGGGCATTGACCTGTAAAACTGCGAAATGATAAAGGGAGTAACGGCGCATTTCGGGCGGTATGGCGCTGACCGTGATGATGCAGTTCCACCCTTCAGCCGCCTGCGGGCGGCAGCTCCCCTCAAGGGGAGCCTAAAGGAATCTGCTGCGATTCATATATTGCGGTGATCCGTAAGCGTTGATGCGACGATATAGTCAGCATTTATTTGAAGGGGGTGGCGACTGATGAGATGTATGTCATTCGCAGCATAACTCCAGACGTACTGACACACCTCATCGGCCTGACGTGCAAGCTGCGGCGGGATTTGGCCATACTAGGGGCAAATGGGATCGCGGAGGGATGCGCGGATGGCGGAGGAAAGGCGAAGCGGCTTCAGCGGGCAGCTGGGGTTTGTGCTGTCGGCGGCGGGCAGCGCGGTGGGGCTGGGGAACCTGTGGCGGTTCCCCTACCTGGCGGCGCGCAACGGCGGCGGGCTGTTTCTCGTGGTGTACGCGGTGCTGGTGGCGACGTTCGGGTTTGCGCTGCTGGCGACGGACATCGCGGTGGGGCGGCGGACGCAGTGCAGCGCGCTGCGGGCGTTTGGAAAGATCCGGCGGGGCTGGGGATTCCTGGGCGGCATGAGCCTGGCGGCGACGGGGCTGGTGCTGTGCACGTATATCGTCATCGGCGGGTGGATCCTGAAGTACGCGGCGGCGTACCTGCTGGGCGACGGGGCTGCGGCGGCGCAGGAGGGGTATTTTGAGGCCTTCCGCGCGGCGGGCTGGGAGCCGGTGGGGTGGATGCTGCTGTATCTGGCGCTGACGCTGGGCATCGTGTCGCTGGGCGTGGAAAAGGGCGTGGAGCGCTTCTCCAAGTGCGTGATGCCGGGGCTGCTGGCGCTGACGGCGGTGATCGCAGGGGTGGCGCTCAGCCTGCGGCACACGGACGCGCAGGGCGTGACGCGCACGGGGCTGGAGGGGCTGAAATACTATCTGACGCCGCGGCTGGAAGGCGTGACGGCGGGCGGGTTCGTGCGCATCCTGCTGGACGCGATGAGCCAGCTGTTCTATTCGCTGAGCGTGTCCATGGGCGTGATGGTGACCTACGGGTCGTATGTCAAAAAAGAGGTGGATCTGGGGCGCGCGGTGGGGCAGATCGAGCTGTTTGACACGGCAGTGGCGCTGCTGGCGGGGCTGATGGTGGTGCCCGCGGTGTACGCGCTGGGCGGCGCGGAGGCCATGGCGCAGGGGCCGGGGCTGATGTTCGGCTCGCTGCCGCAGGTGTTCAGCGCGATGGGCGGGCTGGGCAACGCGGTGGGCGCGGCGTTTTTCATACTGGCGGCGCTGGCCGCGCTGACCTCGAGCGTGTCCATGCTGGAGGCGCTGACGGCGGGGTGCACGGAGCGGCTGGGCATGGGGCGCGGGCGGGCCAACCTGCTGGCGGCGGGGCTTGCGGCGGTGGGCGGCGCGCTGGTGTGCCTGGATTTCGGTGCATCGGGCGGGAAACTGCTGGACGGGCTGGACTGGCTCTCCACCCAGCTTCTGCTGCCCGTGACCTCGCTGCTGACCTGCGTGCTCATCGGCTGGGTGGCGGGGCCGCAGGTGGTGGTGGAGGAGATGGAGGCGGGCGGCCGCGCCTTCCCGCGCAGGCGGCTGTACGCGGTGATGGTGCGCTTTGTCGCGCCGGCGGTGCTGGTGATGCTGCTGCTCGCGGCGCTGGGCGTGATGGGGTGAAGAAAACCCCCGTTTGCTCCGGCTTTGGAGGAAACGGGGGCGATTTCTATCTGGAGATGGGCAGTTCGCTGCGCAGCACGACGCGGTAGGCGGGGTGGTAGGCGGCGCGGTAGGCCTCGCTGTGGGAGACCATGGGATAGCCCTGCGCGGCATACGCGTCCAGATAGTCCGCAAGGTCGCGGGGAGAGAAGGCGAAGCCCAGCGCGGGGAGGTTTTCCCGCAGGAGGGTCAGCTTAGGCAGGAAGCCTTCGAGGCTGCCGGTGTGCAGCTGCGCGGAGCGCACAAAGGCGTCGTTGAGCTGCCCGGGCGTCAGGCGGGACAGGCAGGTCAGGTGCGCGCGGACGAGGCCGCCGCCGATGTCCTCAAAGTCCGGGCTGAGGGGGCAGGGCGCAAAGGCTGCGGCTTCCTCGCGGATGCGGGCGAGGCTGCGTTCGGGGTCTGCGATCAGGTGGCCGCCGCCGAACTCGTTCTGGTAGAGCAGCTTGACGGCGTCGCAGGGCTGCATCAGCGGATAGCGGGCGGCGTGGGCGCGCAGTATGGCGAGCAGCTCGTCCATATCAGCGCTCATTGAGGGTCAGCTTGGCCTTGCGCAGCGCCAGCACGATGACGGGGATGAGCACGATGTGCAGTATGATGCCGGGGATGGCGTTGGTAAAGGCGCCCGCTGCGAAGGCGGTGAAGGAGAACGTGGTGTCGGAGATACCCGTCAGCGCGAACATCACCAGCCCCCAGACTACGCGGCCGCCCAGCATGGACAGCAGCAGCGCGACGTAGGTGTAGAGCGGCTTTTTGGGCAGCTTGGCGTAGAGGACGCCGGAGAGCGCGCCGTATGCGGCCAGCTCAAAGGCCATGGCGGTGGCGGTGGGGAACAGCGGCGGCATGCCGAAGGCGACGGAGCGCAGCAGCGGCGCGATGAAGCCCACTGCGAGGCCCCACGGCCAGCCGCACAGGAAGCCGCACAGCAGCACCGGGATGTGCATGGGGCAGAGCATCTGGCCGATCTGGGGGATCTGAGCGGTGAGGAAGGGCAGCACCAGCGCGAGGGCCAGGCAGATGGCGGAGTAGACGAGCTGTTTGGTGGTAAGAGATCTCATATTGGGCACCTTTCTGCGGGACACATAAAAAACGCCGCCCTTTCGTGCAGAAAAGACGACGCCTTCATGGCATCCCGAATTCATAAATATTGTGATGGAAAATGCATCCTGTGGAACGTTCGGTTCCGCGCGGGCGCTTCATGCGCGCCGACGGGGTACAGTATAGCGGAAAATGGCGGATCCGTCAAGCGGGGGAGCGGGTTTGCCCTGAAATATCGATCCAATAGCGCTGGATGGCGCCCCCGCTGCACAGGCCGACGGTGTCCGGGACTTCATTTTCGAGTACGCCGCCGTTTCTGAGTATGGTGCGGCGGGAGGCGGCGTTCGCCTTGGCGCAGGTGATCAGCACGCGCGTCTCGCCGTACGCGGCGCAGATGGACAGCATCTGCCGCAGCATTTCGGAGGCATAGCCCTTGCGGCGCTCGGAGGGGCGCACGTTGTAGCCGATATTGCCGCCGTATTGGAGCAGAAATGGCGTGAGCGGATGCCGGAAATCGATGATGCCCACGAGATGATCGTCCCGGGGACGGATGGCGAGGAATACCTCCGAGGGCACATAGCCGTCGCCGTATTTGGCGCGCAGGCGATGCGGAAAGTCGAGCCATTCCGAGTAGGAGCGGACGTCCTCAAGGCCGGCACAGCCGTCAAAGGGCTCGCCGCAGGCGGTCAGCTCGGCCTTGTACTGCAGGACCTGCTCGGCATGGGAGGGGGTGGGGCGGATCAGATGAAGGAGCATAGGAGTCCTCCGGCAGGGTCAGGTGGCGGGGGAGGACGCGAGGGCGGTGATCTTGGCCATGGCGTCCTGCAGGAGGCTGGCGGTGGTGTCGTCGGTGACGCCGGCGACGAGGGTCTCGCAGCGGTTGACGGGGATGAGCACGCGGGCGGCGCGGCTCTGGCCCACGGCCACGGCCATGGCGGGGGTGACCTCACCCAGCAGCGCGTCGGCGATGACGATGCCGATGGGGCCGGCGATCACGTCGGCCCTGCGGCAGGCGACGATGACGGCGTTTTCGCCCGTGGCGGCGCTGCGGGCGCCCGCCTTGAGCATGTTGGATGTGGCGATGCTGTTGGTGCCCACGGCGATGAGCTCGGCGCCGGGCAGCCTTTCGGTGATCTCACGGACCAGCGCGCGGCCGATGTTGCCGCCCTGGCCGTCGATGACGAGTATGGTCACGATGGCGTTCCTCCTGATGGGTATTGTGCTCCCATTATAGCAGGTTTTGCGCACGGCCGCCACAGAAGATGCAAAAAAGAAAGGAGCCCGCCGCACTGCCAAGCGCAGTGCGGGAGCTCCGGTCGGGTCACAGGTCGTCGGCGTCCTGCACGGGCTCCTCGCCCACCAGGGGCAGGCCCGTCCAGGAACCCAGCGGGTCGGTCAGGCTGGGCTGTGTGGCCAGCCCGTCCAGCACTTCGGCCGTGGAGTCTTCCCTTCAGTCGCAGTTCTTGCCGCTGTTCTGGTTCTTGTTCTGATTCTGGTTGTTCTGGTTGGAGTTCTGGTTCTTATTCTGGTTCTGGTTTTTGTTCTGATTCTTGTTCTGCATGCTTTCTCACCTCGGCACTTAGTATGTCCGGAGGGAGAGCGGATATGCAGCGGTTTTTTTTGAAAAATTACGGCTCGAGGGGTTCGCCGTCGCCTTCCTCGCCGCCGGCGGCGTCGGAGGGCTCAGAGGGCTCAGCGGGCTGTGCGTCCTCGGGAATGTCGCCAGGAATGCTCAGCTGCTGAGCGTAGAGCACAGTGCGGCTCTCGTCGAGGAACACCACGGGCTTGCCCAGGTCGATGTCCGCGCGCTCGCACAGCACGGCGGCGGGCAGGAGCTCCTCGCCCTCGGCGGGGACCGTATAGCTGACGGTGACCAGCACATAGTAATCGCTGTGCACGATGGAGGTGATGGCGGCCTGGCGGGTATCTGCGACGTCGGGCGCGGCCACGACCAGCACCTTGTTCTGCGGCAGCTCGCTCTTTTCGTGGTAGCCGAACGCGTAGTACAGCGCGCCGTCGCTCTCGCGCAGGTAGGTCGCGGGCTCAAAGGCGATGTCCTGCGCCACCTGGTCGAACAGCGTGGCGTCGATGGAGGCGCGCAGCTCGGCGTCATCCGGCGGGAAGGCGGTTTCGGGCTCGGCGATGGGCTCCACAGGCTCTGGCTCGGGCAGCGACTCCTCCCAGGCGGTGAGCAGGTCGGCCAGGCCCTGCGCCTGGAAGCTCAGGTACACGCGCACGTTGCGGTCGTCCACCTTGCGGTTGATGGGCACGTTGATGAGGTTCTGATAGTCGTCGTAATACAGCGTCATGGTGCCGCCGGAGGTGGTCAGATAGATCTCGTGCGAGGCGTTGAGCTCGGGCGAGTAGCTGTCGGTGATCTCGACGGTGACGGGATCCGCGGCATAGAGCAGGTCGCACAGCTGCGTGCACTCGGAGGTCACGGCCTCATAGCTCAGCTGGGGGATGTTGTCGCCCAGACCCTTGCCCAGGTAGCTGACCGACGCCTTGATGACGTTGGCGCGGGGCAGTATGGTCTCCAGTGTGGTCGCCTTGGGCGCGCAGCCGCTCAGCGCACCAAGCAGCAGGGCAAACGTCAACAGATATATCAAAAGCCTTTGTTTTTTCATTTTCCCCATCCTTTTGTCGTTTTCGGCCCGCGAATGGAGCCAGTCGATCTACCTTATTATACATGCTGCGCGTCTGTTTTGCAACGGCGGCGCGCAGAGACGGCACAGAAAAATATTGCGTTTCAATGGGTATGCGCGCGGCGCAGTCGGGCCACAATAAGCGCGAAGGAGGCGAAAACCTTTGAAGCAGAAAATCCGAATGATGATCCTGTTGACACTGGTGGCCGCGGCGCTGGCGGGCTGCGCCTGCAACGGCGTGACGACGACGCCCTCGCCGCAGCCCAGCGCCATGACCGCCTCGCCCATGCCCTCGCCGATGGAGAGCGCCATGCCCTCGCCCGAGGGAACGGCGGGCAATGAGAACATGCCCTCGACCTCGCCTGAGAACAGCGGCGCGCCCGGCATGATGGGCGTGGATACCGAGCGGCTCATCACCGAGCTGGAAAAGCTGAGCGAGGTGGACACCGCGGAGGTGGTGGCCGAGGGCAACCGCGCCATCGTGGGACTGAACTTTGACGCGCAGTACCAGGGCACGCTGACCGAGCGCATCGAGGAGATGGTGGTGGAAGCCATCGCGCGCGTGGAGAGCGCCCTGACCGACGTGGCCGTCACCGCAGACCCTACGCTGGTGACCGAGATCAGAACGCTGGCCCAGGAGACGAAGGGTCAGACGCTGACCGAGGAGCAGAAAACCACGTTCGACGAGCTGTACCGCAAGATCAAGCCCGGGGATACGCAGGGGAATGTCTCCTAAAACGGGAGAGACGAAGGACCTTCGCCGAGAAATGTGCGGCGAGGGTCTTTTGTGCTTTTGGCATGCGGAAACGTCTGCTTTGGCGATGGGTAAGCATGGATGCTGCCTTGCTGCCGGATCAGGAGGAGGTTTTGAGTGGGGCACGGTGCTGAATTTGTGAATTTATTGCGTCAGGGCCGGGGATTGATTGACGGCGGAAGGTTTGCGCTTTATAATGATGGCATCCCCCGTGTATGGGGCGGCGTACAAAAAATCTGCTGATTTAGGAGGGCACAGTCATGTTCTGTCCCAATCCCGTTGCGTTCACCGTGTTCGGGCACGACATCTACTGGTACGGCATACTCATCTCGCTGGCGGTGGTCATTGCGGTGGCGATGGTCTACATGCAGGCCAAGAAGAAGGGCATCGACCCCGACAGCATGCTGGACTACGCGCTGCTGACCATCCCCACGGCCATCGTGTTTGCGCGCATCTACTATGTGATCTTTGAGTGGGAGCAGTACGCGGACAATCCCATCAGCGTGCTGTACATCTGGAACGGCGGCATCGCCATCTACGGCTCCATCATCGGCGGCGTGATCGCGACGCTGATCTTCTCCAAGTGGAAAAAGATCAGCTTCTGGACGCTGGCCGATCTGGTCGCGCCCGGGCTGGTGCTGGGGCAGGCCATCGGCCGGTGGGGCAACTTCTTCAACCAGGAGGCCTACGGCCCGCTGGTGACCGAGGCGTCCAAGCAGTTCTTCCCCTACGCGGTGTACATCGAGCGTCTGGGCGAGTGGCACATGGCGACGTTCTTCTATGAGTCCGTGGTGTGCCTTGCGATCTTCATCTTCCTGCTGATCTACCGCGCCAAGGCGAAAAAGGCGCCCGACGGCAACCTGTTTTTGTGGTACTGGGTGCTCTACGGCATCGAGCGGTTCTTCGTCGAGGGCCTGCGCCAGGACAGCCTGTGGATGTTCAAGGGCGGTCTGCCCATCGGCAACCTGATCTTCTTCCCCAACGGGCTGCGCGTGTCGCAGGTGCTCAGCCTGGTGATGGTCATTGCGTTCTCCATCGTGCTGCTGGTGCGGTTCGTCAAGCGCCGCAAGGCGGCAGCGGCACAGCCCGCCGAGCTCGACCCCGAGCTGGTGCTGGTCGGCGACGCGCAGGCGGACGCCGCGGATGAGACAGGCGCTGCGGACGCGGAAAATGCTGCGGAGGAAGAGGCGGCGGAGACTGCGGAACCCGCGCAGGAGCCGGAGCAGGCGGAGCAAGCGCCTGAAGAGGACGGCGGCGACGCAATCGAGCCCGACGAGGACAAAAAAGAGGACGGGGATCAGAACTGACGCCTGGGAAAAGACCGGACGAAGAAGGGGCGGCACACATGCGCAATCTATCCATGCTCACGGACCTTTACCAGATGACCATGATGAACGGCTACATCAAGGCGGGCACGCGCGACCGCATCGCGGTGTTCGACGTGTTCTACCGGCAGAACCCGGGCGGGGCGGCCTTTGCGGTGGCCGCGGGCCTGGAGCAGGTCATCGACTACATTGAAAACCTTCACTTCGACGAGAGCGACATCGAATATCTGCGGAGCCTGAACCTGTTTGACGAGAAGTTCTTTGAGTACCTCAAGGACTTCCGCTTCACAGGCGAGCTGTACGCGGTGCCTGAGGGCACGGTGGTGTTCCCCTACGAGCCGCTGATCCGCGTCAAGGCGCCCATCTTCGAGGCGCAGCTGATCGAGACGGCGATGCTCAACATCATCAACCACCAGACGCTGATCGCGTCCAAGGCGGCGCGCGTGTGCCAGGCGGCGCAGGGCGATCTGGTGATGGAATTCGGGCTGCGCAGGGCGCAGGGGCCGGACGCGGGGCTGTACGGCGCGCGCGCGGCGCTGATCGCGGGCTGCGGCTCGACGAGCAACGTGCTGGCGGGCAAGCTGTTTGATGTGCCGGTGGCGGGCACCCACGCGCACAGCTGGGTGATGTCCTTCCCGGACGAGCTGACGGCCTTCCGCGCGTATGCGGACGCGTACCCGGACGCGTGCCTGCTGCTGGTGGACACCTACGACACGCTGGGCAGCGGTATGCCCAACGCCATCCAGGTGTTCCGCGAGCTGCGGGAAAAGGGCCACGAGCCGCTGGGCATCCGTCTGGACAGCGGCGACCTTGCGTATCTGTCGCGGCAGTGCCGGCGCATGATGGACGAGGCGGGCTTCCCCAACGCCAAGGTGTGCGCGTCGGGCGACCTGGACGAGAACGTGATCTGGGACCTGAAGCAGCAGGGCGCGTGCATCGACTCCTGGGGCGTGGGCACCAAGCTCATCACCTCGGACGACTGCCCCGCGCTGGGCGGCGTGTACAAGATGAGCGCTGAGGTGATCGACGGGCAGGTGGTGCCCAAGATCAAGGTGTCGGAGAACCCGGCAAAGGTCACCAACCCCGGCATCAAGAAGGTGCAGCGCATCTACAACAAAGAGGGCATGGCGATGGCGGACATCATCATGCTGGAGCACGAGGTCATCGACGCGAGCAAGCCGCTGACCATCTTCCACCCGGTGGACACTTGGAAGCGGCAGACCTACACCGACTACACGCTGCGCGACCTGCTGGTGCCGGTGTTCGTGGACGGCAAGTGCGTCTACGAAAAGCCCACGCTCAAGGAGATCCGCGCGTACCACAAAAAGGAGATCGCGTCGCTGTGGGAGCAGTACCGCAGGCGGCTCAACCCGCATGTGTACAAGGTGGACCTGTCCTACGAGCTGTACGCGCTGCGGCACAGGCTGCTTAGCCAGGCGCGCACCGAGGCGGGCGACCTGCCGCCGATGCAGTAAATGCCCCTCCCCATGGGGCGAAAAAAGGTGTATAATAGAGGACGACCGTGGAGTCGTTCTCTTTTTACATTTCCGGAGGTGCGCTATGGGGTTCCGAGATACCCCGGGCAGCGAGGGCTGGCTCGATGTGATCCCGGTAAACGAGGGCTGGTCGGGCGATGAGAAGTACCGCGTGGTGGGCGAAAATGGGCGGCAGCTGCTGCTGCGCATCAGCCCGGCGGAAAAGGCTGCGCGCAGGCGGGGCGAGTTCGAGACGCTGCGGCGCGTGAACGCGCAGGTGGCGGCGAACATCCCGCAGACGGTGGAGTTCGGCATGTGTCAGGGCGGCGTATACACGCTGCTGACCTGGGTGCCGGGGCGGCCCGCGGAAGACGTCCTGCCGGAGCTGACGGCAGAGCAGCAGGCGGACTTGGGCGCACAGGCGGGGCGGATCGCGCGGATGCTGCACGATGTGCCCGCGCCGGAGGGCGTGGAGGACTGGCAGGCGCGCTTTTCAAGGAAGATGGCGCGCAAGGTGGAGCAGTACCGTGCGTGTCCCATCAAAATCCCGGAATGTGCGGATTTTGCGGCGTATGTGCAGGAGAACGGGCGGCTGATCGAAGGGCGGGAGAACCGCTTCCAGCACGGCGACCTGCACGTGGGCAACATGGTGGTGGACAGCGGGCTGCAGCTTGGGCTGGTGGACTTTGACCGCATGGACTGGGGTGACCCGTGGGAGGAGTTCAACCGCATCACCTGGTCGGCGCAGTGCTCGCCGGTGTTCGCCTCGGCGATGGTGAAGGCGTATTTCGACGGCGAGGCGCCGGAGGCGTTCTGGCGGCTGCTGGCGCTGTACATGGCGAGCAACCAGCTGTCCTGCATCCCGTGGGCGATGCCGTTCGGGCAGGGGCAGGTGGACGTGATGATCGAGCAGTGCCGTCAGGTGCGCGCGTGGTACCCCGGGGCGTACGGCGACGGCGCGCCGGTGTGGTTTCGATAGATGGTTTTTTGATATAAAATCAAAAAGGGGGAGCGGAACATGAGACTGGGCATTTCGCACGTGCTGCCGCACGAGACGGCGGGGCAATGGGCGCAGGAGCTGCGCGGAATGGGGCTGTCGGCGGCGGTGTTTCCGGTGGAGTACACGGCGGAGGAGCGCGTCATCGCGGCGTACGCCGACGCGTGCCGGGACAGCGGGCTGCTGATCGCCGAGGTGGGCGCGTGGAGCAATCCCGTGGCGGAGAACGCCGAGGAGCGCGAAAAAGCGCTGGACAAGTGCATCGGGCAGCTGCGGCTGGCGGACGAGCTGGGCGCGCGCTGCTGCGTCAACATCGCGGGGGCGTTCGGCGGGGCGCGCTGGGACGGGTTCCACCGGGCGAACTACACGCGGGAGGCGTGGGAGGCGACGGTGCAGTCCATCCGCACCATCATCGACGCGGTGAAGCCGAAGAACACGGTGTACTGCATGGAGGCGATGCAGTGGATGATCCCCGACGGGCCGCAGCAGTATCTGGACCTGATTCGGGCGGTGGACCGCGAGGCGTTCGGCGTGCACATCGACGTGACCAACTGGATCTACACGCCCAAGCGCTATCTGTACAACCGCGAGTTCATCGACGAGATCTTCGACCTGCTGGGCGACGGCGTGCGCTCCTGCCACCTGAAGGACTCGCACATGGGGCAGGAGATGACCAGCCTGCTGCATGAGGTGCCGGTGGGGCTGGGCGAGCTGGACATCGCGCACTACATCGAGCGGGCGGAGGCGCTGAGCCCGGAGATGCCGATGGTGATCGAGCACCTGAGCGGCGATGCGGCATACCGCGACGCGGTGGTGCGCGTGCAGGACATCGCCCGGGGCGCGGGCGTGGAGATCCGATAGGAGGGGAAAAATATGATCCGACTGGGCATCTGCACCGGCATTGAGAATGCCGCGGTGATGAAGGAGATCGGCTACGACTATGTGGAAATGGGCATGACGCAGGTGGCGCAGCTGAGCGCGGAGGACTATGCGGTTTTGCTTGCAAAGGTCAAGGACGCGCCGCTGCCCGTGGAGGCGATGAACGGCATGATCCCGGGGGAGTACCATCTGTGCTCGCCCGAGGGCACGGGCGCGGCGGTGCGCGCGTACCTGGAGCGCGCGTTTGACCGGGCGCAGGAGCTGGGCGTGAAGATGGTGGTGTTCGGCTCGGGCGGGGCACGGCGCCTGCCCGAGGGCATGAGCTTTGCCGACGGGTACCGGTATTTGGCGGAATATCTGAAGCTAGCGGGCGGCATGGCGGCGGAGCACGGGCTGTGCATCGCGATCGAGCCGCTGCGCGCGGCGGAGTGCAACATCATCAACCACGTGGCCGAGGCGCAGTACCTGGCGGGGCGCGTGGGGCTGAAAAATGTGGGCGCGCTGGCCGATCTGTACCACATGATGGCGGGCGGCGAGGACTGCGCGGCGCTGGAGAAGCCCGTGCTGCACTGCCACATCGCCGAGCGGGTCAGGCGCGCCTATCCCAAGGCGGGCGACGGCACGCAGAAGGAGTACGCGGAGATGTTCGGCAAGCTGAAGGCGCAGGGCTTCGCCGGGCGCGTGAGCATCGAGGGCGGCTGCACGGACTTTGTTGCCGACGCGCGCGCGGCCTACGCCGAGCTGGACGGGTACAGAAAATAGAGAGATACGGAGGGCTGGACGATGGATTACAGGCTGAAAGAGGGCATTGACCGCAGAAACACCAACTGCCTCAAGTGGGACGCGTGCCCGGAGGATGTGCTGCCCATGTGGGTGGCGGACATGGACTTCCCCTGCGCGCCGGGCATCATGGAGGCGCTGGCGGCGCGCGTGCAGCACCCCGCGATGGGCTACACGCGCCGCAGCCCGCGCGACGATCAGGCGGTGATCGACTATTACGCGCGCAACCACGGCATCTCCGTCAAAAAGGAGGACATGGTGTTCACGCCGGGCGTGGTGGACTCGCTGCTGCTGGCGGTGCACGCGCTGACCGAGCCGGGCGAAAAGGTGCTGATCCAGACGCCGGTGTACGGGCCGTTCTACTCGGTGATCGACCGTGCGGGACGCACCAAGGTGGAAAGCCCGCTGGTGCAGGAGACGGACGGCAAGTGGGAGATGGATCTGGACGACTTGGACAGCAAGCTGCCCGGCTGCAGGCTGATGCTGCTGTGCTCGCCGCACAACCCCTGCGGCAGGGTGTGGCCGCGGCAGACGCTGCAGGCGGTGCTGAATCTTTGCAAAAAGCACGGCGTGTACCTGGTGGCGGACGAGATCCACTGCGACTTTGCGCTGGACGGGCGCAGGAACGTGTCCGTGCTGACGCTGGACGGCGCGGAAACGGGCGTTGCGGCGGCGGTGTCCGCGACCAAGACGTTCAACATCGCGGGGCTGGATCACTCCACGTTCCTGATCCCGGACGCCCAAATGCGCGGCAGGATCGCGGCCAAGGCGAGCGAGATCGGCATGAAGGGCGGAAATCTGCTGGGCGTGCTGGCGACGACCGCGGCGTACGAGACGGGCGACGAGTGGCTGGCGCAGGTCAAACGCATCGTGCAGGACAACCGCGACCTTGCGGTCAGGGAGCTGACGGCGGCGGGCGCGAAGGTGTGGCCCAACGAGGGGACGTATCTGCTGTTTGTGGACCTGCGGCCGTTTGGGAAGAGCAGCGACGAGCTGTATGATTTGCTGATGGACAAGGCGAAGGTGCGGCTGAACAAGGGCACGGACTACGGCAAGGCGGGCGACGGCTTCATGCGGCTGAACCTGGCCACCACGCCCGCGCTGATGCAGGAGGGGCTGCGGCGCATCTGCGCGCTGCTGCGGGAGCTGTGAGCCGGCTGATCTTCCTGGACACGGAGTACAACTCCGCGGGCGAGCTGGCGCAGCTGGCCTATGTGTGCCTGGAGCGGGGACGCGTGCGCGCGAAGAACTTCTATTTCCGCATCAGCGAAATGGATGAGTGCGCGGGGCGCGTCAACGGGCTTGAGACGGACTGGCTGCGCGAGCACGGCGCGGAATATAGCACGGTGCGGGGCGAGGTGCTGGCGGACTTTGCGGGCGCCACGCTGCTGGCGCACAACCTCAACGCGGACAAGCGCGTGCTGGAAAAGGCGTTCGGGGCGCTTCCCAACGCGTACGGGCTGTGCACGATGTACCGCTTTGCGCGGGTGCTGAAGCTGTCCGGCGGGCGGCCGTACAAGATGCCCAGCCTGCGCGAGCTGATGGCGCACTACGGCGTGGCGGAGGAGGCGGTCTCCGCGCAGACGGCGCAGGACTTCGGCTGCGGCGGGGCGGCGCACGACGCGCGCTGGGACGCCGAGGCGGTGCGCCTGTGCGCGGTGCGCGCGATGCGCGCGGGCGACTGCCGCAATCTGTTGGACGAATGAAGGAGAACGAGAGCATGAACGGGCTTTGGACGATCGAGACGCATGCGCACAGCGCGGAGGTGAGCCTGTGCGCCAAGCTGCGCGGCGCGGAAACGGCGCGCGGGGTGAAGGCGGCGGGCTGCGACGCGCTGATCATGACGGATCACTACACGCCGGAGTTTTTCCCCGAGGGGCTGGAGGGCGCGGCGTATGAGGCGCGCGTCGACGACTTCTTTGCGGGCTACCGGGCGGCAAAGGCGGAGGGCGAGGCCATCGGCCTTGCCGTGTTCCCGGCGCTGGAGGTGCGCATTTCGGCTGGGCCGGAGGATTATCTGGTGTACGGCGTGACGATTGAGGAGCTGAAAAAGCTGGGCAATCTGGCGCATCTGACGCTACCGCAGCTGCGGGAGAAGGTGCATTCCACGCAAGATGGGCTGCTCATTCAGGCGCACCCCTTCCGGGGGTATCTCAAGTGCCAGGACGCGGCGCTGCTGGACGGCGTGGAGGTGTTCAACGGCAACCCCCGCCACGACAGCCACAACGACAAAGCGCTGGCCTTTGCGCAGGAGCACCATCTGCTGATGACCGCCGGCAGCGACGTGCACGAGAGCATGGACCCCGGCGGCGCGCTGATGGTGTGCCCGCCCTTTGCGGACATCCGCGGGTTTGCGCAGCTGGTGCGCGAGGGCCGCACCGCGCGCAAGTGACGGAATCCCTGTTTTCTTCGGAGAACAGGGATTTTTTACGCCCAAAATGATTTTGAAGATGAAACAATTAGGTACTGGAAAATTGGAAGTTAAACGAAGATTTACTTGTGAAACAGGGGGATTTATGTTAATATAATGGTGAAAAATGAATACGCGGGGTACGATACAAGCAGCAGGATGCGGTCCGATACGATACAAAGCAGAATGCGCGGCTGGGTCGTGCCTAAAGTTTTATTTACGAACCTTTTTCAGGAGGTGGAAGGGAGCTTGAAACGCAGAGTGGACGCTGCGGTGAAGCGAGAGACGATCTACATCGCGGTGTGGACGGCAGTGCTCAGCGCGCTGATGGAGGCTGTGTTTCTGATATTGGGCAGATGGGACGTCACGGTGCTGCTGGGCAACCTGCTGGGCGGGCTTGCGGCGGTGCTGAACTTCTTTTTGATGGGACTGACCGTGCAAAGCGCGGTGGACAAGCCGCAGGACGAGGCGCGCACCGCGATGAAGGCGTCGCAGGCGCTGCGCAGCGTGATGCTGCTGGTGGTGCTGGTGGCGGGCGCGGCGGCGCCCTGTTTCCACCTGATCGCCGCGATCCTGCCGCTGTTCTTCCCGCGCATTGCCATCGCGCTGCGGCCGCTGTGGGACAAGGCCGGGCGCAGGGAGGAAAAAAACGATGAGAAATAAACCCGGAAGCCGCGCCTTCAAGGCGCTGGACGCGCTGTACCTGGTGCTGGCGGTGCTGCCGCTGGCCTTCGGCATGGCGCTCAAGGTGCTGACCGAGCCGCCCGCAGACGGCATCGCCATCACGGGCGCGCGCATCTACTTTACGCTGCCGCTGCCGCTGGGCGGCATGCCCGTGACCGAGGCGCAGGTCAACTCGGTGCTGGTGATGCTGACCATCTTCTGGCTGTGCCGGTACCTGACGCACGGCATCTCCGTCAAGTGCGGCACGCGCAGGCAGCACGCCGCCGAATGGATCGTGGGCACCGTGGAAAAGCTGGTCAAGGAGAACATGGGCAGCTATTTTGAGGGCTTTGCGCCCTTTATCGCAGCGATCCTGGCGCTGTCGGCGCTCTCGAGCCTGCTGTCGCTGCTGGGGATGTACCCGCCCACGTCGGATCTGAACGTGGTGGCGGGCTGGGCGATCCTGGTGTTCGTGCTGATCACCTATTACAAGTGCAAGTGCGGGCCGCTGCACTACCTCAAGAGCTTTACCGAGCCCGTACCGCTGCTCACGCCCATGAACATCATCAGCGAGGTGGCAACGCCCATCTCTATGGCCTTCCGTCACTACGGCAACATCCTGTCGGGCACCGTGATCTCGGTGCTGGTGGCGGCGGGGCTGCAGGGGCTGTCCTCGATGCTGCTGGGCTGGCTGCCCGGCGCGCTGGGCGAGATCCCCTTTCTGCAGATCGGCATACCGGCCGTTCTGTCCATCTACTTTGACGTGTTCAGCGGGTGTCTGCAGGCGTTCATATTCGCCATGCTGACCATGCTGTACGTCTCCGGCGGATTCCCGGCGGAGGAATACGAGAGGCGGCAGGCGAAAAAGCGCGCCGCCGGATCCCACTGACGAACGAAAAAAACGGAGGGTAAGAACCATGTTGGAACTTGCGATTGGTATCATTCTTGGCTGCTGCGCGCTGGGCGCAGGCGCGGCGATGATCGCCGGTATCGGCCCGGGCATCGGCGAGGGCAACGCGGTTGCAAGCGCCTGTGAGGCCATCGGCCGCCAGCCCGAGAGCAAGGGTCAGGTGACCACCACCATGCTGATGGGCTGCGCCATCGCCGAGACCACCGGTCTGTACGCGCTGGTCATCGCCATTCTGCTCATCTTCGTCGCCCCGAGCAGACTGGTGAGCATACTCGTCAACACCATCGGCTAAGACTTTGGAGTGAACCGCTATGCAATCGCTGGAAGTCATATCCTTCAACCTATGGCAGATGCTGATCTCGCTGGCCAACCTGGTGATCCTGTTCTGGATCCTCAAGCGCTTCCTGTTCAAGCCCGTCAAAAAGGTGCTGGCGCAGCGCCAGGCGGAGCTGGATTCGCAGTACGCCGCGGCGGGCGAGGCGCAGCAGAAGGCCATGCAGGATCAGCAGCAGTGGGCCGAAAAGCTGCGCGGCGCGCAGGATGAGGCCGACGCGCTGCTCAAGTCCGCCGCAGACGACGCGCGCAGCCGCGGGGAGCGCATCGTGGCCGAGGCGCGCAGCAAGGCCGACGGCATGATCCGCCAGGCCGAGGCGCAGACCGCGCTGGAGCACAAAAAGGCCGAGCAGGGCATACGCCGCGAGATCGCCGACGCGTCGGTGGAGCTGGCGCAGAAGCTCATCGGCCGCGAAATGAACGAGCAGGACCATCGCGCGCTGATCGACGCCTTCATCGACGAGATGGGAGGTGCGGACGGTGGAGCTGAGTAAGAGCTACGCAGCTGCGCTGTTCTCCCTGGCCGCGGAAAGCGGCGAGCAGGAGGAAGTGAGCCGCGCGCTGGAGACCGTGACGCAGGTGCTGCGCGAGAACCCGGACTACCTGGAGTTCCTTGCGGCGCCCAGCATCGCCATTGACGAGCGCAGCGCGGCCATCGACCAGGCCTTTGGCGGGCGCGTGCCTGAGCACGTGGCGTCCTTTCTGCAGGTGCTGTGCCGCAGGGGACACGCGCGCAGCTACTTTGACTGCGCAAAGGAATACCGCAAGCTGTGCGACCACGCAAACCGCATCGCGCCGGCGCGCATCACCAGCGCGGTGGAGCTGAGCGGCGCGGAAAAGCAGGCGCTGGTGGAAAAGCTGGAGCGCCTGAGCGGCAAGATCGTGCAGCCGGAGTACATCGTGGATGAAACGCTGCTGGGCGGCCTCATCGTGGAGATGGAGGGCAGGGTGCTGGACGGCAGCCTGAAAAAGGACCTGCAGCAAGTAAAGGAAGTGATCGTAAAATGACCGGAAGCCCCGAAGAGATCGGAAAGATCATCAAGCAACAGATCGCGAGCTATTCTTCCCGGCTGGAGATGAAGGAAAACGGCAGCGTGATCGA
Source organism: Candidatus Spyradocola sp. (assembly GCA_034113365.1). GTDB lineage: Bacteria > Bacillota > Clostridia > Christensenellales > UBA1750 > Spyradocola. The sequence continues at coordinate 35,098 of JAXEXP010000174.1, forward strand.
GGTGGGCGACGGCATCGCAAGCGTCTATGGCCTGCGGGAGTGCATGGCAAACGAGCTGCTGGAGTTTGAGGACGGCAGCTTTGGCATGGCGCAGAACCTGGAGGAGGAGACGGTTTCCGTCGCGCTGCTGACCGACGGCGGCGACATCCGCGAGGGCACCAAGGTGCACCGCACGGGCCGCGTGCTGTCGGTGCCCGTGGGCGAGCAGCTGCTGGGCCGCGTGGTGGACGCGCTGGGCCAGCCCATCGACGGCAAGGGCCCCATCGAAACGGTGCAGACCCGCCCCATCGAGGCGGAGGCGCCGGGCATCATCGAGCGCAAGAGCGTGTCGGTGCCGCTGCAGACAGGCATCAAGGCCATCGACAGCATGATCCCCATCGGCAGAGGCCAGCGCGAGCTGCTCATCGGTGACCGCCAGACGGGCAAGACCGAGATCGCCATCGACACCATCATCAACCAGAAGGGCACGGGCGTGCTGTGCATCTACGTGGCCATCGGCCAGAAAAACACCTCCGTGGTGCAGCTGGTGGGTGAGCTGACGCGCGCCGGTGCGATGGAATACACCATCGTGGTATCCGCTTCCGCGTCCGAGTCGGCGCCGCTGCAGTACGTCGCGCCCTATTCGGGCTGCGCGATGGCGGAATACTTCCGCGAGCAGGGAAAAGACGTGCTGATCGTGTACGACGATCTGTCCAAGCACGCGGTGGCGTACCGCGCGCTGTCGCTGCTCATCCGCCGCCCGCCGGGACGCGAGGCCTTCCCGGGCGATGTGTTCTACCTGCACTCCAGACTGCTCGAGCGCGCGGCGTGCGTGGCGCCCGAGTACGGCGGCGGGTCCATCACCGCGCTGCCCATCGTCGAGACGCAGGCAGGCGACGTGTCCGCCTACATCCCCACCAACGTCATCTCCATCACGGACGGCCAGATCTTCCTGGAGACCGAGCTGTTCCACGCGGGCGTGATGCCCGCCATCAACCCGGGCATCTCCGTCAGCCGCGTGGGCGGTTCGGCGCAGCTCAAGGCGATGAAGGCCGTGTCGGGCCCGCTGAAGCTGCTCTACTCGCAGTACCGCGAGCTGCAGTCCTTCGCGCAGTTCGGCAGCGACCTGGACGCCGACACCAAGAAGCGCCTGGCGCTGGGCGAGCGCATCGTGGAGGTGCTCAAGCAGAACCGCAATGCGCCGGTGCGCGTGGGCTGCCAGGTGGCCATCATCTACGCGGTGAGCAACGGCTGGCTGGACAAGGTGGAGGTCAACAAGGTCGCCGATTACGAGCGCAGGCTCTACGAGCTGCTGGAAAACAGCTACGAGGATCTGCTGGAGCGCTTTGAGCAGGGCTATTACGCCGACAAGGACGTGGAGCGGCTCAAGCAGGCGCTTTCGCAGATGCAGAGGTGACGGCGCATGGGCATGAACACGAAGAAGCTGCGCAACCGCATCCGCAGCGTGGACTCCACCATGCACCTGACGCGCGCGATGGGTCTGGTCGCGGCCTCCAAGATGCGGCGGGCGACGGAGGCGATGCTGCACGGCAGAGAGTATGCCGCAGCCGTGGAGCGCACGGCCCGGCTGCTCGTGCGCTGCCCCGAGTGCCGCAAGAGCCCCTACCTGCGCAAAAAGGGCAACGGGCGCACGTGCCTGGTGGTCATCGCGGGGGACAGGGGGCTGGCCGGCGGCTACAACGCCAATGTGTTCCGGCTGGCGACGCAGTTCCCCGAGGCGGAATTCCTGCCCGTGGGCAAGCGCGCCTGCGAGCGGTTCGGCGGCGGCGAGCTGACGGCGGAGGGCTTCACCTACGCGGATGCGGACGAAATGGCGCGCATGCTGTGCGAGGGCTTTGCGCAGGACAAATGGGATCGCGTGGGCGTGATCTATACCCGGTATGAGTCCATGCTGACGCAGACGGCGGACGTGCGCTGGCTGCTGCCGCTGCGCGCGGGCAAGAGCGCGCCCTGCAGCGTGGTATTTGAGCCCAATGAGGAAGAGATGCTGCAGGCCGTGGTGCCGGAATACGTCTCGGGCATGCTCATCGCGTCGGTGCGCGAGAGCTTTGCAAGCGAGGTGGCCGCGCGGCGGGCCGCGATGGACTCCGCGGGCAAGAACGCCAGCGAGATGATCGAGGAACTGCACCTTCAATACAACCGCGCCAGACAGGGCGCCATCACGCAGGAGATCACCGAGATCGTCGCAGGCTCGGGCGGGATCAAGAGGAGGTAGAGAAAGAGCATGTCCAATCAGGCAAAGGGGCGCGTGTGCCAGGTCATGGGACCGGTGGTGGACGTTCGCTTCGAGGACGGCAGCCTGCCTGCCATATACAACGCGCTGACCATTCCCGTGGGGGAGCGGATGCTGACGGTGGAGGTGGCGCAGCACATCGGTGACAACACCGCCCGCTGCATCGCCATGTCCACCACCGACGGCCTCAAGCGCGACACGCCCGTGACGGATACGGGCGGACCCATCCGCGTGCCCGTGGGCCGCGAGACGCTGGGGCGCATCTTCAACGTGCTGGGCGACGTGGTGGACAACCAGCCGAAGGTTACAGGCACGGAGCAGTGGAGCATCCACCGTCCCGCGCCCGCGTATGAGGAGCTGGCCGCCTCCACCGAGATGCTGGAGACGGGCATCAAGGTGGTGGACCTGATCTGCCCCTTCTCCAAGGGCGGCAAGATCGGCCTGTTCGGCGGCGCGGGCGTGGGCAAGACCGTGCTGATCATGGAGCTGATCCACAACATCGCGCGCGAGCACGGCGGCCTGTCGGTGTTTACGGGCGTGGGCGAGCGCACGCGCGAGGGCAACGATCTGTACAACGAAATGAAGGAATCCGGCGTGCTGAGCAACACCACGCTGGTCTACGGCCAGATGAACGAGCCGCCGGGAGCCAGAATGCGCGTGGGACTTTCCGGCCTGACGATGGCGGAATACTTCCGTGACAAGGAAGGGCAGGACGTGCTGCTGTTCATCGACAACATATTCCGCTTCACGCAGGCGGGCTCCGAGGTGTCGGCGCTGCTGGGGCGCATGCCGTCGGCGGTGGGCTATCAGCCCACGCTGGCCAACGAGATGGGCATGCTGCAGGAGCGCATCACGTCCACCCGCAAGGGCTCCATCACCTCCATTCAGGCGGTGTACGTCCCCGCGGACGACCTGACCGACCCCGCGCCCGCGACCACGTTCGCGCACCTGGACGCCACCACCGTGCTCTCGCGCGACATCGCGTCGCAGGGCATCTATCCGGCGGTGGATCCGCTGGAATCCACCAGCCGCATCCTGTCGCCCGAGGTGCTGGGGCAGGAGCACTACGAGGTGGCGCGCGAGGTGCAGCGCGTGCTGCAGCGCTACCAGGAGCTGATGGACATCATCGCGATCATGGGCATGGACGAGCTGTCCGATGAGGACAAGCTGCTGGTGCAGCGCGCCAGAAAGATCCAGCGCTTCCTGTCGCAGCCCTTCCACGTGTCGGAGAAGTTCACGGGCTACAAGGGCGTGTACGTGCCCGTGAGCGAGACCATCCGCGGCTTTAGGGAGATCCTCGAGGGCAAGCACGACGACCTGCCCGAGTCGGCCTTCCTGTTCGTGGGCACCATCGACGAGGCGGTGGAGAAGGCGAAGAAGGTGGCGCAGTGAAGAGCTATCCGCTGAGCATCGTGACGCCGGACGGCAGCGCGTACAGCGGGCAGGCGGTGAGCCTGTCGGTGCGCGGGCTGGAGGGCGATCTGGCGGTGATGGCGGGGCACGTGCCCTTCATCACCTCCGTCAAACCCTGCACGCTGACGCTGGAGACCGGCGACGGGCAGATCCGCACCGGCCGCGTCGGCGGCGGCATACTCACCGTGTCGCCGGACAGTGTGACGCTGCTGACCAGCCACGTGGACTGGGAATAACGCAAATGAAAGAACACCCCCTTTCCTCTGAAAATGAGGATAAGGGGGTGTTTTTGATCACCACATTATGGAAAGCGCTGGGGAAAACTTCTGATTCAGCGCAAAGAAGGAGAGACATCCTTTGGCTTCCCCTTGAGGGGAAGCTGGCGCCCGCAGGCGACTGATGAGGTGTCAGTCCAGCGCTACATAACGTAAGGCGACGATCCTACGCGACGAGGATGCGGTCGACGACCAGCTTGCGGAACTCGGGGGTGAGCAGGCAGAAGTAGGCGGTAAAGCCCGTCACGCGCACCACGAGGTCGGGGAAGGCGTCGGGGTTTTCGTTGGCGGCGAGGATCTGCTGGGCGTTGATGATGTTGATGTTGAGCAGCGTGCCGCCCTTTCTAAAGAGCGTCAGGATGTAGTCGCAGATCTTGTCCACCGCCTCGGGGCCGCGCGCCATGCCGGGGTCGAGCTCCAGCTGCACGGGCGCGGTGTTGCCGTAGCCGGGCTGGACCGAGCAGATGGCGTTGGTCATGGCGGTCAGCGCGCCGTCCTTGCGGAAGCCGGGGTGCGGGTTGGCGCCGTGGTTGATGACCTCGCCGTCGCGGCGGCCGTTGGGCGTGGCGCCCACCGCCTTGCCCAGCACGATGGTGTTGGACCAGGAGAACCAGCCGGGGATGAACTTGACGGGCGCGAACACCTCGTCCATCGCGTTGACCTGGTCGGTGAAGGAGCGGCTGATGCGCACCGCCCACTTGTCGCCCAGCGTGTCGCCGCCGCCGTAGCGCTCGGAGGCCGAGAGCATCATGCGGATGTACTCGCCGCGGGGACCCGCGTAGTTGGAGCGCACGGCCTCGTACATCTCCTCAAAGGTGAGCCGGCCCTCGCGCTCGATGCGCTGCTCCAGCGCGGCAAAGGAGTCGGCGACGGTGGCGATGCCTGTGCCGTCGATGCACATGTTGTAGTACTGCGCGCCGCCGTGGCTCATGTCCAGCCCCTTTTCCACGGGGCCGTGGGAGATCAGGTTGAGCATCAGCTCGGGCTCGTTTTTGACCTGATTTTCCAGGTGGAAGCAGATGCCCTCGGCGGTGACGCGCACGGCGCGCGCGGTGTGGGCTTCGTAGCGCCGCCACAGCTCCTCGATGGACTTCTCGCCGTCAGACGCCATCATCTCGTCCAGCGCCAGGCGGAACACCTTGGCGTTGTTGATCTTGACGCAGTCGTTGAGCGTGTATTCCAGCCCGGGCAGGCTCATCCAGTGGCAGCCCACGGCCACGCGCTGGCGGGCCAGCTCCACCGGGTAGCCCTTTTTCATGAAGCCCTCGGACAGCGCCTGGTCGCCCGAGAAGCGCGGCCAGCCGTTCTTGTTTTTGAACAGGTAATCCACCGCGGTGTGCAGGAACTTGCGGTCCATGCCGTCGTGCACGCGCACGGTCAGGTTGCAGGAGGAATCCAGCCAGTCTGCGGCCTCGAGGATCAGGTAGCTGAAATAGCTGACCATGTCGTGGCCGTCGGGCGACAGGCCGCCCAGCTGATAGTAGTGCGGGTCGTTGAGCAGCAGGCAGGCGATGTAATACTTGGCCTCGTCCTCGGTGATGAGGCCCGCGGCAAGGTCGCGCTCATAGTAGGGGCGCAGCGTCTCGTCCAGCTGGCAGCCCGCGCCGTCGCGGTTGTACTCGCGGGAGGCGGTGTTGAACCAGCACATCCACTGGCAGGCCTCGCGCAGCGTGCGCGGCGCGCCCTCGATCAGGTGCTCGTTGACGTCGCGCATCTGCTGCAGATTTTTGAGCAGCTCGGGATGGGTCTCCACCTTCATGGCCTCGTCGATGGCCTCCACCGTGCGGCGCGTCCAGACCTGGATGCCGCGGATGGTCTTTTCCTCGGCGTCGTAGAAGTCGTCGTGGCCGGGGTTGAGCGCGCGGTATTTGCGCAGCTTTTCCAGCAGGCCGCCCCAGCCCAGGGTCAGACCGATGGCGTAATCGCCGCCAAAGTGCGCGTCCGCGCCGATGCCGGGCACGATGCCGTACTTCTGCTGCTCGGGCTTGAGGTAATCATAGTTCAGGTCGGGGTTGAAGGTGATGGGACGCGTCCAGGCCATGCAGTTCATCCAGCGGTTGGCAAAGGCGTCACACGGGTCGATGAACACCGGGTGCGTGGCCATCATGCGGTAGAAGTTCTCGCTCCAGCCGTCGTAGCCCACGAAGGTGCCCGCGGGGTGGTTGAACACCGGGGTGAAGTCATAGTCGTCCGGGGGCTTGACCGCGCCGTAATCGTCGCCGTCGGCAAAGGCGCGGATGCCGGCCTTGTCCTGCGTATCCTCCAGCTTGCGCTCGCGCAGTATGCGCAGCCGCTCGCGGTAGCTCACGTCCGCATCTGCGGGCAGCTTGTTGATGCGATCTCTCATACGGATCTCCTCCTATCCCACGCGCACCGACGGGCACACGGCCTGTGCCGCCGCCTGAAGCGCCTGCATGCGTTCCTCGGACAGCGGGCGCGCACCGGCAAACGCGTTGTCCACGTCCAGCGCCTGATACTTGCTCCCGCCCAGGGGGTTGAAGTTGAGCAGCTCATAGTACGCAAGTCCTGGCAGCTGCCCCACAAAGCCTGCGATGGCGGCGATCTCCGCCTCGCTGTCGTTGACGCCCGGGATCACGGGCGTGCGCACGATGAAGGGCTTGCCGCTGCGCGGCAGGCGCGCGATGTTCTCCCGGATGCGCGCATTGCCTGCGCCCGTCCACCTGCGGTGCGCGTCCTCGTCCCAGAGCTTGAGGTCGCACATCACAAGGTCCAGATCGGGCAGCAGCGCCTCCAGCGTGGAGAAATCCACGTTAAGGTTGCTCTCGATGGCGGTATGTACGCCCTCTTTGTGCAGCGCGGACAGCAGCTCCGCCGCAAACTGCGGCTGCAGCAGCACCTCGCCGCCCGAGAGCGTGACGCCGCCGCCGGACTGCGCGTAGTAGTCCACGTCCTGCATCACCTCGTGCAGCACGTCCTGCACGAGGTATTCCTTGCCGCACATCTCCAGCGCGCCGGAGAAGCACACCTGTGCACAGGCGCCGTGATCGGCGCACGCGGCGCGGTCGTACACCATCTTGCCGCCCTCCACGCGGTGCGACGGGCAGACCTGCGCGCACGCGCCGCAGCCCACGCACTTGCTGCGGTAGTAGAGCACCTCCGGCTCCACGTGCAGCGTCTCGGGGTTGTGGCACCAGGCGCAGCGCATGTTGCAGCCCTTGAAAAACACGGTCGAACGGATGCCCGGCCCGTCATGCAGCGAGAAGCGCTGAATGGCTGTGAGTACCCCCATTGTTTCCACTCTCTTTCTGTTTATCGCTCGATGGGATTCTGATCCGATGGTTTGATGAAAAATTCGTCGCCCTGTATAAAAAGTCCTTCCCGTTCCCCAAGGATCATTCCTCCTGGCCGAAGAGCATCTGGTCGATGTAGTGTTCGTTGAAGCGGGGGTTGCCGCCGAGGGCGACATGGCGGCTGTGGGCGGCGATGCGCTCGAGCGCGGGGACGCAGGTGCGGTCGAGCAGGGTCTGCGCGGCGCCCGAGAGCGCGGCGTTGCCCAGCACGCGGACGCGGTCGGTCAGCTCGGGCGGGATGAGGCCGATGGTGGCGGCGCTGCGCACGTTCAGGTGGCTGCCAAAGCCGCCCGCGATGCACAGCGAGGTGACGTCGGCAAGGCTTGCGTCGGCAGTCTCCAGCAGGGTGAGCATGCCGGCGGCGATGGCGGCCTTGGCCAGCTGCACGGCGCGTACGTCGCGGGGCTGGAGGGCGACGCCGGGGGCGAGGGGCAGCTCGTCGTCGTCCATGGCGCCGGTCTCGTCGATGAGCTCGGCGGTCAGGCCCGCCGCGATGGCGTCGATGAGGCCGGAGCCGCACACGCCCACCGCGGGCGCGCCGTCGATGGTGTGGGAGAGGAGCTGACCGTTGACCAGCGTGACGCGGTCGATCGCGCCGGGGACGCTGCCGCAGCCGCAGGAGATGCCCGCGCCCTCGAAGGCGGGCCCGGCGGCGGTGGAGGTGACGTAAAGCGTGCCGTCTTTCCACAGCGCCATCTCGCCGTTGGTGCCGATGTCGCACAGCAGCGCCGTTTCGTCGCGCTCGCAGATGCCGCTGGCCAGCACCGCGCAGGTGATGTCCGCGCCCACGAAGGCGTTCATGCAGGGGGGCAGGTAGGCCTGGCCGCCAAAGAGCGCGACCGTTGCGCCGAACAGCGTGTCCGCCTCGAAGGGAGCGCGGGCGAGGCTGTCGGGGCTGCGACCGGTGAGCAGGTAGAGCATGGTGGTGTTGCCCGTGACGACGAGCGCGTCGGGGGCGGGCGTGCCGGAGCGCGCGAGCAGCTGCTGCACGGCGTCCGTGACCTGCCCGCGCAGCAGGGGAAGCCTGCCGTTCAGCGCGGCGTTGATGCGGCCCATCACGTCGGCGGCGACGCTGGCCTGCGGGTTGAGCGCGGCGGCGGTGCCGGTGCAGGAGCCGGTGGAGAGGTCGTACTGGCGCACTGCGATGGTGGTGGTGCCGATGTCCACGGCGGCGCCGGTGGAGCCGGGCAGGGGGCGCAGGGGGGCGGTGAGGTCGGCTGTGGACGTCTCGATGCGGGCGTCCCCGTGGGCCTCGGGCAGCGTGACGTCGGCGTCGCCCAGCAGCACGGCTTGACAGCTCAGGCGCGTGCCGGCGCGCTGCTCCGCAGCGTTGGGCGGGGAGACGCGGCCCGTCAGCTGTACGGCGCACTTGCCGCACGCGCCGCGTCCGCCGCAGGGATGGGGCAGCGAATAGCCCGCGGCCTGCAGCACCTCGTCCAGCACGGGCGTGCCGGAAAAGGAGACGCGCGCGGTGACGCCGCCGCGATGGATGGTCAGTTCAGGCATGGTTATCCTCCGAAAATGGGTTGTTGGCTGAAATGAGGGAAGAAACTGCGCCGTTTGGTGTAAACAGGTTTGAAGCTGTGCGTTTCAGAAGTAAAGCAGCCTGATGGCAGAATGGCGCTGCTGCGACGAATGGTCAGTCCAGGCATGTTTTTCCTCTGAGAAAAGGTTATTTGGCTGAAAACTGGAAAGCTGCTGCGCGATCCGTTTCTAAAGGGAGAGGGCCTGACAGCAAAATGACTTGAATACGGCGTTTTACTTGATCGGGGGGACGGCGGGTCATTCCTCGGAGAAGAGCACCATGCCAAAGTAGGTCACGGTGTCGGGGCCGTTGATGTAGCGCAGCGAGGTGGCGCGGCTGGTCTTGTAGACGTCCACGCCGTAGCTCTCCAGCGAGGGCAGCGCCAGGTCGGGGTGGCGGCAGGGCTGGTCGCCGCGCTTGGCGCAGGTGGGGCACAGGTGGCAGCCGCCGCAGGTCAGGTGCAGCATGCGCTCGCCCAGCAGGGGCTTGACGGCGCGCTGGATGCGCTGGCTGACCTGCGCGTGCGCATCGCCCGCAGCGGTCATGCCCTCGAAGTCATAGCTGTCCTCCAGCTGGCCGATGGTCTGGTAGAGTATGCCGTAAGGGTAGCGGCGCAGCTGCTCCATCATGGGACCGATCTCGCCCACGTCGGGCGGGCACATCCAGCACTTGCCGTAGTTGCCGCAGCCGTTGCCGGCGCAGATGTCGCGAAATTCCGTGGACGTAACGATGTCGGACTGGTGCACGAGCCCAGCCTTGTGCGCGCCGTTTTCGATGAATAACGGAATGAGCTGTTCGTGATCCATAGTGCGTGATCTCCTTTTCGCAAATAAAATCCCGCCCGATGAAGCGCGCTCCACCGGACGGGGCTGGGATGGTTCAATGTGGACGCGCTCAGCAGGCCGTGCAGAAGCTCACGGCGCGGTCTGCGGCGCTGGCGGCGTCGGTGGTGTAGGCGTCTGCGCCGATCTGCGCGCGGAACGCCTCGTTGACGGGCGCGCCGCCGATCATGATCTTGACCTTGTCGCGGATGCCGGCGGCCTCGGCGGCCTTGACCACGTCGCCCATGACGCCCATGGTGGTGGTCAGCAACGCGGAGCAGCAGATGATGTCGCAGTGTTGCTCGATGGCGGTCTGGACGAAGGTGTCGGCGGAGACGTCGGTGCCCAGGTCGATGACCTCCAGGCCCTTGCCCTCCATCATCATCTTGACCAGGTTCTTGCCGATGTCATGCAGGTCGCCCTGCACGGTGCCGATGCACACGCGGCCCGTCGCCTTCACGCCCGCCTGCTGCAGCAGGGGCTTGAGCAGAGACACGCCCTGGTTCATCGCGCGGGCGGCGACCAGCACCTCGGGCACGAAGATCTCGTTGTTCTTGAACTTCTCGCCGACCTCGTTCATGCCGTCGAGCAGGCCCTTTTCCAGGATCTCCTGCGCGGGGATGCCCTCGTCGATGGCCTGCTGGACCAGGGTCTTGACGATCTTGGCCTTGCCGGCCTGCAGCTGAACGGAAATTTCCTTAAGATCCATATCGAACTTCCTCCTGAAAAGTTTTATTGCGGTTTGTGGGATCAGTTGTAGTCGCGCATGCGCTTCCAGACGTCGAGGATCAGCTTGTAGCGCTCGGGCGGCATGCCCTTGAAGGGCACGTTGCTGGTGCAGAAGATGTAGCCGCCGCCGGGCTTGCCGTAGGTGAGGCAGTATTCGGCGGAATCGATCACGTCCTGCTCGGTGCCGGTCTGCAGCGCTGCGCAGTGCACGTTGCCGCACAGCGCCACGCGGTCGCCCACCAGGCGCTTGACCTCCCGGATGTCCACGCCCGCCATCGGGTCGAGCGAGTGCAGCGCGTGCGGCTCGCAGTCCACCAGCTGGTCGAGTATGGGCATGATGTTGCCGTCGGTGTGCTTGATGGCGAACTGGCCGTTCCTGCGCGCCTCGTAAATGATGCGGTGCAGGTAGGGCGCGATGAACTGGCCGAACATCCTGGGCGAGAGGAAGGGGCCGGAGTTGTAGCAGTAGTCGCTGCACAGCATCAGTATGTCCACGCCCATGTCGCGCAGACGCTTGTTGCGCTCGATGGCGTTGCGCGCCATGCGGTCGGCCTCGTCGCACAGCCCCTCGGGGTCGTCGGCGGTGCGGTAGGCAAAGTCGTACATGCCGTTGCCGTCGGGGATGGAGAAGGTACCGTCGCCGTGGTAGGCAAGGGGCTTGTCTCCGGCGGCCTCGCGCACGTATTTGACGAAGGTCTTGAACGCCTCCGGGAAGTCCGAACGGTCCTCCAGGCGATCAAAGTCGCCCACGCCGTGCAGCGGGAGTATGGAGTAGTCCAGCTGCTCGTAGACCCAGACGGTGTACTCCGCCATCTCGTGCAGCAGGCGGTCCTTTTCGGCGGCGGAAAGCTTGGGGAGGTTCTCGGGGCGGAGCGCTTCGGGCAGCAGGGGCTTGCCGAAGAACTCCTCGGCGAGCTGGAACTCCAGCTCAAAGGTGGGCACATGGTCGGGAATGCGGCCCGACAGCGCCGCAAAGGCGCGCTCGCGATGCGTCATAGCCTGCGCCTCCTCATCAGTAGCGGCCCACGCGCTTGACCTCGGCCACGATGCGCTTCATATTGTCCAGCGACACGGCGTTGGGGATGGAGTGGTCGGAGGAGAAGATGAAGCCGCCGTTCTGCTTGAGCACAGGCACCTTTTCGTCGATCTCGGCCAGGATCGCGTCGGCGTCGCTCCACTTGACGGCGTTGATGCCGCCGCGCAGCGTCAGCCGGTCGCCGTACTTGCGCTTGATCTCGAACACGTCCATGCCCGCCTTGACCTCCAGCGGGTTGAGCGCGTCCACGCCGGTGGCCACGATGTCGGGCAGCAGCGTCATGATGTCGCCGCAGGAGTGCAGCTGCGCGTAGACGCCGTGGTCGTGCGCCCACTTGACGGCGCGGGTGTGGTAGGGCTGCAGTAGCTCGCGGTACATGTTGGGCGAGAAGAACGTGGTGCCCTTGTAGCCCATGTCGTCGTACCAGAACATCTCGTCAAAGTGATAGCCCGCGTCCCACAGCCGGTCGTAGAGCGCGATGGTGTGGTTTAAGTAGGTGTCGAAGATGTCCTCGATAAATTCGGGCTCTTCGATCATGGCGACGAGCAAGTTCTCGGTGCCCATCATCCACGAATGCGTCACGTCAAAGCCGAACCAGAACACGCCGCGGATCCAGCGGCCCTCGGCGCGCCACTTGTCGTAGTTTTCCTTGAGATAATCCCAGGGGATGCGGTCGTCGGAAAGCGTCATGCGCTTCTTGGCTTCCTCCCAGGCTTCGGGCGTGGTGACCTTGTAGTCCAGGAACTCCGGGGTGGAGTCCTCTTCCTTGAAGTGCTTCATCGTCACGCCCCAGGGCGAGGTGCGGATGGCGTAGCGGTCGGTCTCCTCCAGCGTCACCTCGGGGTAGCGTGGGGAGATGTCGATGTTGATGACGCCGATCTTGTCGATGTCAAAATAATCGCACCAATCCACGTCCGCGGGCATGCCCTCGCGCTTCCAGCGGCGCAGCGTGCCCGCCCACGGATCGTCGATGATCGGGATCCGGTCGGCCTCACGGTGGTCATACATGCGCTTGAAGCGCTCCCATGAGTTCATTCTATTCACTCCTTTTGGGATCTGTAACTTCATGATAATCGATTCTTGCAGGTAAAACAACATGGTTTTCACGATGTGATACGCTTGTCGTGCGGAAAACAAAATTTTGGACAAGGCATTTGTATTGTATATTACAAAACGCGGCGGACGGCAATGCACATACGGCGTTAAAGTGAAGCAAAAGCGATACACAAACGCGGGAAAATGCTGTATAATAGGAAGGGTTTATGGAGCGAAGGAAAGGGGAGGCTGGGCTTTGGAGCAGGCGATGAGGACCGAGCTGGTGGTGCGCACCGCAAAGCTGGCGGGGCGGCTGCTGCTGGAAAACGGAGCGGAGACCTACCGCGTGGAGGACACGGTGAGCTACATCTGCAATCAATACGGCCTGACGGACGTGGAGGTCATCGCGCTGCCCACGGGCGCCATCTACTCCTTTGTCGACGAGCAGGGCGTGCCGCACAGCGAGGTGATCCGCACCAAGGTGCGCACCACGAACCTGGGGTGCGTCGCGCGCGTCAACGACATCTCCCGCGGCATGACCTCGGGGCGGCTGACGCTGGAGGAGGGCTGCGCGAAGCTGGAGGAGATCAGCCGCACGGGCCCGCAGCCACTGTGGCTGAGCCTGTTGGCCAACATGCTGTCGGCGGCCTTCTTTGCGCTGCTGTTTGGCGCGCAGTGGTTTGATTTCATCGTCGCGGGCGTGTGCGGCGGCGTGGCGCGGCTGCTGGGGCTGCTGTTCAGCGAGGACAACATCTCCTCGACCATGTACAGCCTGCTGGCGGGCGCGCTGTCCTCCGTCATTGCGCTGGCAAGCGTCCGCATCTTCTCCATGGGCAGCCAGACCGCCATCATCACGGGCGCCATCATGCCGCTGCTGCCCGGATTGGCCATCACCAACGCCATCCGCGACACCGTCAACGGCGACCTGGTCTCGGGCGTGGCGCGCACGGCGGAGGCGCTGCTCAAGGCGATCGCCATCGCGGCGGGCGTGGGTGTGGTCATCGCGCTGTGGCGGTAAGGAGGGCGTTGGCATGACGATTGCAAGGCTGTTGTTTGACCTGATCGTCGCGGGCATCGCGACGGCGGGCTTTGGGCTGCTGTTCCGCACGGAAGGGAAGTCGCTGCTGCCCTGCGCGGTCATCGGCGGCGTGGGCTACATCGTGTACGACTGGATGGCGATGGAACTGGGCTCCGCGCCGGTGGCGGCGTTCATCTCCTGCCTGCTGGTGGGGCTGGTGGCGGAGGCCGCGGCGCGCATCCTCAAGGGCCCCACGATCGTGTTTGCCACGATGGGCATCATCCCCATGGTGCCCGGCTACGGCATGTACCGCACGATGGAAGCCGTGGTGCAGGCCGACTATGAGCGGGCGATCTCGGTGGGCATCGAGACCATCATGGTGGCGGGGGCCATCGCGCTGAGCCTGGGATTTGCCACGGTCATCGCGCGCAGGCTCATCAGCAGGCGCCGCGCGCGGTAGATCACATAAAAAAGCTCCGAAGAAGCGATTTTTTCCGCTTCTTCGGAGCTTTTTTGCTCAGTCGTCCGCACTGTCGGGCTTGCGCATGCGGGGGATGCCCATGCCGTGCATGTCCTGCAGGCTGCGGTACTCGGCGTCGTCCTTCGGCGGCGCGGGGAACAGGCCCGTGCATTCCGTCGCCGAGACCGTCGAGGTGCGGTCGGGGTAGTCGCCCGGCTCCGTCATGGGGTCGGGATCGGGCTTTTTGGGCGTCATGGGATGAACCACCTCCTTTTACGGAGGTTAGTGTTTCAAGCGCGCGGCGTTTTATTCGATCACGCGGTCGAACAGCTCGGGGCGCAGCAGGCCGCCGTTGCCGGTGACGAGGCTCTGCACGCGCGCAAAGCCGGGCGCTTCGCCGTGCCTGGCCTGCCACGCGGCGGCAAGGCCCGCAGCCTCGCCCGTGACGGCGCAGGAGGGGATGACGCGCGTCAGATCCCAGCCGCTCTTGTCCGCGCAGCAGCAGCGGCCCGCGGCGTAGAGGTTGTTCAGGTGCTCCGCCTTGATGGCGCGGTAGGGGATGGAGTAGCGGTGGCCGGGCTGCTTCCAGTTGCCGATCATGCCGATGGCGTCGCGGAACCACGCAAAGTCGTGCGCGTCCTCGGAAAAGTGCGTGCCCGTCTCCAGCCGCCGCGTCATGCGCAGCCCGTGGTAGGTGGGGATGAGCAGCGGATAGGTCTCTGCATTGCCCTGCGCGCGAAGGTTTTCGACGTGGGAGACGATCATGCGGCGCATGTCCTGCAGGTGCTGGCTGATCTGCTCGGGGTCGGTGCCTGAGTAGAGGCGGCTGCCCTCGGGGATGGCGTCGTAGATGGGGTCGGACTGCATGTGCAGCTGCAGCTTGCTTCCGTCAAAGCTGTAATACCAGCCCGTGCGGCGGTTGGTGTCGTCGTCCACGGTGGTCTCGCCCGCAAAGTAACACAGATCGGCGTCGCCCGTGCAGTCGACGAACGCGCGCGCGGTCAGCGCCATGCGGCCGCGCTTGGTCTCGATGTATGCGGTTTCCACCTTGTCGCCCTGCGTCTCCACGCCCGACAGGCGCACGTCGTAGAGCAGGTGCACGCCCGCTTCCTGCAGCAGGCGCTCGGCGGCGATCATCATGGAGGCGGCGTTGTAGCGCACCTCGTAGCGCGTGCCCTTGCGCTGCCCGGCGGTGGCGGTCTCGTCCGCCCAGACGTCGGGCACCTTGCCCGGGCCCAGGCTCAGCGCGCACTTTGCCAGCTCCTCGGAGATGGAGGCCGACATCTTTTCGCCCAAACCGTCGTCGATGGGCAGGTAGACGATGATGAGCCCCAGCGTCGCCAGGCCGCCCAGCGCGTATTCCTTCTCCAGCAGCAGCGTATCCGCGCCCGCGCGCGCCGCCGCCAGCGCCGCCGCAATGCCCGCGATGCCGCCGCCCGCCACGATGACGTCATAATCCGTTTTCATGCTCCGAACCTCCCCCTGCATCGGTACGGCGAAATACGCCGCTTTCTTTCTATATTGTAGCGCAGATGGTGGGAAAGTACAATGCCTTTGATTAGGCGAACGCGGGATTAAGAATCGCGAAAAAGAGTGACCGAAGCCGGGAGTCGTGGTATAATAGATGGTACGATTAAGCGAACAGACGATGCGTCCCGGCCGGAAGGGCGGAGCGTGAAAGGGGGAGGAGCCGGCATGCCGGAGTTTAAGATCCATTCTCAGCACAGGCCCACGGGCGACCAGCCGCAGGCCATTGACAAGCTCGTGGAGGGCATCGAGGACGGGCTGCGCACGCAGGTGCTGCTGGGCGTGACCGGCTCGGGCAAGACCTTTACGATGGCCAACGTCATCGAGCGCGTGCAGCGGCCGACGCTGGTGCTGGCGCACAACAAGACGCTGGCGGCGCAGCTGTGCTCGGAGTTCAAGGAGCTGTTTCCCGAGAACGCGGTGGAGTACTTTGTGTCCTACTACGACTACTACCAGCCCGAGGCGTACATCGCCACGACGGACACCTACATCGAGAAGGACTCCTCCATCAACGACGAGATCGACCGGCTGCGCCACAGCGCGACGGCGGCGCTGGCCGAGCGGCGGGACGTGATCATCGTCTCGTCCGTGTCGTGCATCTACTCGATGGGCGACCCGTCGGAGTACGAGAACATGACGCTGTCGCTGCGCGAGGGCATGGAGAAGGATCGCGACGAGGTGATCCGGCTGCTGGTGGAGAACCAGTACGACCGCAACGACATCGACTTTTCACGCGGCACGTTCCGCGTGCGCGGCGACGTGCTGGAGGTATTTCCCGTGGGGCAGCAGAACAAGGCCATCCGGCTGGAGTTCTTCGGCGACGAGATCGAGCGCATCAGCGAGTTTGACCCCACCACGGGCGTGGTGTCGGCGCACTTTAAGCACGTGCTGATCTTTCCGGCGACGCATTACGCGATCTCGCGCGAGACGATGGACCGGCAGATCGACGTCATCGAGCAGGACCTGCAGAAGCAGCTGCAGAAGTTTCGCGACGAGGACAAGCTGCTGGAGGCGCAGCGGCTGGAGCAGCGCACCAATTACGACATCGAGATGCTGCGGGAGATCGGGTTCTGCACGGGCATCGAGAACTATTCGCGCTACTTTGACGGCAGACAGCCCGGGCAGGCGCCGTTCACGCTGCTGGACTACTTCCCGAAGGACTTTCTGCTGATGGTGGACGAGTCGCACGTGACCATCCCGCAGGTGCGGGCGATGTATGCGGGCGACTATGCGCGCAAGAAGAGCCTGGTGGAGTACGGCTTCCGGCTGCCCAGCGCGTTCGACAACCGGCCGCTGAAGTTTGAGGAGTTCGACGAGCGCGTCGGGCAGAGGATATTCGTCTCCGCGACGCCGGGGCCGTATGAGATGGCGACCGCCGGGCAGGTGGTGGAGCAGATCATCCGCCCCACGGGGCTGATCGACCCGGAGATCGTGCTGGTGCCCGCCGAGGGGCAGGTGGACGATCTGGTGGGGCGCATCCGCGAGGTGACGGCGCGCGAGGGACGCGTGCTGGTGACCACGCTGACCAAGCGCATGGCCGAGAGCCTGACGGACTACTTAAAGGAGCTGAACATCAAGGTCAACTACCTGCACTCCGACGTCGAGACGCTGGAGCGCACGCAGATCATCCGCGATCTGCGTCTGGGTAAGTTTGACGTGCTGATCGGCATCAACCTGCTGCGCGAGGGCCTCGACCTGCCCGAGGTGGAGATGGTGGCCATCATGGACGCCGACAAGGAGGGCTTCCTGCGCAGCGAGACGTCGCTGATCCAGACCATCGGCCGCGCGGCGCGAAACGTGGACGGCAAGGTCATCATGTACGCGGACACGGTGACGGACTCCATGCGCGCGGCGATCGATGAGACCAACCGCAGGCGGCAGATCCAGATGGCCTACAACGAGGAGCACGGCATCGTGCCGCAGACGGTGCGCAAGGCGGTGGCCGATCTGCTCGTCGTCTCCCGCACGCCCGACGGCGAGGGCGAGAACGTGATGAGCGACGAGGAGAAGCGGCTGGCGATCCAGCACCTGGAGGAAAAGATGCTGGAATGCGCGGGGCGGCTGGACTTTGAGGAGGCGGCGAAGTACCGCGACAAGATCCTGGCGCTCAAGGGCGAAAAGGTGGACGTGGACAAAACGCCCGCAGGACGCCGGCCGACCCGCAAGCGCAGGAGAAAGTGATGCAGGCTTCAGAGTACTGAGAGATTTCTCGCTGCGCTCGAAATGAACGCGCCCCGCCGGCTGCGGATGAAGAAGAAGCATCGAGCGGGCGCGTTGTGCGGGCAGGTGCTGCGGAGCGGGCGGAGGGATTTCGAGCGAAGTCGAGAAATCTCTCAGTACTCTGTGGGGAGGGGAAAGCAGTGAGCCACTTTTTAGTGCTGTCCAACCGGAATGACACCGTCCTGCACGGCGTCGTCTGCGACGTGATCCATGGCTTCAAGCCGCTGGAGGCGGATGCGTTTTCGGCAAAATACAACCTGACCAAGTGCGTCTACCATGAATCGTTTGATGAGAGAGAACAGGCAGAAGCGCGCCTGAGACAATTCTCCAAATGGTCACGCAGCAAAAAGGAGGCGCTGGTCGGCGCATCCAACCCCGCAAGGCGCGATTTGACCGCAAAGGTATACAGACACGAGGAACATCTTTAGGAGGAAATACCCCCATGAACGAAAATATCGTCATCAAGGGCGCGAGAGAGCACAATCTGAAGAACGTGGACGTGACGCTGCCCCGCAACAAGCTGGTGGTGATGACGGGCCTGTCGGGCTCGGGTAAGTCGTCGCTGGCGTTTGATACGCTTTACGCGGAGGGTCAGCGCCGGTATGTCGAGTCGCTGTCCTCCTATGCGCGCATGTTCCTTGGGCAGATGGAAAAGCCCGATGTCGACTACATCGACGGCCTGTCTCCGGCCATTTCCATCGATCAGAAAACCACCAGCAAGAATCCACGCTCTACCGTGGGCACGGTGACAGAGGTGCATGACTACCTGCGCCTGCTCTATGCGCGCATCGGCATCCCGCACTGTCCCAAGTGCGGCCGGGAGATCAGGCAGCAGAGCGTGGATCAAATGGTGGATCAGATCCTCGCACTGCCTGAGCGCACTCGCATCCAGGTGCTCGCTCCTGTCATTCGCGGCAGAAAGGGCGAGCACGTCAAGGTGCTTGAGGATCTCAAGCACGACGGCTACGTCCGCGCGCGTGTGGACGGCGTGCTCTACGGTCTGGATGAGGAGATCAAGCTGGAAAAAAACAAGAAGCACACCATCGAGGCGGTGGTGGACCGCCTGGTGGTCAAGCCGGACATGGGCAAGCGCCTGACGGACTCGCTGGAGACGGCGATGGGCGTGTCGGGCGGGCTCATCGTGATCGACGTCATCGACGGGCAGGAGATGGTGTTTTCGCAGAACTACGCCTGCCCCGACTGCGGCATCAGCATGGAAGAGATGACGCCGCGCATGTTCTCCTTCAACAACCCCTACGGCGCCTGCTCCACCTGCTCGGGCCTGGGCACGCTGATGCGCATCGACCCGGATCTGCTCATGCCGGACAAGTCGCTGTCGCTGCGGCAGGGCGCCATCCGCGTCACGGGCTGGGATTCCTCCTCCGAGGACTCCATGTTCCACATGTACCTGGAGGCGCTGGCGGAGAAATACGAGTTTTCGATGGACACGCCGGTGGGTCAGCTTCCCCGCAAGGCGCTGGACGTGCTGCTCTACGGCACCAAGGGCGAAAAGCTGACGCTGCGCTATGAGCGCGAGGGCCGCAGCAGCACCTATTCCGCGCCCTTCGAGGGCATTGTGACCAGCCTCGAGCGCCGCTACAAGGAGACCAACTCCCCCGGCATGCGCGAGGAGTACGAGGGCTACATGTCCAACATCCCCTGCCCGGACTGCGGCGGCCAGCGCCTCAAGCCCACCTCGCTGGGCGTGACGGTGGGCGGGCTGAACATCGCGCAGCTGTCCGAGCTGTCGGTGCGCAAGGCGAGGGAGTTCTGTGCGGGGCTGACGCTCAGCGAAAAGGAGCGCATGATCGCCGGGCAGATCCTCAAGGAGATCGACAACCGGCTGGGCTTCCTGTGCGACGTGGGCCTGGAATACCTGACGCTGTCGCGCTCGGCGGGCACGCTGTCGGGCGGCGAGGCGCAGCGCATCCGGCTGGCCACGCAGATCGGCTCCTCGCTGATGGGCGTGCTCTACATACTGGACGAGCCCTCCATCGGCCTGCACCAGCGCGACAACGACCGCCTGCTGGGCACGCTCAAGCACCTGCGCGACCTGGGCAACACCGTGATCGTCGTCGAGCACGACGAGGACACCATGCGCGCGGCGGACTACATCGTGGACATCGGTCCCGGCGCGGGCGTGCACGGCGGACGCATCATCGCTTGCGGCACCGCCGAGGAGATCATGCGCAACCCCGAATCCCTCACGGGCCAGTTCCTGTCGGGCGCGCGGCGCATCGAGGTGCCCAAGACCCGCAGAAAGCCCACCGGCAAGCTCATCGTGCGCAACGCCCGCGAGCATAACCTCAAGAATATAGATGTAGAGATCCCGCTGGGGGTGTTCACCTGCGTCACGGGTGTGTCGGGCTCGGGCAAGTCCACGCTGGTCAACGAGATCGTGCGCAAGGTGCTCGCCCGCGACCTCAACCGCGCACGCACCCGCCCCGGCGCGCACGACGGCATCGAGAACATCCGGCTGCTGGACAAGGTGATCGACATCGACCAGTCACCCATCGGGCGCACGCCGCGGTCGAACCCCGCCACCTACACCGGCATGTTCGACCTGATCCGCAACGTGTTTGCCGAGACGCCCGAGGCCAAGGCGCGCGGCTACAAGGCCAACCGCTTCTCCTTCAACGTAAAGGGCGGCCGCTGCGAGGCCTGCACGGGCGACGGCATCATCAAGATCGAGATGCACTTCCTGCCCGACGTCTACGTGCCCTGCGAGGTGTGCAAGGGCAAGCGCTACAACCGAGAGACGCTGGAGGTGCGCTACAAGGGCAAGTCCATCTACGACGTGCTGGACATGACCGTGGAGCAGGCGATGGGCTTCTTTGAGAACTTCAAGCCCATCTACCGCAAGCTCAAGACGCTCTACGACGTGGGTCTGGGCTACATCAAGCTGGGGCAGCCCTCGACGCAGCTGTCGGGCGGCGAGGCGCAGCGCATCAAGCTGGCGACGGAGCTGGCGCGCGTGGGCACGGGCAAGACGCTCTATATACTGGACGAACCGACCACCGGTCTGCACATGGCGGACGTCGAGCGGCTGATCCAGATGCTGCAGCAGCTGACCGACGCGGGCAACTCCGTGCTGGTCATCGAGCACAACCTGGACGTCATCAAGACCGCCGACCACATCATCGACCTGGGGCCGGAGGGCGGCGACGGCGGCGGCACCATCGTCGCGCAGGGCACGCCCGAGGAGGTCGCGCAGGTTCCCGGAAGCTACACCGGCCAGTGGCTCAAAAAGGTGCTGAAATAATACTCTATAATAGGAAAAGAGAGGTGGATTCCGCCTCTCTTTTGTTTTGTTCCGTCAGACGGGATTCTGAGACGTGTCGGTTGATTTAGCGGGGGAAACCGTGTAGAATGGTTCTATACATATAATACCATTTGGAGGGATGAGCGACATGATCAGTTTCCGATGCGATTATGAGGAGGGCGCATGCCCGGAGGTGCTGGACGCGCTGGTGCGCACCAACCGCGTCAAGACGCCCGGGTATGGATATGATGAATACACGCTTGCAGCGGTCGAGGCCATTCGGGAAAAGGCGGCCTGCCCTAGCGCGGAGGTGTTTTTCGTGATGGGCGGCACGCCCGCCAACGCGATGGTGATCGCGCACGCGCTGCGGCCGTACGAGGCGGCGATCTCGGCGGACTCGGGGCACATCAACGGCCACGAGACGGGCGCGGTGGAGGCCACGGGCCACAAGATCCTGACGCGGCCCCATGTGGACGGCAAGCTGACGCCCGTCGCGGTGCGGCAGGTCATAGACGAGTACGCGGACGAGCACGTCGTCAAGCCCGCGCTGGTGTACGTCTCCCAGCCGACGGAGCTGGGCACGCTGTACACACTTGAGGAGCTCACGGCGCTGCGGGCGGTGTGCGATGAGAACGGGCTGCTGCTCTACTGCGACGGCGCGCGGCTGGCCTCGGCGCTGACGGCGCGGGGCAACGACGTGGGGCTGCCCGAGCTGGCGCGGCTGTGCGACGCGTTCTACATCGGCGGCAGCAAGTGCGGCGCGCTGTTCGGCGAGGCGGTGGTGTTCCCCAACGCCGCGCTGGGCAGGAATTTCGCGTACACGCGCAAGCAGCGCGGCAATCTGCTGGCCAAGGGACGCCTGCTGGGCGTGCAGTTCGGCGCGCTGATGCAGGACGGCGTGTATGAAAAGTACGGCGCGCATCAGAACGCGATGGCGGACAAGCTGCGCGCGGGGTTTGCGGCAAAGGGCTACCCCATGCTGGCGCAGACCGTCACCAACCAGCTGTTCCCCGTGCTGGAAAACGCGCAGATCGAGCGTTTGTCGACGGATTTCGCGTTCCACACCTGGGGCAAGGTGGATGAGAACCACACCGCGATCCGCTTGGTGACCAGCTGGGCGACGGAGGAGCGCGACGTGGACGCGCTGCTGGAAAGCCTGTAAGTTTATGCAAAGCGAGTAAAAATATACAGAATCGGGAGGGACAGACATGGCCGTACTGGACGTGACGGGCAACCGCCTCTACTGGCAGCAGGACACGGAAAAGATACTCGTCGAGCCGTGGGGCAGGGACTCCCTGCGCGTGCGCATCACGCGCAATGGAGAGTTTGACGGCAAGGACTGGGCGCTGGACGAGCCGCACGAGGAGACGCAGGCGCACGCGGAGATCTTCGAGACGGCGCCGCCCAACTTTGCGCAGGACGCGGCGCGGCTGGGGCAGGGCGAGTACCAGTTCAACGAAAAGCCCGAGAAAAAGCCCAACGCGATGCGCATCACCAACGGCAACATCACCGCGGAGATCGACCGGCACGGGTACATCCGCTTCCTCAACGGCCGCGGCGAGGAGCTGCTGCGCGAGTACGTGCGCGACCGGTCGGATCTTTCGGAGTTCTGCGTGCCACTGTCGCGCAAGGCGCGGCTGCTCACGCCCATCCCCGGCTGCTCGGACTGGACGGCGGTGATGAGCTTTGAGGCGCGTCAGGGCGAGCGATTCTACGGGCTGGGGCAGTATCAGGAGGACTATCTGAACCTCAAGGGCTGCCAGCTGGAGCTTGCGCAGCGCAATTCGCAGGCCAGCGTGCCCTTCCTGCTGTCCTCGCTGGGGTACGGGTTCCTGTGGAACAACCCGGCGGTGGGACAGGTGACGCTGGGCGAGAACGTGACCGAGTGGACGGCGGAGCGCACGCGGCAGATCGACTACTGGATCACCGCGGCAGACACGCCTGCGCAGATCCTGGAGAACTACACCGCCGTGACGGGGCGCGTGCCCATGATGCGGCGCGACCTGATGGGCTTTTGGCAGTGCAAGCTGCGCTACCAGACGCAGGACGAGGTGCTGCGCGTGGTGCGCGAGCACAAAAAGCGCGGCCTGCCGCTGGACGTGATCGTGATCGACTTCTTCCACTGGACGGCGCAGGGCGACTGGCAGTTCGATCCGCGCGACTTCCCCGACCCCGACGCGATGATCCGCGAGCTCAACGAGCTGGGCGTCAATCTGATGGTGTCGGTGTGGCCGACGGTGGATCAGCGCACCGACAACTACAAAAAGATGAGCGAGCGCGGGTATCTGATGCACATGGACCGCGGCCTGCCCATCCACGGCACCTGGATGGGGCCGTGCACCTATTATGACGCCATCAACCCCGGCGCGCAGAAGTACGTCTGGGAGCAGGTCAAGCAGCACTACTACGACAAGGGCGTCAAGCTCTTCTGGCTGGACGAGGCCGAGCCGGAGATCGACGCGTACGACGCGGACAACTACCGCTACTACGACGGCCCCGCGCTGCTGTGCGCCAACGAGTATCCCCGTTGCTACATCAAGGGCTTCTACGACGGCATGACCGCGCAGGGCGACGAGGGCGTCTGCCACCTGATCCGCTGCGCCTGGGCGGGCTCGCAGAAGTACGGCGCGCTGCTGTGGTCGGGCGACGTGGAGTCCACGTTTACCGCGATGCGCAAGCAGCTGTCGGCGGGTCTGAACGCGGGCATGGCGGGCATCGCGTGGTGGACGTGCGACATCGGCGGGTTCCTCGGCGGATTCACCGCGCACGAGGACTTCCGCGAGCTGCTGGTGCGCTGGTTCCAGTGGGGCGCGTTCCTGCCTGTGATGCGCCTGCACGGCGACCGCCTGCCCTACACCGAGCCGCCGGTCAAATTCTACGGCCAGGTGGAGCGGTTCGGCACGGGCGCGGGCAACGAGGTCTGGTCGTTCGGCGAGGAAAACTACGAGATTCTCAAGAAATACATACTCATCCGCGAAAGCCTCAAGCCCTACATCGAGACCGTGATGCGTCAGGCGCACGAGCACGGCACGCCCGTGATGCGCGCGCTGTTCTTCCAGTACCCGACCGATCCCGAGGCGGCCAACTACGAGGACGAGTACCTGTTCGGTCCCGATCTGCTGGTCGCGCCGGTGTTCGAGGCGGGAGCGACGAAGCGCAGCGTGTACCTGCCCGCGGGCGACGACTGGCGCGAGGTGCACACGGGCGCGATCCACGCGGGCGGACAGACTGTCGTGGCGGACGCGCCCATCGACGTGATCCCGCTGTTCGTGCGCGTGGGCGCAGACCTGCCGCTGTGAGGAAGGAGTGTAGCAAATATGGCCATTTTCCGGCTTGAAAACAATCAGCTCTACTGGCAGCGGGGCGAGGAAAAGCTGCTGATCCAGCCGTGGGGCAACAACGGCCTGCGCGTGCGCGTCACCCGCGCGGCGCAGCTGGAGCTTAGCGAAAACTGGGCGCTGCTGCCTGCAGGCGAGCACACCGCGCAGATGGCGATGGTGAAGACCGCGCCCAAAAACCACAAGCAGATGGCTGCCGCGGGCGGCCCGGGCGAGGACGCGCCCATCGTCCCGGAGGAGAACGCCGCATACATCCGCAACGGAAAGGTCGCGGCGTTCATCGACCGGCACGGCTATCTGTTCTTCTACAACGAAAAGGGCGAGGAGCTGACGCGCGAGTACGTCCGCAACCGCTCCGACCTGTCGGAGTACTCCGTGCCGCTGGCGATGCAGGGGCGCTGGCTGCACCCGGGCGTTGGCCGCGACGACTACCGCTGCGCGATGAGCTTTGAGGCCTACGAGGACGAGAAGATCTACGGCATGGGGCAGTATCAGGAGGACAGCCTCAACTTAAAGGGTATGAAGTTGGAGCTGGTGCAGCGCAATTCGCAGATCAGCTGCCCGTTCATGGTGTCCTCGCGCGGGTACGGCCTGCTGTGGAACAACCCGGCGGTGGGGCAGGTGACCTTCGCGCGCAACGTGACCAAGTGGGAGGCGCGCTCCACCCGGCAGATCGACTTCTGGATCACCGCGGGCGGCACGCCGGACGAGATCGAGCGCAACTACGCCTCGGCGACGGGCACGGTGCCCATGATGCGCGACGACCTGATGGGCTTCTGGCAGTGCAAGCTGCGCTACCGCACGCAGGAGGAGCTGCTGAGCGTGGTGCGCGAGCACAAGAGACGCGGCCTGCCGATGGACGCCATCGTGGTGGACTTCTTCCACTGGACCAAGCAGGGCGACTGGAAGTTCGACCCGGTGGACTGGCCCGATCCCGAGGGCATGGTGGACGAGCTGAAAAAATACGGCGTGAACCTCGTGGTCTCGGTCTGGCCGACGGTGGACGTGCGCAGCGAGAACTTCCGCGAGCTGGCGGAGAACGACTACCTCATCCGCAACGACCGCGGCATCCGCCTGACCAGCCGCTTCATGGGCGACGTGACGCTGTGGGACGCGATGAACCCCGGCGCGCGCGAGTTCATCTGGCGCGTCTGCAAGAAGAACTACTACGACAAGGGCATCAAGCTGTTCTGGCTGGACAGCGCCGAGCCCATCTACAACAACGACCACATCGACAACCTGCGCTACTACACCGGCCCCGCGCTGCAGGTGAGCAATATGTATCCCATGAACTTTGCCCGCGCCTTCTACGAAGGCCTTGCAGCCGAGGGCGAACAGGACATCATGTGCCTGATCCGCTGCGGCTGGGCGGGCAGCCAGCGCTACGGCGCGCTGGTGTGGTCGGGCGACATCCAGAGCAACTTCCGCTCCATGCGCCAGCAGATCACCGCGGGCCTCAACGCCGGCATGGCGGGTCTGCCCTGGTGGACGACGGATATCGGCGGCTTCCTGTCGGGCTTCCCGGCGCACGACGACTTCCGCGAGGTGCTGGTGCGCTGGTTCGAGTGGGGCTGCTTCCAGCCCGTGATGCGCCTGCACGGCGACCGCCTGCCCTATCGCAACCCCGAGCCCCTCTACCGCGACGGCGTGGAGCAGTTCGGCTCGGGCGCGGACAACGAGGTCTGGTCGTTCGGCGAGGACAACTACGAAATCCTCAAAAAATACCTCCTCCTGCGCGAGTCCCTCAAGCCCTACATCAAGACCCTGATGCGCCAGGCGCACGAGCACGGCACGCCCGTCATGCGCCCGCTGTTCTACCACTACCCAGACGACCCCACCGCCTGGGACGTCGACGAAACCTACCTCTTCGGCCGCGACCTCCTCGTCGCCCCCGTCTACACCGCCGGCGCGACCACCCGCCGCACCTATCTCCCCGCGGGCGACCGCTGGCGCGAGGTCTCCACCGGCGCCACCTGCGACGGCGGCCAGTGGGTCACCGCCCACGCCCCGCTGGACGTTATCCCCCTCTTCGTCCGCGACGGCGCGGAAGAACTTGAAAACTATGTTTTTGGCCGTTATTGTGTATAATGGGAGGAATATTATGAGAAAATTAGTGATTGTGTTGCTGGCCGTTGTGATGATTTCCTCTCTTTCTGCATGCTATGCAAAAGCGTCAGAAGAGAATGTCGAGAGTAATGATAACATGACAAATATCCATAAAACTAATGAGGTACTGGAGAATGATAAGGATTCAGAATCGGAAAACACATTACAGACAACTAATGGGTCCGAATTCTATTCAAATAAAGTCTATTCTGTGGGAGAAGATATTCCTGCCGGGGGCTATGTAATTAACTGTACTGATACAGAACATACAATGTTTATAGCTGTTTTTACAAGTGAAACGGACTACGAGAATTTTAACCGTGCGAAGAAAGCAACATTAGGTGAATTTAGAGAAGCGATTGAGCTTAATGCGTGGACAGATTTCTATCTTGAAAAGAACGAGAAAGTCTATATTGGCTTGAAGAAAGGATATCTCATCCTTCTAGACGATGGGCTATGTGAGTTTAATGCATATGAAAGTACAGTTTACAAGGGACTACACAGGGTAGGTATCTGACGGGAGGGGTGCCGCCAGTCAGATTTTCCATGTGATGTTCAAGCTGTCGCTTGTGGCGGCTATGGTGGTGATCATCAAATCCACCACACGCCGCTTGTC
>JAXEXP010000175.1:0-29387 GCA_034113365.1 Candidatus Spyradocola sp.
CTTAATCCATAGGCAGATGGAAAATCGCTTCCGATACAGAAAAATTCGTGTGCGGCAAGGCCGTGCGCGAATTTTTCTGCAATTCGAAAAAGATGAGTATTCATCTTTTTCGAGCCTGTCGACTTTGTCGACAGGCTGAAAGACGCCTGTATCCGGCGTCTTTTTTTGCTATCGATAGCGCTTGCGGTACTCCCGCGGCGTCAGCCCGCACTGGTGCAGGAACAGCCGGTTGAACCCCGACGCGTCCTGATAGCCCACGCTCAGCGCGATGTCCGTCACGCCAAGGTCGGTGAACAGCAGCAGGTGCTGCGCGCGCCTGACCTGACAGGCCTGCACGTACTGCCGCGGCGACTGCCCCATCACCCGGTGGAAAGCCCTGCGAAAGCTCGCCGGCGGCATGGCGCACAGCGCGGCCATCTCCTCCACGCAAGGGAGGTCCCCCGCCGCAAGCCTCTCCTCGGACAGGCGCAGCGCGGGCTCCAAGTGCAGAAATTCCTGCTCGGGCCGCAGCGCAAGCGGCGCCATCCCGCGCGACTCCTCCGCCAGCACCTCGATCAGCGCCGCAAGGCAGGCCAGCCGCAGCGCCTGCTCGCCCGGGCGCACCACGCGCTCGATCAGCTGCGCCGCCAGCGGGTGCTTTTCCCTGTCCAATATGCC
Source organism: Candidatus Spyradocola sp. (assembly GCA_034113365.1). Lineage (GTDB taxonomy): Bacteria > Bacillota > Clostridia > Christensenellales > UBA1750 > Spyradocola. Next base: position 658 of record JAXEXP010000175.1, read on the forward strand.
GCACAGCCCCATGCGCGTCTGCAGCAGCTCCTCCATGCGGGGCGCGCAGCCGGGATTCCACAGGCTGAGCAGCCGCAGCGGCTGCAGGCTCACCCACAGCCACTTGCTGCCCTGCGGCGCGCTGCGCGACAGGTGCCGCTGGAAGGGGAATATGATCTGCACATCCCCCGCGCGGAACGGGTACTCCACGCCCTCCACCACGCACACGCCGCTGCCCTCGGTGCATAGTGCTACCTCCAGCACCGCGTGGTAGTGCAGATAGGTGATCTCGTAGACCTCCAGCGGATGCGCCTCGCCCGCGCGCTCGGCAAGGTCGCTGCTCACCGCGGGCACAAAGAAGGTCGGCAGCTCACTGAGTGATCGAATCGGCATGGTTTTTCACCCCTTTGACATAGACGCTCCCCTCTGCCCGTATTATACTGAAATCACCGAAATTGTGCAATACAGGAGGGACACAACATGATCCGATTCTCCGAAGATTTCCTGCGCGACCGCATCTATGCCTGCTGGATCGGCAAGAACATCGGCGGCACGATGGGCACGCCCTACGAGGGCCGCCGCGAGCTGAACGACATCCACGGCTTCGCCTCCAAGCCGGGCGAGCCGCTGCCCAACGACGACCTGGACCTGCAGCTGGTGTGGCTGCGCGCCGTCAACGACCTGGGCCCCGAGAACATCAACAGCAAGACGCTGGGCGAATACTGGATCTCCTGGATCACGCCGCACTGGAACGAATACGGCATCTGCAAGGCCAACATGCGCGACGGCATCCTGCCGCCCATGTCCGGCGAGTACGACAACGAGCGCTGGCACCACTCCAACGGCGCGTGGATCCGCACCGAGATCTGGGCCTCCCTCTACCCTGCGATGCCCGAAAAGGCGCTGCGCCTCGCGTTTGAGGACGCCAGCGTGGACCACGGCTACGCCGAGGGCACCAATGCCGCCATATTCGTCGCGGCGATGGAGAGCGCGGCGTTTGTCATCCACGACGCCGACGCGCTGTTGGACATCGGCCTGTCCAAGATCCCCGAGGACTGCCGCGTGGCGCGCGCCGTGCGTCTGGTGCGCAAGGCATACGCCGACGGCGTGGACTGGAAGACCTGCCGCCAGATGGTGGTGGAGGACAGCGCGGACCTGGGCTGGTTCCAGGCGCCCGCCAACGTCGCCTTCACGGTGCTGGGCTTCCTCTATGGCAAGGGCGACTTCAAGCAGTCGCTGATCCTGGCCATCAACTGCGGCGACGACACCGACTGCACCGGCGCGACGCTGGGCGCGCTGCTGGGCATCATGGGCGGCATGGCCGCCATCCCCGAGGACTGGCGCGCCTACATCGGCGACGAGATCAAGTCCATCTGCGTCACCAACGGCCACGGCCGCTTCCCGCTCAGCTGCACGGAGCTGACCGACTGCGTGCTCAACCTGCTGCCCACCACGCTGCGCCAGAACCATCAGGCGCTGTTTGCGGGCGAGCAGCCGCAGGTGCAGCTGTCCGACGTGACGGACTTTGGCGGCGTCACCCCGGAGCAGTTCTACGGCCGCGGCTTTGTCGAGGAGCTCGCGCTGCGCACCCGCTACTCCTACACCATCGAGGGCACGCTGGCCGACGCGCTGGTCTGCTTTGACGACAAGCCCGACATCCTGCCCGGCGGCACCGTCACCGGCATCATCCGCCTACTGCCCAACCCCGCCTTCCCCGAGAAAAAGCACTTCCGCGTCCATGCCTGCGCGCCTGCCGGTTGGAGCGTGGACATCAAGAAGAACCTCTACACCACCCCCGAGGTCGTGCTGGACAACGAATACGCCGCCGCGCGCTTTACCATCACCGCGGGCGACGACGTGCAGCCCGTCAACACCGTGATCCTGCACATCACCTGCGCGGGCCGCCCCACCTCGCTGCTCGTGCCCATCCAGATCATGGGCTGATGCTGCATGGCAAAGCTCCGTTCCCACCGCGGAACGGGGCTTTTTTGCGCCCCGCTCTTGCTCTGCGGGGACCGGTGGGTTATACTGATGGTGAATGGAACAAAAAGGGGGCTTTGCGATGCGCGCTGCCTGGGAATACGTCTACGCCGCGCTGTGGTGCGCGAATACGCAGCTGTTCTACGACTTCCGCCCGCAGAGCACGCCGCCGGGCGACTTTGCCTACCTGCCCGCGCCCGCCCACATCGCCGCGCAGACGCCCAACCCCAACGGCTGGAGCACCGGCATGGAGGACTCCATGCTCAACGCCGGGCTGATGGCGAGCGCATTCGCCGCGCTGTGGACGCGCACCCGCGACGAGCGGCTGATCGCCCCCGCCCGCGCCGTGCTGGAGGGCATGCTGCGCTGCGCCGAGTCCTCGCCACGGGAGGGCTTTCTGCCGCGCAGTCTGTCGCCCGCCGACGGGCATTCGCACTACGGCAACGCCTCGCGCGACCAGTACACCAATTTCGTCTGGGGCGCTTGCAGACTGTGGGACGCCGGGCTGGTGGACGACGCGCAAAAGCCTCGCCTCACCCGCGCGCTGACGGCGTTCGCCCGCCGCATGGAGGCCGACGTCACCGCGGACAATGGGTACGAGCTGCTGCGCGAGGACGGCAGGCCCGGTCTGTGCTGCAAAATGTGGGGCGACGTCGCGCCGCACGAGGCGCTGCGCCTGCCCATGGTCTACGCCGCCGCGCACCACGTCACGGGCGACGCGCACTGGCTGGCGCTCTGCCTGCCCCTCGCGTCAGAAGGGCTGACCCGCTCCTTCGCGGTGGACTGCGGGCACGACTTCTGGCATGACTACGCCGCGCTGCAGATGCAGTTTTCGCTGCGCTTGCTGCACGACCTGCTCCCCGACGCAGCCTTCCGCGCGCGCAGCTGCGAATTGATGCAGCGTCTTGGGCAGCATTTCGAGCAAAAAGCCTTCCGCATTGCCGACGAGCTGCTCGCCCCCGGCGGGCTGACCGGCGCGAACTTCGTCTATAAGCCGTGGCACGAGCTGCCCGCGCGCTTTGACGGGCTGATCTCCGGCCTGCCCTATTACAATCACGGCCAGTCCACCGCCCCGGGCAATGCGTTCTACGCGCTGCGCGACCTGGGCGACGCGGCTGCCGTGGCGGTGCTCTGTCCCGGCCGCAGCCCGCATCCCGATCTTGCGCAGGCCGTCCGCGACGTCTCCCGCCGCATACCCTACGAACAACACGCCACCTGCGCCCCCATCGACCTCATCCACGCGCACGCGCTGTGCGGCAGATAAAGGAGGATTTTCCCTATGAACAACGCATTTCAGACCCATCATCATCATGTGGACTTCTGCGTGGTGGGCGGCGGCCTTGCGGGGCTGTGCGCGGCGGTGGCTGCGGCGCGGCACGGCGCGAAGGTGGCGCTGATGCAGGAGCGGCCCATGCTGGGCGGCAACGCGTCGAGCGAGGTGCGCATGTGGGTTTGCGGCGCGCACGGCCGCGACAACCGCGAGACGGGCCTGGTCGAGGAGCTGATGCTGGAAAACCTCTACCGCAACCCCGACTACAATTATTCCGTCTGGGACGGCATACTCTACGAGCTGGCGGCGTATCAGGAGAACCTGACGCTGCTGCTCAACTGCACCTGCAACGACTGCGCGATGGAGGGCAGCCGCATCGTGAGCGTCACGGGCTGGCAGATGACCACGCAAAGCTACCACACCGTGCACGCCGCGCTGTTTGCCGACTGCTCGGGCGACAGCGTGCTCGCCCCGCTGACGGGCGCACTGACGCGCTGGGGCCGCGAGAGCCGCGAGGAGTTCGGCGAGGACATCGCGCCCGCGGCCGCCGACCGCCGCACGATGGGCATGAGCTGCATGATCCAGGCGCGGCAGGAGATGCGTCCTTCCACGTTCATCCCGCCCAAATGGGCGCACAAGTACACCCGCGCCGACCTGCCCCACCGCCTGCCCGACATGGACAACCCGATGGAGAACTTCTGGTACCTGGAGCTGGGCGGCGAATACGACGCCATCGCCGACACGGAATGGCTGCGCGACGAGCTGCTGCGCATGGCCTACGGCATCTGGGACTTCGTGAAAAACGACCCCGAGCTCAAGGAAAAGAACGCCAACTGGCGGCTGGACTGGGTGGGCATACTGCCCGGCAAGCGCGAGAGCCGCCGCTATGTGGGCGACCACATCCTGACGCAGCACGATGTGCGCGCGGGCGGGCATTTTGACGATCTGGTGGCCTACGGCGGCTGGTCGATGGACGACCACCACCCCGGCGGCTTCCGCTCGCCCGAGCAGCCCACCATATACCACCCCTCGCCCTCGCCCTACGGCATCCCCTACCGCTGCCTGTACTCCGCGAACATCGACAACCTGTTCTGCGCCGGGCGCAACATCTCGGTGACGCACACCGCGATGAGCTCCACGCGCGTGATGGCCACCTGCGCCACGCTCGGGCAGGCCGTGGGCACCGCTGCCGCCATCGCCGCACTCTATGGCCTCACGCCCCGCGGCGTGTACGAGCAGCGCATCGCCGAGCTGCAGCAGACGCTGATGGACGACGACTGCTACCTCCCCTTCCGCAGGCGCGCCATCCCCGCGATCACGCGCAATGCCGCCCTTGCCTGCGACAGCCCCGACGCCGAAAACCTGCGCAACGGCCTCGACCGCGCGCTGGACGGCGCGTACAATGGCGTCGCCGTGCCGCTGGGCAGCGCCATCGCCTACACATTCCCCGCACCCGAGCCCATCTCCCGCGTTCGCGTGGTGCTGGACAGCGACCTCAACCGCGACACGCTGCCCGAGTGCGAACGCCGTAGGGAGCGCAACATGCTGCACAACCGCCCGCTGGGCTGGCCCGACGCCTACGTGCCCACCACGCTGCTGCGCGCCTTTCGCATCGAGGGCGTCCGCCCCGACGGCACGGCCGAAACGCTGTACGAATCGCAGGACAACCACCGCCGCCTGATCTCCGTGCCGGTTGACGGCGTCTACGCCGCGGTTCGCCTGCTCCCGCTGACCACCTGGGGCGACCCCCTCGCGCGCATCTTCTCCTTTGACGTGTGCTGAGCGCATCCTTATGGTTATTTATCTTGAGCCTCCTGTGAAATCATGGTAAAATAAAGCCAAATCGCACGAATTTCAGTTTTTGGACGCAGGAACGGAGGATGAGGCCATGGATCTGTCGTTCGGATACTTCTGGGGCGAGATGACCGCCAACCCGCTGCTGTTTGTGGCGGTACTGCTGACGCTGGGCGTGATCCTCGTCAACGGCTGGACCGACGCGCCCAACGCCATCGCCACCTGCGTGGTGACGCGGTGCATGTCGGCGCGCGGCGCGATCCTGATGGCGGCGGTGTTCAACTTTCTGGGCGTGTTCATCATGTCCTCCATCAACGCCACCGTCGCGCAGACCATCACCAAGATGGTGGACTTTGGCACCAACTCCCACGAGGCCATCGTGGCGCTGTCGGCGGCGCTGTTCGCCATCGTGGTGTGGGCGACGCTGGCGTGGTGGTTCGGCATCCCCACGTCCGAGAGCCATGCGCTGATCGCGGGGCTTACGGGCGGCGCCATCGCGCTGCACGGCGGGCTTGCCGGCGTCAACGGCGGCGAATGGGTCAAGGTGCTCTACGGGCTGGTGATCTCGGTGGTGCTGGGATTCGCGCTGGGCTGGCTGGTGTGCCGTCTGGTGGTGCTGCTGTTCCGCCGCGTGGAGCGCAAATACACGGAGCGCATCTTCCGCGTTGCGCAAGTTTTCGGCGCGGCCTGCATGAGCTTCATGCACGGCGCGCAGGACGGCCAGAAGTTCATGGGCGTGATCCTGCTGGCGCTGTTCCTCGTAAACGGCCAAAGCCCCGACACCGCGGTGCAGATGCCCGTGTGGCTGATGCTGCTCTGCTCGGTCATCATGGGCCTTGGCACCTCCATCGGCGGCAAAAAGATCATCAAGTCCGTGGGCATGGACATGGTCAAGCTGGAGAAGTACCAGGGCTTCTCGGCGGACATCGCGGCGTCGCTGTCGCTGCTGTTCTCGTCGGTGTTCGGCATCCCGGTGTCCACCACGCACGCCAAGACCACCGCCATCATGGGCGTGGGCGCGGTCAACCGGCTGTCGGCCATCAACTTTTCCGTGGTCAAGGACATGGCGCTGACGTGGCTGCTCACCTTCCCCGGCTGCGGGCTGATCGGCTACCTGATGGCCAAGCTGTTCATGTGGATCTTCTGACCGAAAAACGCTGTGAAAGGATGGTTTGGATATGGCAAGCAAGCAGGACAAATTCTATTTTGAGAACTTCATCGCCGCGGCAGACTGCTCCTGCCGTGCGGCGGACTATCTGGTGGACTGTCTTGAGCGCTACGACGCCGCGCAGCTCGGGCAGATGATGCGCAACCTCCACGCCATCGAGCACGAGGGCGACGGCAAGAAGCACGAGATGAGCGCCGCGCTCGCCCGCGCGTTCGTAACGCCCGTCGACCGCGAGGATCTGGCGCTGATCTCCGCGAACATCGACGACGTGACCGACTGCATCGAGGAGATCCTCGAGGGGCTGTACATGGATCAGATCAAGACCATCCTGCCCGGCACGGTGGACTTTGCCAGGCGCCTTTCCGACTGCTGCCGCCTGATGAAGGCCATGCTCACAGAGCTGCCCAACTTCAAAAAGCCCGCGCAGCTGCACAAGCTCATCATCGACCTCAACCACGCTGAGGAGGAGTGCGACCGCATCTACATGGAGGCCACGATGAACATCCGCAAGCACTGCACCGACGTGCTGGACGTCGTCTCCTGGCGCGAGATCTACGCGCGCATGGAGAACTGCGCCGACGCCTGCGAGCACGTGGGCGACTGCGTGGACATGGTCGTGATGAAAAACACCTGATTTATACCAAACAACGCCGGTTTTCGTCCACCCGTTCCGAAAACCGGCGTTGTTTTATGCTCCCGCGTGCGGGGCTACACGTTACCCTGCATCAATTTTTCGCGGATGAATGCGGCAAGGGTTGCGCAGGCCGCTTCATCTCTGCAAAAAAGTTCCGAACAAATCCGTATACGTGTCGACATCCCTGCTGTTCAGCATGTAGAGCGTATCCTCCAGCCCGATGACGCCAAAACTCGAGTCGAGGACGCCATGCAGCGTTTTGCCGCTGTTCAGCTCCCAGGTGAATTCGCAGTATACGCTCACCTTCTCCCCGCGCATCTCCACCTCGCTGCGCTCCATCAGCGCGAGCATCCGGCCGATCTCCTCCGTGCCGAGCTGCATGCGCTCCCCGGTCGCGAAATTGACCGCTTCGGCGCGGACGACGTCCTCCGCGGCGGGCAGCTCGGTCTGCCGGACCTTCCATTCATCGGCCAGCAGCGCGTCCAGTTCCTCCCCTTCCACAACAAAGTACCGATCACGCGGGCTCTTTCCGTCGGCGTCCTTCGCGGCGGCGGACAGCCTGCACACGACGGGCGCGCCCTCCCGCTCCTGATCACAGCTCAGTTCAAAGTCCCACACCGCGTACTGCCGCGTGACGTACAGCAGGTGAACGCAGGGCTCAGTGAATCCCTGAACATCGCGGTACGCCACCTCGCGGAAGCTCGCCTGCGTCAGGCGGTCGATCAGCGCCCGCTGCCGCCCGGCGTCCCAATCGAGCAGCACCGGGTAGCAGAGCCGGCCCTCGCGCGCGATGGCGTAAAATACGCCCGGCGCGAGCCGCAGCCGCTCCCCGTCAACCAGGACGCCCTGCGCCCCCTCCTCGATCATCGCCTCCGGCGTGATGCCGCAGTTTCCGCCCCGGGAGAGCAGCACGCCCAGTACGCTGCTCCCATTTGCAACCTGCTCAAGCAGCGTTTCCGGCTCGACCTGAAACGTGCCCTGCTCCGGGGCGGGAGACGGCGCGGGCGCGGTGGTGGGGGCGAGCGTCCTCTCCGTCAGCTCCTGCGGCGCCGCAGCGCAGCCCATAAGAAGCATCGTGCATAGCATTATGGCCATGATTCTCCTTATCATTTTTCTTCTCCATATTCTTTGTTATGAAAGTTCCTGCTACAAGATTTCTCTTATAGCAGAAACTCCTTTTCATTTATTCCGCTGCCAGATCAACATCAAATTGTCTGCCATCCATCATAGTGAAACTACAAATCGGCTTATATACACCAGAATTCCCTACAGGCGTATAGTGGATGTAATAGCTTTCTACCGTTCTACCTGCAATGTCCTCCGTTGTATTCATCTGCACTCCTTCGCAAGTAGCTTGCTCTGAGAGTGTATCGATTATTTCTGAAAAGGAAATCAACGCAGTATCCATTTGAGTCATTCCCATTTCAGTCTGAATCGAATGCCATTTTCCGTTGCTGAACGGAATCCCGGTTTCGTCAACTGCGATGGAAAATACGCTGCCGTCGATAGGAATACCGTTGCAAGCATTCTGAATATTGACAATGTATGCAACAGTGCTCTCCACTTCTTGAGAAGCGTCCCCTTCCAAGCTCACTTCCGCCATCACAATAGGAGCTACGTTCATGACACTGTTCTCAAACGCATCGGCCTGCAGCCCAATATACTCGTTCGCAATGTGAGCAAATGCTGTTTCAGCAGCTTCCTTTTCACTCATAGAAATAGGAGTATGTCCAATTTCAGAGTTTGAAAGAACGATCACACCATCCTCATTATCCACCAAATGATCCGAAGTGCGTGCTTGCAACGCCACCGCGTTCAAACTAATTGCAGGTAACACATTCGATAAGTTCTGGCTAAATTCAGTTACCTGCTCATTTGTGAGCGTATCGCCAATAACATAACCCGTCAACTCTTGACTGTTCCCATTGGGATATGCTCGCGAGAAACGTACAATGGATGTCGACGTCGTCGGACGCGAATAGGTACTCCCCGGGAATCCAGGAAACCTGGAATACTGACTGTTATTATTATGTGTCAGAACGATATAGTTCTTGCAATAGCTTTTTGCCCCTGTACCATAATTATAAACATATTCATTTGCTTGCATCCATGAAGATTTGACAGATTCTCCAGACTCCGCATAATCCATAAACTTATCCACAACTTGTAAGTCCGCTGCAGAAGGTGCGTTTTCATGATAACCGCATATTGCACGCATAGCACCCGGCCCTATCATCGCATTTGCCAATTCTTTTCGCGGATTAGCCCCTGCTCCATTAACTAGGTTGCAAGCTGCGAGGAACAAAAACTCAAGACTGCTGGATGAATTACCACCCCATTTCTGCTTTAAATTCAAATCCATCAGGTTGAATGACACGTTAACAGACGGATCATTACTCCATATTTCACCATATTCATTACCCTCGCTCGCCCAGTATTTTATATTGTGCGTATTAGCCGTAAAGCTGCTTTGCGTCACTGCTCCGCTCTCTCTCACGGCCGAGTTGGAAGTCGTGTAACTGGAAGATTGTGCCCTAATTCGAGAAATGAACTCTTGGCTGTCTTCTGGTGCGAGATTTAAGCTGTATGCATATGCAGAATAGCCAGCAGCGTATGCATCTGCATAACCAAAGGTACAAACAACCAATGCCAGAGACAGGGTAATAGCCAACAACTTCGGAATCAAGTGTTTTATCGTTATCCTCCCATTCTTTTCCCTCTGGTTTCACATCACGTTTTGCTCTTCCACTTTATGTATCGTTCATTGGGTTCACTTCCCTTCGTATCAAACTCACTTCATGATGAAGTTGTCGTCTCTTTTCTTTACCATATATTAACACTCAAAACGCAAAATGTCAACGTTAAACTCTTTTATTTCGTTTTTTAATGAACTTATTTAATTCTGCTCTCGCGCCCTCCGTTACAATAAAGCCGCCCGTCTCCAGCGTGTAGGCCGAAGACGGGCGGGCGTTTGATTCTAATGCTGCGTTAGGCGGCCGGGCGGTCAGGCGCGCAGCGTGATCTCCAGCACGGTGTCCACGGGGTCGGGCAGGATGGGGCTGTCGCCCAGCGACACGAACACGGTGTCGGGGTAGTTCGCGGACATCCAGCTGTCGGAGATCTTGACCTCCGCGCCGGTGGACAGCAGGCGCACCTTCTCCACCTGCTCGCGGCGCAGGCCCTCCAGCGGGATGTCGCCGATGGCGGCCTCGTAGATGTGGTAGTACAGCTTGTTGCCGTTGCGGGTGAGGCGGCCGTTCTCGGGCTTGTCCATCCCCGCGTGGCCGCAGCCGTAGATGGACGCGCTGTTCTTGCTCATCCACTTGGCGATGCTGCCCAGGATCTCCACGGACTCGGGCGGGATGTTGCCGCGCGCGTCGGGGCCGACGTTGATGAGCAGGTTGCCGCCCTTGCTGACGCACTCCACCAGCTTGTGGATGACCAGCGGCGCGGGCTTGAAGTTCTTGTCGGTGGCGTGATAGCCCCAGTTGTTGTTCATGGTGATGCAGGCCTCCCACGTCACGGGGTTGCCCTGCTCGTCGAAGATGCCCTTGGGCGGTATGATCTGCTCGGGGGACACGAAGTCGCCGCTGTACTCGGTGGGGTGCGCGGTCGCAAGCGACCCAAAGCCCGTGCCGCTGACCTCCAGCCGGTTGTCCAGGATCACGCCGGGCTGCAGCCTGCGGATCATGCGCACCAGCTCCGTCGCCTTCCACTTTTCGCCCGTCATGTCGTCGTAGGAGAAGTCGAACCACATGATGTCCAGCTTGCCGTAGTTGGTGCACAGCTCCTCCACCTGACCGTGCATGTACTTGAGATAGTTGTCAAAGTCATGCTGCACGCCCTTGAACGCCTCGTTGTCGCGCTCGGGGTGCTGGCGGTCGCCGTAGTGCGGGAAGTCCGGGTGATGCCAGTCGATGATGGAGTAGTACAGGCCCACCTTCAGCCCCTCGGCGCGGAACGCGTCCAGATACTCGCGCACCAGATCCCTGTGGCAGGGCGTGTTGGTGGACTTGTAGTCGGTCAGCTGGCTGTCGAACAGGCAGAAGCCGTCGTGGTGCTTCGCGGTGAGCACCGCGTACTTCATGCCCGCTTCCCTCGCCATGCGCGCCCACTGCCTGGGGTCGTAATCGATGGGGTTGAACTCGTGCATCAGCGGCTCGTAGTCCTCCTTGTGGATGCGCTCGACGCTGCGCACCCATTCGCCGCGTGCCGGGATGGCGTACAGCCCCCAGTGGATGAACATGCCGAACCGGTCGTGCTTGAACCATTCCACGCGCTTGTTGTAGGCCTCACGGTCAAATACGTATGCCATGATGAAAACCTCGCTTTTCTATGTAATGGGGTTTACCTTGCCTTGATGGAGCGCTCGATGTCGCGCTGCGCGTCCTTTTTCGCCATGTCGTCGCGCTTGTCGAACAGCTTTTTGCCGCGTGCCAGCGCGATCTCCGCCTTCACGCGCCCGTTCTTGAGGTAGATCTGCAGCGGCACGATGGAGTAGCCCTTCTGCATCACCTTGGCGTGGAATTTGCGGATCTCCGCCTTGTGCAGCAGCAGCCTCTTGGGCCGCAGCGGGTCCTTGTTGAATATGTTGCCGTGGTCGTACGGGCTGATGTGCATGCCCTGAATGTACGCCTCGCCGTCCTTGATCTCCACATAGCTGTCCTTTAAGTTGCACTTGCCGCCCCGGATGGACTTGACCTCCGTGCCAAACAGTTCGATGCCTGCCTCCAGCTTGTCCTCTATGAAGTAATCGTGCCACGCCTTTCGGTTCTGCGCGCACTGCTTGACGCCCTCCGCCATTGGACTTTCCCTCCTTGAAAAAGCAGGATGGCGTGCGCAAAGTCGCCTCCGCGCACACCATCAGTTTATCCCATTTGCCTGCGTCCGTCAAGCGCCAGCCGAGCGGTAATGCCGCACGCCCAGCTGCCACACCAGCGCGCCCGCCAGCAGGAACAGCCCGCCCGCCAGCGGCGCCAGATACGCGGTAAACGAAGGGTACGGCAGGCTTTTTCCGAACAGCACCGCCGCCGGCAGGTAGTTGAGGCACCCCAGCGGCACCACGAACAGGAAGAACCGCCTAAACCAGCCCCGGTACACGCTCAGCGGGTAGCTTGCCATCGTAACGCCCCCGTACGTCAGCACGTTGAACGCCTCCAGCGACTCCACCGTCCAGAAGCACATCGCCGCCTGCATCATCAGCAGGCCCAGAAACAGCATCACGCCGCCCGCTATGCACAGCGCCAGCAGCCCCAGCTGCCCCGCACCCATGCCCTGCGGCTGCGTCGCGATGCCCAGCGCCAGCACGCCCGCGCCCTGCGTCAGTCGCCCCAGACGCGTCAGCTCCAGCCTGCCCGCCAGCACCTGAAACAGCGTGCCGCGCGGCCGCAGCAGCACCCGGTCAAAGTCCCCCGACTTGACCATGCCCGCGAACAGATCAAACCCCCGCCCCATCGCCTCGGCAATGGTGAAGGACACGTTGATCACGCCGTAGAGCACCGCGATCTCGGGCAGCGTCCAGCCGTCCAGCGCCCCAAACGACGCAAACAGCGTCCAGATGCCCAGGAAATCGATGATCGTCGCGCAGAAATTGCCCAGCGCGCCCAGCACAAAGGAGGCCTTGTGCTGCATCTGGCTGCGCACGTCGGCCAGCGCCAGTGCAAAGTACGTCTTGATGCTCTCCATCTCCTCAGCCCCCCTGCACCATGCACTTTTTCACGCCCGCGCGCAGCACCGCCCGCCCGAGTACCGTCAGCGCCGCCAGCCAGAACAGCTGCAAGCCGATCACGCTCAGCGCGGTGCGCACATCCACCGTGCCCACCAGGATGCGCAGCGGCGCATCCAGCATCGACGCAAACGGCAGCATCCGCAGCACGAACCGCACCCCCTCGGGGAAGAACGCCAGCGGCAGTATGTTGCCCGCGCAGAACGACCCCACCATCGGCAGGATGCGGTTGATGCCCTGCCCCGAGATCGTCCAGAAGTACGTCCCCGTCAGGATCGCCGTCATCGACGCGGACACCAGCATGCCAAGCATGAGCGACAGCGCCCCCAGCGGCAGCCACGCGGGGTCGAGCGCAAGCCGCAGCCCCTCGGGCATCAGGCAGGCCGCCAGCAGCACGATGGGCAGGTTGGTCAGCAGCGGCGCGGTGCGCATCGCCATCGACCGCGCGAACCACATGTCGTAGACGTTCATCGGCCGCGCCAGCTCGAACGCGATGCGCCCGTCGCGCATCATCGCCTCCACGTCCTTGATGCCCGACCACGGCATCATGCGGTACGTCCCCTGCGACAGCCAGACGTAGCTCACCGCCTGCGCAAGCGCCATGCCGCCCATCACGCTTTTTCCGTTGTCATAGAACGCCGTGTACACCATGATGTAGATCAGCCCGAAGATCACTTGCGTGAACACGCCCGCCAGCATCGCCGAGCGATACTGCAGTTGCTGCCGAAGCGCGGTTTTCACCATCGAGAAAAAGGCTCTCATGCTCCTCCCCCTCTCACGCGCCCACAGAGCGGTAGTGCCGCATGCCCGCGCGCCACACAAGCCAGCCCAGCAGCAGGAACGCCCCGCCCGCAACCGGCGCCAGATACGCCGTAAAGGCCGGGTACGGCAGGCTTTTGCCGAACAGCACCGCGCACGGCAGGTAATTTAAGCACCCAAGCGGGATCCCAAACAGGAACACCTCGCGCAGCCAGCCCTTGTACACCTCCAGCGGGTAGCTGGCCATCGCAACGCCGCCGTAGGTGATGGCGTTGAACGCCTCCATGCCCTCGATGGTCCAAAAGCACGTCCCACCCTGGATCATCAGGATGCCCAGAAACAGCAGCACGCCCGAGAAGATGCACAGCGCCGTCATCGCGCCCTGCGCAAGTCCAAACGGCGTGTCCAGATGCGCAATGCCCCAGCATAGCCCGACCACGCCCGTCGTCAGCCGCCCGAACCGCGTCAGGTCGAACTTGCTGCCCAGCACCTGCGTCAGCGCGCCGCAGGGCCGCAGCAGCACCCGGTCAAAGTCCCCGCGGCGGATCACGCCGGAAAAGCTGAACAGCCCCGCGCCCAATGCGCTCGCCACCGCGAACGACACCGTGATGATGCCGTACAGCACCGCGATCTGCGCGCCCGTCCAGTGCCCCATCGCCCCGAACGACACGCCCAGCAGCACCAGCCGCAGCAGATCGCCCACAGACGAGATCAGGTTGCGCGCAACGCTCATCGCAAACGACCCGCGGTGCTGCATCTGCCCGCGCAGATACGCCAAAGACAGCTTGAAGTAGATGCTCATGTCCTCAGCCCCCCTGCACCATGCAGCGCCGCACGCCGCAGTCGGTCGTTACGCGCCCCAGCACCAGCAGCGCCGCCAGCCACACGGCCTGCGTCAGCAGCGTCACCGCCGCCTCGCGCGCCGTGCACGCGCCCACCAGGATGCGCATCGGCGCGTCTGCGATCGCCGCAAAGGGCAGCGCGCGCAGCACCGCTCGCACCCCCGCCGGGTAGAACGCCAGCGGCAGCAGGTTGCCCGAGCAGATCGTCGCCACCATCGGCAGCAGCCGGTTGATGCCGTTGCCGTCGATGGTCCAGAAGCAGGTCGCCGTCATCAGCACGGTCATCGCCGCGCTCAGCAGCACGGAAAGCCCCAGCGACAGAAGCCCCACCGGCAGATATTCCAGCGCAAACACCAGCCGCATCTCCCGCGGCATCACAAGCCCAATCAGAATCGTCAGCGGGGCGTTGAGCGCAAACGGCGCCAGCCGCACCGCCAACGCCCGCGCGTACCACATCCCGTGCAGGTCCGCCGGCCGCGCCAGCTCAAACGCGATGCGCCCGTCGCGCATCATCTCCTGCACCTCGTTAAGCCCCGACAGCGACATCATCTGCAGGCACGCCTGATTGATCCAGGTATAGCTCACCGCCTGCGCCAGCGTCATGCCCTGCGCCGCGCCGGGCGAATAGGTGTAGTACGCGATGTACACCATGATGTAGATGAACGCGAAAACCAGCTGCGTCAGCATGCCCGCCAGCATCGCCGAGCGGTACTGAAGCTGCTGCCGCAGCGCGGTTTTGAGCAGCGAGCGGAAGGTGCTCATGCCTCCACCTCCGCCATGCGCCGGTACAGCGCCGCCACCGTCTCGTCCAGCGGCGCGGATACCACCTGCATGTCCGTCAGCCCCGCCGTGCCTGCAAGATGCAGCACCAGCCGGTCCGCCGGCAGCGCCTCCGGGTCGAACGCCACCTCGATGCGCCGCCCCTCCCGGCCGATCAGCGCCGCGCCCTCGGGCAGCGTCACCTCGCCCGCGCCCACCGTCGCCTTGAGCACGCGCTTTGCGCCCGCCATGCGCCGCAGATCCTCCACCGTGCCGTCCATCAGCTTCTTTCCGTGCCCGATCAGCAGCAGACGGCGGCACAGCGTCTCCACGTCGTCCATGTCGTGCGTGGTCAGCAGCACCGTGGTGCCCTCTTTTTCATTCAATTCCTTGACGAACCCGCGCATGTTCAGCTTGCTCACCGCATCCAGGCCGATCGTCGGCTCGTCCAGGAACAGTATCTTCGGCCTGTGCAGCAGCGACGCCGCCAGGTCACAGCGCATCCTCTGCCCCAGCGACAGCTGCCGCACCGGCGTGCGCAGCAGCCCGCCGATGTCGATGGCCTCCACCAGCCGCGCCTTGGTGCGCTCGTACTCACCCCTGTCCAGCCGGTAGATGTCGCGCAGCAGCTCGAAGCTGTCCTCCACCGGCAGGTCCCACCACAGCTGCGTCCGCTGCCCGAACACCACGCCGATGTCGGCCACGTGCTTCACGCGCTCGCGCCACGGCACGCGCCCCAGCACCTCGATATGCCCGCCCGTGGGCGTCAGGATCCCCGACAGGCACTTGATGGTCGTGGACTTTCCCGCGCCGTTCGGGCCGATATAGCCCACAAATTCGCCCGGCGCGATGTCGAAGCTCACGCCGTCCAGCGCGCGCACGACGGTCTTTTCCCTCGGGGAGAACATGGTCTTGCCCTTCTTGCGCACCGTAAAGTGCACGCACAGGTCGCGGACAGAGATGATGTGTTCCATTTTCCATTACTCCTTTCGACTCGAACACGTCCGATGGTTAGTAAATGTGCCTCCAAAATAAACAGGAGAATAGATAGTATTCGACATCCTTTCCAGTTCTCCTTCTCTTAACCAAAATATTCAGCAAACTTAACATGCCGCATCATCCAAAAGCCTTCCCCTGGCAGGGGAAGGTGGCTCGTGCAGCTTCAGCTGCACGAGCCGGATGAGGTCTCCCCCCCTTGCACCCATACTACCCCAAAACCGCAAAATAGGGGCGCACCCCACGGCACGCCCCGTTATCCACCATTCACAGCCCCAGCAACGCCTTGGCAAAGCAGAAATACACCAGCAGGCTCGCGGTATCCACCAGCGTGGTGATCAGCGGGCTGGCCATCACCGCCGGGTCGAGGCGGCACTGCTTGGCCAGCAGAGGCAGCAGCGCGCCCACGCACTTGGCGCAGATCACCGTCGCCAGCAGCGACAGGCTCACCACCAGCGCCACCTGCGCGCCCACGCCCTCAAACAGCAGGATGCGCACAAAGTTGACCGCTGCCAGCGCCGCGCCCACGATGAGGCTCACGCGCAGCTCCTTCCACAGCACGCGCAGCGCGTCGCGGGGCCGGATCTCGCCCAGCGCCAGCCCGCGCGTCACCATCACCGACGCCTGCGAGCCGCAGTTGCCGCCCGTGTCCATCAGCATCGGGATGAACGCCGTCAGCACCACCGCCGACTGCAGCACCTGCTCAAACGCCGAAATGATGCGCCCCGAGATCGTCGCGGAGATCATCAGCACCAGCAGCCAGACGATGCGGCTCTTGGCCAGCTGCATCGGCCCGATGCTCAGATAGGGCTTCTCCTGCGGCGTGATGGCCGCCATGATCTCCATGTCCTCGGTGTTTTCCTGCTCGATGACGTCCAGCACGTCGTCCGCGGTGATCATGCCCACCAGACGCCCCTCGCTGTCCACCACCGGCATCTGCGCCACGTCGTAGCGCCGGAACGCCGATACGACCTCCTCCTGATCCACCAGCGTGCCCACCGACACCACGCGCGCGTCGCGGATGTCCGACACCCTGTGGATCTCCTCGGCGCACACCAGATCGATCAGCCGCACCGAGCCCGTCAGGTGCCGCGTGTTGTCGATGGTGTACAGCACGCCCGCGCTCTCCGCCCTCGGCCCGCGCCGCCGCACGCAGTCCAGCGCCTGCTTGACGGTCAGCCGGTCGTGCAGCTCCACAAAGTCCGCCGTCATCAGGCTGCCCGCGCTGTTTTCCGGGTAGCGCAGCAGCGCGGCCAGCTGTGCGCGGCGCTCCTTGTCCGCGCCCTCCATCGCCTTTTTGACGACGCCCGCAGGCGCCTCCTCCAGAAAGTCCGCCGCGTCGTCCGAGGCCAGGTGCTCCATCACCTGCTTGACCTCGCCCTCGCGCATCGCGTCGATCAGCGCCTGCTGCTTTTCCGGCGCAAGATAGGCAAAGGTCTCCGCCGCCCGCTCCTTGGGCAGCAATCTGAAGATCAGCAGCGCGCGTTCGCGCGTGCACGCCTCCATCAGCTCCGCGACGTCGGGCGCGTTGAGCGCCTCCAGCCGCATCCGCAGCATTCCCAGCTGATTCTTCTCGATCAGCCCCTGCATGCGCTCCATCAGCTCCATTGGGTCCACACTCCTTTCTGCTCCTTCGCGCGTCATTTTGCGCATTTTGCACACGCAAAAAACACGCGCCCCCGATGCGCGCATTTTACGCGGCATCGTTTGCCCGTGGAAGGATAAAAGGCAGTCCGGCAGAGTGCCCCCGCGGCTGCGCCCGATTATGTCCGATCCGTGACCCTGTGGACAGGCGCGGCGGGTTCTGTGCCGGAGCACCGTTTATCGTTCCCGTCCATTCAGGTCACCTCCGTCATGATAAAAAATGAGATGCGGGGAGATCCCCACATCTCAGTGTACGCTCCCGCGCACAATTTGTCAATGAAAAAACTTTCCGCTACTCCTCGTCGCGTTCCTGGCGCATCTCGCGGATGCGGATGCTCGCGTTGACCACCGACCAGACGAACGCCACGCCCACGATCACCGCCAGCGCGATGATCAGGTTCTTGCCCAGCACCGTGCCGCCCACCTTGATGGCGACCAGAAACATCAGCGCCGCGCCGGCAATGATGACGGCCATGCAGATGTTGCCCTGCTTTTTGAACCGCGCCTCGCGCTGTTTGATGAGCTGCCTGCGCTCCTCCTCGCGCTTTTTCTGCTTGTTTTCCTTCTTCACGATCGAATCGCCTCCTTAGCTCCACAGTGCGCGCTTGCGCTGGGCCATCTCGTCCACGCGCGCGATGTACTGCTCGATGTTCTTGACGTTGGGCGCCCGCTCGATGCGCCGCGCCGCCGGGTACAGCCACTTGGAGATGGCCCCCGCGCCGAACGCCGCGATGGGCGCGATCTCCTCCATGATGTCCACATTGTAGATGGAGGGCGCGCCGGGGCGGCAATAGCCCACGTTTTCCAGGTTGCCCGCCATGTACTTCTGCCGGTACAAATAATACGGCGACAGCCCCATGCTCCGCGCCGCGCGCGCCGCCAGCGTCACCATCTCCTGCGCGACGCGCTCGTCCGCCGCGTACCCCTCCGTGCGCAGCGCCGCCGCCCGCTTGATGGCCAGCGTGTGCACCGTCAGGTTGTCGGGCATGAGCCTTGCCACGCGCTCCAGCGTGTACTTGACGTCGTCCAACGTCTCGCCCGGCAGCGCCATGATCAGGTCCATGTTGATCACCGCAAAGTCCATGTCGCGCATCATCGCGTACACGCGCTCGATGTCCGCCGCCGTGTGCGCGCGCCCCACGCGCTGCAGCGTTTCGTCGCACATGGTCTGCGGGTTGAGCGACACGCGCCCCACGCCGCGGCTCCTGAGCATCTCCAGCATGTCCCGGTCGATGGTGTCGGGCCGCCCCGCCTCCACGGTGAACTCCTGCGCCCCCGGGAAGCACTCCAGCGCGCAGTCGATCACCCGCGCCAGCTGATCCCGCGTCAGCGCAGTGGGCGTGCCCCCGCCGATGTACAGCCCGCGTATTCTTTTGTGCTGCAGATCGCCCGCCACCAGCCGCATCTCGCGCGTGACGGCCTCCACATACGGCTCCGTCAGCTTGCCGCCGTGCTTTAGGTCCGTCGCCGCAAAGGAGCAGTACGAGCACCGCGTCCGGCAGAACGGGATGCCCACATACACGTCCAGATCGTCCTTGCCCGGCATCTCCATGCCGCTCTGGATGCGCGCAATGTCGCGCAGCAGCTCCACCTTTTCCCTGTCCACGTCAAACAGCGCTTCCAGGTTGCGGCAGGCCGTCTCCTCGTCGCAGCCCGCGCTCAGCTGCTCGTAGAACAGCCGCGTGGGCCTTATGCCCGTCAGGCTGCCCCACGGCGGCTTGCGCCCCGTCGCCTGCTTCATCGCCTGATACACCGCGTTCTTCACCGCGCGCTTGCATAGGCGCTTGTTTTCCAGCTCGTCCGCGCCAACCTTCGTCAGCGCCGCCACCGCGCGCGCGTCGCCCACTGTCACCACGTGCTCCTGCCCCATCGTGTGCACCACAGAAAGGCTGCCGCCCGGCTCCTCATTGATCTCGCATTCGCCCAGAAACAGGCGGATCACGTCGCACAGGTCGTTGGTCAGCTCGGGCAGGTCGGTGTGCAGCGTCACCCTCTCCATCCCAGCGCCCTCCTCTCGGCCTCGATCGTGGTCTCCCCGCCGTGCCCGGGGTGCACGCGGCTCTCGCCCGGCAGCCCCAGCAGCCGCATCAGCGACTCGCGCAGCTGCCCCATGTCGCCGCCCGGGAAGTCCGTGCGCCCGTAGCTGCCCTGGAACATGGTGTCCCCCGAGAACAGCTCCTTTTCCCTCCAGTCGTACAGGCAGAGCCCGCCCGGCGTGTGTCCCGGCGTGTGCAACACCTCAAAGCCCATGAACTCCTGCCCGTCCGCAAGGAACACCGGCTGCTTGTCCACAACATACGGCTCGCTCCACAGCCCCGACAGGTTGCGCATCGGGTCGCGCAGCAGCGCCTCGTCGCCGGGATGCAGATGCACCTGCTCCACCGGCAGCCCGTTCAGCGCCAGCATGTGGTCAAAGTGCGCGTGCGTCAGCACTACCGCGTCCGCCGTCCAGCCCCGCTGCTTCAGCGCATCCAGTATCGCCCCCGCGTCCGCGGCTGGGTCGATCACGATCGTGCCCTGCTCGCGATGCACCAGATAGCAGTTGGTGGACAGCGCGCCCAGCTCCAGCCTCACGACCTCCATCAGAACAGCCTCCCCGTGTCGTAGAGTATGGTCACCGGCCCGTCGTTGACCAGCTCCACCTGCATGTCCGTGCGGAACACGCCCGTCTTGCACACCACGCCGCTCTCGCGCACGCGCGCCACGCACCTTTCATACAAGGGATCCGCGTCCTCGGGCCGCGCCGCCGCGATGAAGCTGGGCCGCTTGCCGTGCCGCGCGTCGCCCAGCAGCGTGAACTGCGACACCGCCAGGATCTCGCCGCCCACGTCCTGCACGCTGCGGTTGAGCTTGCCCGCGTCGTCCTCAAAGATGCGCAGGCCCACCATCTTGTCCGCCGCGTTGACGGCGTCCTGCTCGGTGTCGCCCACCTCCACGCCGATGAGCACCATCAGTCCCTTGCCGATGCTGGAAACCATCTCGCCGCCGATGCTCACCGACGCCCGCGTCACGCGCTGCACAACGATTCTCATAAAAAAACTCCCTCTCTGCACAAAGGGGCGAGCCAGCGACCCAGCCCGCCCCGTGTTTTTCGCCCAAACTGCCCCCAGAAGAACCCCGGGGATTCCCAAGGGGGGCCGCAGCCCCCCTTGGTTTCTTTCCGCAGGCGGGGGCGTGTACCCCGCCGAGGATAAAGTTTTTCGCAGGCGTGTTTACACGCCGGAGAAAAACTTGCTTCCTGTATTTTTTGACTTGTGCGCATAGCGCGCGGGTCAAAAAATGTCCCTCAAATGAATGGGCAAAGCCCATTCATTTGACTAAGTTACCGCTCGATATGCCTCGATGATGTCCGGATTCTTCTGGAATTGCTTCATCACCATCGCCAGCTGCTCCTTGTCCTTGACCTCGACGGTCAGGTTGATGACCGTGGTCTTGTTCTTGGTGCTGCGCGCGGAGATGGCCATCAGCGGGATGTTCAGCCCGGCCAGCATCGTGGTCAGGCTGGCGATCAGCCCGCTGCGGTCGTAGCCGATCAGCTGAAGGTCGGCGTTGAAGGAGGAGGACGCGCCGGTGTTCCACGCCACCTCGATCATGCGCATGCCCTCCATGGAGCCGTCCTTCAGGTTGCTGCAATCCCGCCTGTGCACCGAAACGCCGCGCCCGCGGGTGATGTACCCCACGATGTCGTCGCCCGGCACCGGGTTGCAGCAGTGCGCGAACCGCACCAGCATGCCGTCCTCGCCCTTGACGAACACCGCCTGCTCGCGCGCCTTTTTCTTCTGCGTGCTGGGGCGCTCGGGGCGCACCTCGGGCACGGGCGGCTCTTCCTCCTTGACGGTCTTTTTGTATTCCTCGTTCAGGCGCATGACCACCTGCACCGCCGTCATGCCGCCAAAGCCCACGGAGGCAAAGATGTCGTCGGGGCTCTTGAAGCCCTGCTTGCGCTGGATCTTCTCCAAAAACTCCGCCTTGAGCAGCTTCCCGGGGTCCAGGTTCTGCCGCCGCGCCTCTTTTTCGATCATGTCGCGGCCAACGAGTATGTTCTCGTCGCGCAAAGAGGCCTTTAAGTACGCGCGGATCTTGGACTTGGCCTCGGTGGTCTTGACGATCTTGAGCCAGTCCATCGACGGCCCCTTGGACGAGGCCGACGTGATGATCTCCACGATGTCGCCCGTCTGCAGCTTGGTGTCCAGCGTCACGATGCGCTGGTTGACCTTGGCGCCCACGCACTTGTTGCCCACGGCGCTGTGGATGCGGTAGGCAAAGTCCAGCGGCGTGGAGTCCTTGGGCAGGTCGATGGCGTCGCCCTTGGGCGTGAACACGAACACCTCGTCGTCGGAGAACAGCTCCTTTTTCAGCGTCTCCATGAACTCCTTGGTGTCGTCCACCTCGTTGTCGATGTTCATCAGCTGATGCACGAAGTTCAGCGTCTCATCAAACTGCGTGGACTTGCCGCCGTTTTTGTACTTGTAGTGCGCCGCGACGCCGTACTCGGCCACGCGGTGCATGTCGTGGGTGCGGATCTGCACCTCAAAGGGCATGCCCTGATCGCCCAGCATGGTGTTGTGCAGCGACTGGTAGCCGTTTGCCTTGGGCACCGCGATGTAGTCCTTGAACCGCCCCTGGATGGGCCGCCACAGCGTGTGCACCACGCCCAGCGCGGCGTAGCAGTCCTGCTGGGTGTCCACCAGCACGCGCACCGCGATCAGGTCGTAGATCTGGTCAAAGGACAGCCCCTTCTTCTTCATCTTCTTGTAGATGGAGTAGAAGTGCTTGGGCCGGCCCGTCACCTCCGCCTTGATGCCCGCCTCCTCCAGCGCCTTGGACAGCTTCTCGATGATGCGGTTGATGGCCTCCATGCGCTCCTCGCGCTTCATGTTGACGCGGTCCACCAGCTCGTAGTAGCTCTCCGGGTCAAGGTAGCGCAGGCACAGGTCCTCCAGCTCCCACTTGATGGAGTTGATGCCCAAACGGTTGGCCAGCGGCGCGTAGACCTCGATGGTCTCCCGCGCGGTGCGCACGCGCTTTTCCTCCTTGCAGAACTTGAGCGTGCGCATGTTGTGCAGGCGGTCGGCGAGCTTTATGATGACCACGCGGATGTCCTTTGCCATCGCAAAGAACATCTTGCGCAGCGATTCCGCCTTCTGCTCGTCCTTGGTGCGGAACTCGATGCCGTCCAGCTTGGTCACGCCGTCCACCAGATGCGCCACGTCCGAGCCGAACTGCGCCTCGATGGTCTCAAACGACGCCTTGGTGTCCTCGATGCAGTCGTGCAGCAGCGCCGCGACGATGGTGGTCTGATCCATCTCCATCGACGCGAGGATCTCCGCCACCTTCAGCGGGTGCACGATGTACGGCTCGCCCGATTCGCGCACCTGTACCCCGTGCTCGCTGATGGCAAAGTCGAAGGCCGCATGCACCACACCGCCGTCCACCTTGGGGTCGTATTTCTTCATGGTGTCCACGAGCTTGTCGATCTGCCCGTCAAAGTATTCCTTGGTATACGCAACCTGCGGCATGTGCATCCCTCCTTCTGCATGCGCGCTGCGGTATTGTCAATGCTGTGCTCAGTCGCCCTCGAAGCCCATCGCGGCCTGCACGTCGTACTCGCCCAGCCGCTCGCGGCCGCCCATGCCCTCAAGCTCGATGGCAAAGCGCACCGCGACGACCTGACCGCCCAGCTGCTCGATCAGCTTGCAGGCAGCCAGCGCCGTGCCGCCGGTGGCCAGCAGATCGTCCACCACCGCCACCTTCATGCCGGGACGGATGGCGTCCTTGTGGATCTCAATGGTGTCCGAGCCGTACTCCAGGTCATAGGAGTAGGACAGAACCTCCGCGGGCAGCTTGCCGGGCTTGCGTACCGGCACAAAGCCCGCGTGCAGCAGGTACGCCAGCGGCGCGCCCATTGCAAAGCCGCGCGCCTCCGGCCCCACCACCACGTCGACGTTCTTGTCCGCAAGCGACGCCGCCAGCTCGTCCATCAGCTGATGGAACGCCTCCGGGTCCTTGAACAGCGTGGTCACGTCGCGGAAAATGATGCCCTTCTTGGGGAAATCCTTGATGCTGCGCACCGAATCCTTCAAATCCATAGTATTTCCTCCTGCGCTCTGTGTCTATTTGATTCTCTCCTCCAGCCACTGCACCGTGGCCGTGGTGTTAAAGTCCCTCTTGCCCTGCGCCTCCACCAGCCGCAGCCGGAAGGGCCGGTCGGCGTACTCCGCCAGCTGCATGTCCCGCAGCTCGCACAGCGCGATGTGCAGCTCGGGCAGCTTGACGGGCAGCTGCCGCGCCAGCACGCCCCTGACCTGCGCAAGGTTCGACGCGCCCGCCCAGAAGCGCTGGGAGGCCCGCAGCGCCTTGTAGATCTGCCGCACGCGCGCCACGTCCGGCGCCGCCTCGCGCAGCGCGTCCTTGAGCTCCTGCTGCAGCGGCAGCGCCAGCACCACGGCGTTGGGCGATACCTCCAGTATCTTGTCCACAAACGCGTTGCTCACCGCGCCGTCCAGCAGCACGATGTTGCGGTAGCAGGAAAACTGCTTCGCGCTCAGGTACGCCGGGCTGGTCATCAGGTTGTAGGCGCACCGGTCGTCGGGCTCGCGCCCCACGCTGCGCCCCACGCGGCTGAGCAGCCCCATCTCCTCCAGCTTCTCCGACCAAACGCGCGCCGTGCCGCACGCGCCGTACAGCAGAAGCGTGCCCGACAGGTTCCCGCGCAGCAGATGCGCCACGCGCTCCGCCGCCGCGTCCTCCTTCAGCGTCAGATACCGCCGGAACCGGGGTTTGCTATCATTATACATAACCATGGACAAAAAATCACGCATTCTTTGCTCATCGGTTTGTTGCAAGTTGGTAAAGTAGTGCTCGTCCGAGGGCTTGAACTGCTTGACGTACAGCCGCAGCGACGTCCTGCCCTGCCACTCGTTGCGGTCGATGGTCACCAGCATGTCCATCAGCCCCACGGCCTGCCCCGCGCGCCAGCCCATCTTAAAGGCCGCCGCGTCCATGATGCACCCGTCCTGGCTGATCTGCATGCGCAGGTGCGCGTTGTTGGCGCCCATCGTGCGCGCATTCGTCACCGTCACGCCGCGCAGCAGGTACACGGGCACGGTGTTGCCCTGCCCCATCGGCTGCATGCACTCGAGCGAATCCAGAAACTCCAGCGTCAGCTCGGGCAGCCGCATCTCCAGGTCGTAGTCCTGGCTGGGGATCCACGCGCCGTCGTCCAGCAGCAGCATCTCGTCGTTGATGCGCCGCTTGAACTCGTCCAGCCGCCGGCTCTCGATGGTCAGCCCCGCCGCCATGTCGTGCCCGCCGTAGCGCACGAATACGTCCGCGATGCTCTGCATGTGGTCAAACAGCGGCACGCCCCGGATGGACCGCGCCGAGCCCACATAGGTGTCCTTCTCGCGCGCCAGCACGAACGCCGGACGGTTGTAGCGCTCCACCAGCCGCGAGGCCACGATTCCGATGACGCCCGCGTTCCAGTTTTCGCCCACGACCACCAGCACGCGGTCACCTATGAAGTCCGCCTGCTCCTCGATCTGCGCCAGCGCCTCCGCCATGATGGCCTGCTCCTGGCTCTGGCGGATCTGGTTGTGGTTCTCCAGCTCGCTTGCGATCTTGCGCGCCAGATCCATGTCCTGCGTGCACAGCATCTCCACCGACCGCGACGAGTGCCCGATGCGCCCGCCCGCGTTGATGCGCGGCCCCAGCGCAAAGCCGATGGACGAGCTCGACAGCGGCTTTCCGCGCAGGCCCGCCACCTCCATCAGCGCCAGCAGCCCCGGCCGCGTGGCGTGCGACGCCGCCGCAAGCCCCGCCTGCACCAGCGCGCGGTTCTCGTCCGTCAGCGACACGATGTCCGCCACCGTGCCGATCGCCACGATGTCCAGGTAGGGCCGCAGCGCGTCCATGCCGCCCATCGCCTGCACCAGCTTTGCCGCCACGCCCACGCCCGCAAGGTACGGGAAGGGGTACCCGTGCAGCCGCGGGTTGACGATGGGGCAGTCGGGCAGCGTCTCGTCCGCGTGGTGGTGATCCGTCACCACCACCTCCAGCCCCAGCTCGCGCGCCAGACGCACCTCCTCCACCGCCGTCACGCCGCAGTCCACCGTCACCATCAGGTCGTACTGCTTCGCCAGCTGCCGCACCGCCGCCACGTTCAGGCCGTAGCCCTCCTCGTGCCGGTCGGGGATGTAATACCCCGCGTCGATGCCGATGGAGCGGAAGTACAGCAGCAGCAGCGAGGTCGCCGTCACGCCGTCGGCGTCGTAGTCGCCGTAGATGCACACGCGCTCCTTTTTTTCCTGCGCCTGCCGGATGCGCCGCACCGCCTTGTCCATGTCGTGCAGCAGATAGGGGTCGTACAGGTCGTCCAGGCTGGGATGCAGGTACTTTTGCGCGTCGCGCTCGTTTGCAATGCCGCGCAGCGCCATCAGCTGGGCGACGCGCAGCGGGAGGCCCATGCCCTGCAGCACCGCAACGGCCTCTTCATTCAATTTTGCTCGCCTGCGGAATTCCAGCATAGCCCTGCCTCCTCGTAAATGGGGTTCATTTGAAATAAACAAAGGACTGCCGTGGGCACGGAGACGCACGGCAGCCTTTTGCAAGCCTTGTTAGGGTTCTGGCGCGAAATACGCCGCCTGTATTTACTTCTTGGCCTTCTTGCCCTGCTTTGCCGCCGCCTTGGCCGCGTCGGTCCTATCCTGCCACAGGCCCCACAGCGAGGGCGCGATGAAGATGGACGTGAAGTTGCCGGCGATCAGGCCGATGATGATGGGCAGCGCGAACTCGCGGATGGAGGTCACGCCGAGGATGTAGAGCGTCACGATGGTCAGCAGCGTGGTGATGGTGGTGTTGATGGTGCGGGGCAGCGTCTCCAGCACCGACTTGTCCGCGATCTGCGCGCCGCCCATGTCCTTCTTGGAGACGAGCTTGCGGTTCTCGCGGATGCGGTCGAAGATGACGATGGTGTCGTTGATGGCGTAGCCCACGATGGTCAGCACCGCCGCGATGAAGGAGGAGTTGATCTGCAGGCGCAGTATGGTCACCATGGACAGCATCACCGCCACGTCCAGCAGCAGCGCGCACACGGCGGTCACGCCGAAGTGCAGCTCAAAGCGGAACCAGATGTAGATCAGCATCAGCACGCACGCGATGGCGACGGAGGAGATGGCGTTCCACACCAGCTCGCGGCCCGCAACGGCGCCCACGCGCTCGGTGGAGGCGACCACGGCGTCGGGGTAGCTGGTCTGGATCTCGTCCTCGACCGCGGCGCGGATCTCATTTTCCTTCTCGCCGTCGTTGGTGTCGGGGAACTTGACCAGCGCCTGCGCCTCCGCGCCGGAGCCGGAGACCGTCACCGCGATGTCCTGCGCGGCAAAGCCCTGGTTCTCAAAGGCCTTGACCACCACGGAGGAGTCGAAGTCCTGGCCCATGTCGATGGTCATCATGGTGCCGCCGGTAAAGTCGATGCCCAGGTTCATGCCGCCGCAGGCGATGCCCACGATGATGCCGGCCAGTATGATGACGGCGGGCACGAGGATCATAAACTTAAAATTCTTGGAGAACTTCATGTTATTTGCCCTCCTTTACGCCGTAGAGGCTGTGCTTGGTCAGGTTCAGGCCCACCATCTGCTTGAGCAGGAAGCGGGTGATCACAACCGCGGTGAACATGGAGGCCACAACGCCGATGGTCAGCGTGATGGCAAAGCCCTTGATGGAACCCGCGCCAAAGAGCATCAGCACGACGCCGGCGATGATGGTGGTGATGTTGGAGTCAAGGATGGCGGTGAAGGCGCGCTTAAAGCCGCTCTCCACGGACGCGCGGACGGTCTTGCCGGCGCGCAGCTCTTCCTTGATGCGCTCGAAGATGATGACGTTGGCGTCCACGGCCATGCCGATGGACAGCACGATGCCCGCGATGCCGGGCAGCGTCAGCTGCACGCCCGGGATCACCGCCAGCAGGAACAGGTCGATGAGCATGTAGATCAGCAGTGCCAGCGTGGCCACGATGCCGGGCAGGCGGTACATGATAATCATGAACAGGATCACCAGCGCCACGCCGATGATGGCGGCGGTGACGGAGGTGGACAGCGCGTCCTCACCCAGCGTAGCCGAGATGGTGCGCACTTCCAGCTGCTCGATGTCCAGCGGCAGCGCGCCGGACTGGATCAGCATGGCCAGGTTCTGGGCGGATTCTGCGGTGAAGTCGCCCTCGATGTAGCCCTGGCCGCCGGTGATGGCGGTGTTGACGGTGGGCGCGGAGATGACCTCGCCGTCCAGCTCAATGGTGATGACCTTGCCGATGTTCTCGGCCGTGGCCTTGGCAAAGGCGTCGGTGCCGGTGCTGTTGAGCTCGAACTGCACCACGGGCGCGCCCTCATAGTAGCCCATTTCCGCGGACTTGACGGAGCCGCCGTCCATGATGACGGTGCCGTCCTCGGTCTTGAACTCCAGCTTTGCGGGCTGGCCGATGATGGTCAGGATCTCATTGGGGTCGTCCACATCGGGGATCTCGACGCGGATGCGGTTGGTGCCCTGCTGGGTGACGGTGGCCTCGGTAAAGCCCTGTCCGGTCAGGCGGTTGCGCAGCACCGCCATGGTGCCGCTGAGCAGATTCTCGTAGTCGGACTGACCGTCGTCTACGGCCTCGTAGACGGCAGACACGCCGCCGCGCAGATCCAGGCCCTGCGAAATACCGTTCGCAAGGGGCTTGATCTCCAACGCGCCGATGTTCAGTCCAAAGATGGCCAGTGCGCCAAAGGCTATGATCAGTACGACCACAACCGCCAAGTTGATGGCACTTTTCCGTTTCATGTGGCTTGGACCTCCTCGTTTGCTTACAGTGCGCGCGCAGCGCACACTGCATGTGTTGTCAAGATTACATTATACCGTTAACTTTCTGTTTCGTCAAATGTTTTCGCCCGCTCTCCAAAATTTTCATAAAAAAAGAGCCCTGCGCCTTTGCAGAACTCCCCGATTGTCAGAAACTCGCAATACTGCAGCGGCATGATCCTATGGCTTCCCCTTGAGGGGAAGCTCAGCCTGTCGACAAAGTCGACAGGCTCGAAAAAGATGAATACTCATCTTTTTCGAATTGCAGAAAAATTCGCGCACGGCCTTGCCGCACACGAATTTTTCTGTATCGGAAGCGATTTTCCATCTGCCTATGGATTAAG